>NZ_JAHUWC010000029.1:0-3822 GCF_019219185.1 Pseudomonas sp. PDM26 | reverse complement strand
CCCTGTTGGCTCACGCCTGCGAGTCACTGGCCTCGGCCAATGTCATGACGATGGATCTGGCGGACCGTACCGAGGGGACCAATCGCAATACGCTGTTGGGTATCGCGCAAGTCATCATGCTGGGCGAACTGGCGGTGAACCGGGCGCTGGACCGGGTCGATCCGCCTGAGTAGAAGATCAAAAGATCGCAGCCTGCGGCAGCTCCTACATGGGTCCGGTGCAACCGTCATTTTGCGGGTGTACGCAAAACCCGTAGGAGCTGCCGAAGGCTGCGATCTTTTGACTTTCAATGCCTGCGCAACCACTCGATAAACAGTGCAAACAACTCCGACTGCGAACCCACCTCCAGCTTCAGGTACAGGTTCTTGCGGTGCATGCGCACGGTTTCCGACGAGATGTTCATCTGGCTGGCCGTGGGTTTTTCACCGATGTAATCCGCCCTGTAGTACAGCCGCAGCATATTGCTGTCGTCCACCTGAGTGGCGTGGGCATTCGGTGGATTCGCCGGCATGGCAAAAAGCGGCAGTGCAGTTGACCCGTTTTGCCATAGATCCGGGGTTTGTCCGGCGCTTAAAGTGGCAGCCCTGAACCGACCCTGCAGAGCCTGCGATGACCGACCTGATCAAACACGAGCGACGCGACGGCGTGTTGACGCTGACCGTCGACCGCCCGGACAAGCTCAATGCGCTGAACAACGCCATGTACACGCAGTTGGCCGAGCTGTTGCTGGCCGCCGACGAAGACGAGCAGACCGGCGTGATCATCATCACTGGCGGCCCGACCTGCTTTACCAGCGGCAATGACCTGGTGGATTTCCTCCAGCACCCGCCGACGCATCTGGACGCCCCGGCGTTCCACCTGATGAAGGTCGTTACGCGCCTGCAAAAACCGCTGATCGCGGCAGTCTGCGGGGCGGCCATCGGCATCGGCACCACGTTGCTGCTGCATTGCGACCAGGTACTGGTCACCCGTAACGCCAAGCTGCGCATGCCGTTCGTCAACATCGGCCTGTGCCCCGAATTTGGCGCCAGCCTGTTGCTGCCACGCCGCCTCGGCCATGCCCGTGCCGCGAGCCTGCTGCTGTTGGGCAACGGCCTGGACGGCAACGAAGCGGTGGCCTGGGGCCTGGCCAACGAAGCCTTCGATGACGGCGAGCAATGCCTGGCGGCGGCGACAAAAATCGCCCAGCGCTTTCTGGCCATGCCCCAGCAAGCCTTGCGCCAGTCCCGGCAATTGATGAAGCAGGCTTCCCTGGCCGAACTGGAAGCCACCCTGCGCGAAGAAAACACGCTGTTCATCCAGCGCCTGAACACCGACGAGGCGAAAGCCGCCTTGAACGCCCTGCTCAATCGCAGTACAGACAAGAATCCACCGAAAGGAAACCAGCCATGAACACTCCGGAAATCTACGTCGTCAGCGCCGCCCGTACCGCTATCGGTACCTTCGGCGGTTCGCTCAAGGACGTGCCACTGGCCGACCTCGCGACCACAGCCGTGAAAGCCGCCCTGGAGCGAGCCGCCGTGGACCCGGCGCTCGTTGGCCATCTGGTGATGGGCAACGTGATCCCGACCGAAACCCGCGACGCCTACATCTCCCGCGTCGCGGCGATGAACGCCGGCATCCCGAAGGAAACCCCGGCCTACAACGTCAACCGCCTGTGCGGTTCGGGCCTGCAAGCGATCATCAACGCCGCTCAGACCCTGATGCTCGGCGATGCCGACATCGTCGTCGGTGCCGGTGCCGAATCCATGAGCCGTGGCCCGTACCTGATGCCGGCCGCCCGTTGGGGTTCGCGCATGGGCAACGCCCAGGTTATCGACTACATGCTCGGCATCCTGCATGACCCGTTCCATGGCATCCACATGGGCATCACCGCCGAGAACGTCGCCACGCGCAACGGCATTACCCGCGAAATGCAGGACGCCCTGGCTTTCGAAGACCAGCAACGTGCGGCCCACGCGATTGCCAACGGCTACTTCAGCGAGCAGATCGCGACCGTGGAAATCCAGGATCGCAAGGGCGTCAAACTGTTCAGCGTCGACGAGCATCCGCGCGCCACGTCCCTGGAACAGCTGGCGGCGATGAAGCCTGCGTTCAAGAAGGACGGTTCGGTCACCGCGGGCAACGCCTCGGGCCTCAACGACGGCGCCGCCGCACTGGTCATGGCCAGTGGCAACGCGGTCCAGGCCAACAACCTGAAACCCCTCGCCCGCCTGGTCAGCTACGCCCACGCCGGCGTCGAACCGGAATTCATGGGGCTGGGCCCGATCCCGGCCACCCGCCTGGCGCTCAAGCGCGCCGGCCTGACCGTCGCCGACCTGGACGTGATCGAAGCCAACATCGCCTTCGCCGCCCAGGCCTGCGCCGTCAGCCAGGAACTGGACCTCGACCCGGCCAAGGTCAACCCGAACGGCTCGGGCATCGCCCTGGGCCACCCGGTAGGCGCGACCGGCGCGATCATCGCCACCAAGGCCATCCACGAACTGCACCGCACCGGCGGCCGTTACGCGCTGGTGACCATGTGCATCGGTGGTGGTCAGGGGATTGCGGCGATTTTTGAACGCGTCTAAGCAGTAGCTGTAAAAAGGCCGGTGATCGCGCAGATCACCGGCCTTCTTTTTCATTTCCGCGCGTCGATTGTTTGATGTCTTTTATCCGCGAACGGTTCGCAATCCGTCATTACCGCCCCCTCCACGCCACCTGACCATCGGCAGCAAAAATCAACTACCTGACCCACTCGTCATAAGGCGGTTTGGGCGGTGCCGGTGGCCGGGGTTCACCGGCGCAGGCCAATGAGCAGGCTCATACGCTTCATGGCAGATAATCTTTCACCATGTGCCATAAGGAATACCGTGCTGATCGATATACAACTGGGCCTCGGGCTTCAGCGCCCGATAGTAAATGCCTTTACCGTTCAGGTACGGTCCGCGCTGATCGAGCACGTCCACGGTCTCGACCCAGACCTCCATGAAGCGCGGAGCCGCCAAGCCGACGTACCAGCTGTCATAGGGCAGGTTGGGCTGCGCTGGCGGTTGGGGTTCACTGGCGCAGGCGCACAAGCTCAACAGCAGTCCGATGAGCAGGCTCATATGCTTCATCGCGGATAATCCTTCACCATGTGCCATAGGGAATTCCGTGCGCATCAACATAGGCTTTGTTTTCAGGCTCGATAGGCACGTATTGCCCGTTGCTCTTGCCTCGATAAGGGCCTAGCGGCTCGATCTCGGCCTGAAAACGGCCGATTTCCTTGTAATCCAGGCACGCGCCACCCACCCAGACCTTAACGATGCCACCCGGGGCCATGCCCAAGGTAATGGAGTCGCGATAGTCGTCTTTCCACTTTTTGGAACCTTGGCAAAACACCCGCTCCGGCTTGACCATCTCGTCGCGTACCCACTGCGGAATCGTGATCCTGATTTTGTACGCCTGTGGTTCCGCCAGCGATTGCCAGCGCAAGAAGAGTCGCTCTGGCAAGTCGACATTGTTCACAGGCATCGTTTTCCCACCGCCCGTGTGCCAGCCTTCCGGTTTGCGGGTGTAACCGGCGACGCCTCCATGAACATCGAAAAACGCCAACCCACGCTGATCAAGCACATCCACCGTCTCGACCCAGACTTCCATGAAGCGCGGCGCGGCCAGACCGACATACCAGCTGTCATAGGGCAGGTTGGGCGGCGCTGGCGGTTGGGGCTCGCTGGCGCAGGCACACAAGCTCAACAGCAGTCCGATCAGCAGGCTCAATCGCTTCATTGCGGATACCCCTTCTGCGGCTGATTGGGGTAGACGTTGCGCTGTTTGTTCGGCGCCGGTTTGTTGATCAGC
>NZ_JAHUWC010000028.1:0-4300 GCF_019219185.1 Pseudomonas sp. PDM26 | reverse complement strand
GAGGCGAATTCTACAGCGTTACACGCTGCTGTCAACACCTCTTTTTCAACTTCCTTTTGGCTTCGATGACCTGAAGCAACTTGCTGCCGAAAACTGCGTAACTCATTGTTTGCCAAGGAGTTTTCCGCTTCGACTGCGCCGGAAGTGGGGCGAATTATAGAGATCTGGAATCTGCCGTCAAGCACTGATTCAAGTTTTCTATCAATAACCTGCAGAATGCAGCAAAACACCCCAAAGGGAGGCCTATATAGAGGAGCCGAAACTCCCCTCTATATAGAAGAGACCTATCAGAGAACGCCCGAAGCCTTGAATGCGGACACCGCCCCCGCATCCAGGCCCAACACCCGCTGCAAAACCTCGAACGTGTGCTCACCCAGCAAAGGAGGCGCAAAACGGTACTCCACCGGCGTCTCCGACAGTCGAATCGGGCTCGCCACCTGAGGCACCATCCCGGCCAGCGCATGCGGCAGCTCGATAGCCAACCCACGCGCCTTGACCTGAGGATCGGCAAACATCTGCGCCACGTCATTGATAGGCCCGCATGGCACGCCAGCCTGCTCCAACTGCGCCACCCACTCAGTGGTCGTCTTGAACACCGTCGCCTGGCGGATCAGCGGAATCAGTACAGCCCTGTTTGCCACCCGCAGCTTGTTGGTGGCAAAACGCGGATCGTCCGCCCACTGCGGCTGCCCGGCCACTTCCGCGAACTTGCGGAACTGCCCATCGTTCCCGACGGTAAGGATGAAATCGCCATCCGCCGTAGGAAAATCCTGATAGGGCACGATGTTCGGATGAGCATTTCCCAGGCGTTTAGGCGCATTGCCTGTCGTCAGGTAGTTCATGGCCTGGTTGGCCAGACAAGCCACCTGCACGTCCAGCAGAGCCATATCGATATGCTGACCACCGCCATCGTGATCCCGATGCGCAAGCGCTGCCAGGATCGCGACGGTCGAATACAGCCCGGTCAGGATATCCGTCAGCGCCACGCCAACCTTTACCGGCCCCGCGCCTTCTTCGCCTTCAGGTCGCCCCGTCAGGCTCATGAGGCCGCCGAGCCCCTGGATCATGAAGTCATAACCCGCACGCTTGGCATAAGGACCGGTCTGGCCGAATCCGGTGATCGAGCAATAGATCAGATCCGGATTGATCGCCTTTAGCGATTCATAGTCCAGGCCATAAGCCGCCAGACCACCGACCTTGAAGTTCTCAATCAGGATGTCCGACTTGGCCGCCAGCTCTCGCACCAGCTTCTGCCCTTCAGGGCGTGTGAAGTCGATGGTGACCGATTGCTTGTTGCGATTGGCCGACAAGTAATAGGCGGCCTCGCTGGTGTTCTCACCATAAGCGTCCTTAAGGAACGGCGGCCCCCAGGCGCGCGTGTCATCGCCGTTGCCCGGACGTTCGACCTTGATCACTTCGGCGCCAAGGTCGGCCAGGATCTGCCCGGCCCAAGGTCCGGCCAGCACCCGCGATAAATCCAGTACCCGTAGATGCGATAGCGCGCCCATGGACGTCCTCCTGTTAATAGAACGCCTGGAGGCCGGTTTGCGCACGACCGAGGATCAGTGCATGGACGTCGTGTGTACCTTCATAGGTGTTCACCACTTCCAGGTTGACCAGGTGACGCGCGACACCAAACTCATCGGAGATGCCGTTGCCGCCCAACATATCGCGAGCCATGCGCGCGATGTCCAGGGACTTGCCGCAAGAGTTGCGCTTCATCATCGAAGTGATTTCGACCGCCGCGGTGCCTTCATCCTTCATGCGACCCAGACGCAGGCAGCCTTGCAGCGCCATGGTGATTTCAGTCTGCATGTCGGCCAGCTTCTTCTGGATCAACTGGGTAGCGGCCAGCGGGCGACCGAACTGTTGACGATCCAGGGTGTACTGGCGAGCGGTGTGCCAGCAGAACTCGGCCGCACCCAGCGCACCCCAGGAGATACCGTAGCGTGCCGAGTTGAGGCAAGTGAAAGGACCTTTCAGGCCACGGACATCCGGGAAGATGTTCTCTTCCGGCACGAACACGTTGTCCATCACGATTTCACCGGTGATCGATGCGCGCAGGCCCACCTTGCCGTGAATCGCCGGAGCGCTCAGACCTTTCCAGCCCTTCTCCAGAACGAAGCCGCGGATGTCGCCGGCATCGTCCTTGGCCCAGACCACGAACACATCGGCGATCGGACTGTTGGTGATCCACATCTTGTTGCCGGTGAGGCTGTAGCCACCTTCCACTTTGCGCGCACGAGAGATCATCGCGCCCGGGTCGGAGCCGTGGTTAGGCTCGGTCAGGCCGAAGCAGCCGATCCACTCGCCCGACGCCAGTTTCGGCAGGTACTTCTGCTTCTGCGCTTCGGTACCGAATTCATTGATTGGCACCATCACCAGCGAGGACTGCACGCTCATCATCGAGCGATAGCCGGAGTCGATACGCTCGACTTCACGGGCGATCAGGCCATAGCTGACGTAGTTCAGGCCACTGCCACCGTACTGTTCGGGAATGGTTGCGCCCAACAGACCGATCTCGCCCATTTCGCGGAAGATCGCCGGATCGGTCTTCTCATGACGGAAAGCTTCAAGAATGCGCGGCGCAAGGCTCTGCTGAGCAAACTGCGCAGCCGTGTCGCGAATCATGCGTTCTTCTTCAGTGAGCTGTTGATCCAGCAGCAGGGGATCGATCCAGTTGAAGCTAGCTTTACCGCCCATGAGTGTGTCCTCTCGAATCGGGTCAAATAACGTGGACTGATCCTAGGCCCGGATCGGCGCCACGACAAACGAGGATTTTGCATACTGTTGTGCTAATTTCTCACTCCGAAACATCGCAAAAGAGCGTTTATGCGATGCATTAGTGAGGTTGACGTACATGCGCAGAAAAATACCCAGCACCACTGCCCTGATCAGCTTCGAGGCTGCAGCGCGCCATGAGAGCTTCACCAAGGCCGCCCAGGAACTTTCGCTGACCCAAGGAGCGATTTGCCGACAGATCGCCAGCCTTGAAGAGTTCCTCAGCGTGGAACTGTTCCGACGCTCGCGGCGTGGAGTGAAGCTGACGGAGGCCGGGCTTTCCTACAGCCGTCGGGTTGCCACACAACTCGATGCGGTCGAACGGGACACCCTGTCGGTGATGGGCCAGCAGGGCGCCAACGTGATCGAATTGGCGGTGGTCCCGACCTTCGGCACCCAATGGCTGCTGCCGCGTCTCAAGGACTTCCAGCAAAAGCACCCGGAAGTGACGGTCAACCTGACCAACCGCACGCGGCCGTTCCTGTTTGCCGACACTGATTTTGATGCCGCCATCTACTTCGGTGATGCGGATTGGTCGGGTACAGAGTCCCACAGGCTGATGGGTGAAAACCCGATGCCCGTTTGCAGCCCCAACCTGCTCGGAAACAAGACCAGTCTGACGCCCGGCGAAATCGCCGACTTGCCTCTACTGCAACAAACAACCCGCCCCTATGCCTGGCGCCAATGGTTCGATTCCCAACACCTGAATGTCCCGCGAGACATGACAGGCCCTCGCTACGAGCTATTCTCCATGCTCGCGCAGGCGGCCATGCACGACATGGGCATTGCCCTGATTCCGCCGTTTTTGATTCAAAGGGAGCTGAAGGAGAAACGCTTGGTGATCGCCAACCCGCAAGCATTGTCCAGCATCAAGGCTTACTACCTGATGATTCCTGAGCGAAAGGTTGAATCCGCGTCTTTGAGGGCATTTCGTGACTGGTTGGTAAATCAGGCACACAGCTACAGCCTAGAAGGATAAAGGCCTCACAGCGCTACTTGACCCCGTAGTCAGCAAATATAAAGCCCTACAGATGTACGTATTTGTCGCATGCCAGCAAACTGTATCGAGAAGCTGTACAAACGTTCCACAAGCGCCTGACCACGCGGCTTTGCGCCACTATTTCGAAGCGATGCCGCATCATTCATACGGCCGATGTGTAAATTCTTCAATTTCGGCCAGAATCCTTGCAAAGCACGGTCTGCAAGGGATAGAGCCGGCTGGTTGCGACATTCGGTCACGGGGTGACTTGTAGTTAATTTTCCGTCACCCGTCATAATCCCTTGAAGGGCACAAAGTTCGCCTGCAAAATGCCGCGCCCCGCCCTGATTTGGCGGGATCGTGCTGATCGGCCGCCCCAGCCGCACCATCCGTAGTGCATGGGTTTACTCAATAAGATCACGCAGGAGATTTGACGTGCACATTGGTGTTCCTCTCGAAACCCAGACCGGTGAAACACGGGTTGCTGCAACCCCGGAAACCATCAAGAAGCTGATCGGCCAGGGCCATAAGGTCACTGTC
>NZ_JAHUWC010000027.1:0-6825 GCF_019219185.1 Pseudomonas sp. PDM26 | reverse complement strand
GTGCCCGTCACACCGTCGATGCTGAAGTTGACCACACTGACCGGGCCATCGACGCTCGAGGTGCCGCTGAGGACGCTGCCAGTCAGGGCGGTATCTTCCAGGGTGGAGAGCGTTTCATTGGCGTCGGCGAAGCTGTCGTCGACCGGCGTGACGCTAATGTTCAGGGTCGAGGTGTCGTTAGGTCCAGAGCCGTCGGTGACGGTGTAGCTGACGGTCGGCACCGTGCCGTTGTAGTTGGCGGCCGGGGTGAAGGTGTAGGCCCCGCTCGCTGCGATTACCAAGGTACCGACGTCGGTGATGGTCGCTGTGCTGCCGGCGGTGTACGTGGTCGCACCGACGGTGAAATTGACCACGCTTACCGGGCCATCGACGCTGCTCGTGCCACCGAGGACGCTGCCGGTGAGGGCGGTGTCTTCCAGGGTCGACACCGTTTCGCTGACGTCGGCGAAGCTGTCGTCGACCGGGGTGACGCTGATGTTCAGGGTCGAGGTGACGTTGCTGCCGGAACTGTCAGTGACGGTGTAGCTGGCGGTCGGTACCGTGCCGTTGTAGTTGGCGTCCGGGGTGAAGGTGTAAGCCCCGTTCGCCGCGATCACCAGGGTGCCGACGTTGGCAATGGTCGCGGTCTGGCCGGCGTTGAACGTGCCCGTCACACCGTCGATGTTGAAGTTGAGCACGCTGACTGGACCGTCGACGCTCGAGGTGCCGGTGAGGACGCTGCCGCTCACCGGTGCGTCTTCAGCGGTGGTCACGTTTTCGCTGAGGTCGGTGAAGCTGTCGTCGACCGGCGTGACGCTGATGTTCAGGGTCGAGGTGTCGTTAGGTCCAGAGCCGTCGGTGACGGTGTAGCTGACGGTCGGCACCGTGCCGTTGTAGTTGGCGGCCGGGGTGAAGGTGTAGGCCCCGCTCGCCGCGATCACCAGGGTGCCGACGTTGGCAATGGTCGCGGTCTGGCCGGCGTTGAACGTGCCCGTCACACCGTCGATGCTGAAGTTGACCACACTGACCGGGCCATCGACGCTCGAGGTGCCGCTGAGGACGCTGCCAGTCAGGGCGGTATCTTCCAGGGTGGAGAGCGTTTCGCTGGCGTCGGTGAAGTTGTCGTCGACCGGCGTAACGCTGATGTTCAGGGTCGAGGAGTCGTCTGTGCCGGAACCGTCGGTGACGGTGTAGGAGACGGTCGGCACCGTGCCGTTGTAGTTGGCGGCCGGGGTGAAGGTGTAGGCGCCGTTCACCGCGATGACCAGGGTGCCGACGTTGGCGATGGTCGCCGTGCTGCCGGCGGTGTAAGTGGTCGCACCGATGGTGAAGTTGACCACGCTGACCGGGCCATCGACGCTGCTCGTGTCGGAGAGGACGCTGCCTGTCAGGGCCGTGTCTTCCAGGGTCGACACCGTTTCGCTGGCGTCGATGAAGCTGTCGTCGACCGGGGTGACACTGATGTTCAGGGTCGAGGTGACGTTGCTGCCGGAACTGTCAGTGACGGTGTAGCTCACGGTCGGCACCACGCCGTTGTAATTGGCGTCCGGGGTGAAGGTGTAGGTCCCGTTCGCCGCGATCACCAGGGTGCCGACGTTGGCGATGGTCGCCGTGGTGCCGGCCGTGTAAGTGGTCCCACCGACGGTGAAGTTGGCCACGCTGACCGGGCCGTCGACGCTGCTCGTACCAGTAAGGACGCTGCCACTCACCGGGGCGTCTTCAGCGGTGGTCACGCTTTCGCTGAGGTCGGTGAAGTTGTCGTTGACCGGCGTAACGCTGATGTTCAGGGTCGAAGTGTCATCTGTGCCGGAACCGTCGGTGACGGTGTAGGTGACGGTCGGCACCGTGCCGTTGTAGTTGGCGGCAGGGGTGAAGGTGTAAGCCCCGTTCGCCGCGATCACCAGGGTGCCGACGTTGGCGATGGTCGCCGTGCTGCCGGCGGTGTAAGTGGTCGTACCGATTGTGAAGTTGACCACGCTGACCGGTCCGTCGACGCTGCTCGTGCCACTGAGGACGCTGCCGCTGAGGGAAGTATCTTCCGGGGTAGAGAGCGTTTCGCTGGAGTCGGAGAAGTTGTCGTTGACCGGTGTAACACTGATGCTCAGCGTACTGCTCGAGCCGGTATTGGTGGTGTATGTCACCTGTGGAACGTTGCCATTCCAGTCGGCAGCCGGCTTGAAGGTGTAGTCGCCGTTGCTGGAAATGATCAGCGTACCGACACCCGCGATGGTCGCGGTCTGGCCGGCGTTGAAACTGCCGTTGACCCCATTCACGCTGAAGCTTGCGACGCTCAGGGCATTATCGACATCGAGATCGTTGGTCAGCACATTGCCGATCGCGGTCTGATCTTCTTCGACGGTGATCCTGTCCGCCTGCAGCACGGTGACGTCATCGACGGCGGCCACGTGCACCACCAGTGGCAGCGAGGTGCTCGCGCTTGGGGCATCGCCGTCTTTGGCGGTGGCCGTCACGGTCAGGGGGATGTCGCCATTGAAGTTCGTCGGCGGTGTCAGTTTGAGCGTGGACAGGTTCCAACCCGTAATGTCCACCGACGTCGAGCTGTCGGCAGCATTGAAGGTGTGGGTGCCATCGGTGAGCCTGGAACCTGCCGGCAAGCCGTTCAGTGTGAGGGTGAGCGTTTCCGAGCCGTCGACGTCATTGGTGTGGGCCTGGATGGTGGACAACAGGATCGCGTTGTCTTCAAGGCCCGAGTTGAGCTCCTGAGTGACATTGATGTTGTCCAGCACACCGCCCAGGCTATTTCTGTCCCCGGCGCGGAATTCGAGTTTCTGGTTGCCATCGGCAGTGACTGGAATGTCGAAGCTGTAGTGCTGCATTCCCGGGGTCGAGGTGTTCAGGGTGCCAATGAGCTGGCCACCCCAGTACACGTTGATATGCGAATTTTCTACGCCGGCACGCGGTGCATAGTCGAGCGACACGTTGTACGTGGTGCCGGCCTTCGCATCGATAGTGGTGTAGAGGTTGCTCGCATCACCGGCGTTGCGCTCAAGTTCGATGACCTGGTTATCGCCGCCGGCACTGTAGACGCTGGCTTTGCCGATTTCGACCGCACCCCCGCGGTTGTCAGTGTGCCAGACGCCGTTGCCGAGCTTGCTGACATCGAGGTCGATGGTCGAACCGTTCACAGCGACTTCCTGGAAGTCGGTCGAGGCAACCGTACCGCCACCGGTCAGCGACAGGCTCGGGGTATCGGTGACTGGCGCGACGACGATGGTGCCGGTCGCCGAAGTAGCAGACGGCATGCCCCCGTTGTCGGTCGAGTTGTAGGTGAAGTTGGTGGTGCCACTCCAGTCGCCGGTGGGTTTGAAGTAAACCGTTGCGCCATTGGCAGTCGCGGAGATCACGCTGCTGGTGGTAAGCGCAATGGTCCCGGCCGCGTCTGCGTAAAAACTGCCATTGGCCGGCAGACTGGTCAGGGTGAAGTGGTTGACGTTGCCGTCAATGTCATTGCCGCCGAGCTGCACGGCGATCACATGATCTTCATCACCACTGGCCGAGGTGGAGTTAACGGTCGGAGCGTCGTTGACCGGGTTGACCGTGATGTCCAGCATGCTGATGGAGTGGGTGTTGGTGGTGTAGCTGACCTGTGGAACCGCGCCGTTCCAGTTCGCGGCAGGGGTGAAACTGTAATCGCCGTTGGTGGCGATAGTCACAGTGCCGACGCCGGCAATAGTCGCGGCTTGACCCGCGGTAAAGGAGCCGGGGACGCCTTGTATGGTGAATGTCGCAACACTTAGAGCGTTATCGACATCGCTGTCATTGCCTAGCACGTTGCCCGTTGCAACGTGGTCTTCATCGACAGTCTTGGTATCTGCGATCAGGACGCTCGGGTCATCGACCGGGGTGACGCTGATGTTCAGAGTCGAAGTGACGTTGCTGCCGGAACCGTCGGTGACGGTGTAGCTGACGGTTGGCACCGTGCCGTTGTAATTGGCGGCCGGGGTGAAGGTGTAAGTCCCGTTGGCGCCGATCACCAGGGTACCGACGTTGGTGATGGTCGCGGTGCTGCCAGCGGCGTAAGTGGTGTCACCGATGGTGAAGTTGAGCACGCTGACCGGGCCGTCGACGCTCGAGGTGCCGGTGAGGACGCTACCGCTCACCGGGGCGTCTTCCTGAGTGGAGACCGTTTCGCTGATGTCGGTGAAGCTGTCGTCGACCGGGGTGACGCTGATGTTCAGAGTCGAAGTGACGTTGCTGCCGGAACCGTCGGTGACGGTGTAGCTGACGGTTGGCACCGTGCCGTTGTAGTTAGCGTCCGGCGTGAAGGTGTAGGCGCCGTTGGCACCGATCACCAGGGTGCCGACGTTGGTGATGGTCGCGGTGCTGCCGGCGGCGTAGGTGGTGTCGCCGATGGTGAAATTGACCACGCTGACCGGACCATCGACGCTCGAAGTACCAGTAAGGACGCTGCCACTCACCGGGGCATCTTCAGCGGTAGTCACGCTTTCGCTGCCATCGACAAAGCTGTCATTGACCGGCGTAACGTCGATGTTCAGGGTCGAGGTGACGTTGCTGCCGGAACCGTCGGTGACGGTGTAACTGACGGTTGGCACCGCGCCGTTGTAATTCTCGGCTGGCGTGAAGGTGTAGGCGCCATTCGCCCCGATGACCAGGGTGCCGACATTGGCAATGGTCGCAGTCTGGCCGGCATTGAAAGTGCCGGTCACACCGTCAATGGTGAAGTTGACCACGCTGACCGGGCCGTCGACGCTCGAGGTTCCGGTGAGAACGCTGCCGGTCACGGCGGTGTCTTCCAGAGTCGAAACCGTTTCGCTGGCATCGACAAAGCTGTCATCGACCGGGGTGACGTCGATGTTCAGGGTCGAAGTGACGTTGCTGCCGGAGCCGTCGGTGACGGTGTAGCTGATCGTCGGCACGCTGCCGTTGTAGTTGGCATCCGGAGTGAAGGTGTAAGCGCCGTTGGCACCGATCACCAGGGTACCGACGTTGGCGATGGTCGCAGTCTGGCCGGCATTGAAAGTGCCAGTCACACCGTCGATGCTGAAGTTGAGCACGCTGACCGGACCGTCGACGCTGCTTGTGCCGGTGAGGACGCTTCCGCTCACCGGTGCGTCTTCAGCGATGGTCACGTTTTCGCTGAGGTCGGTGAAGCTGTCATCGACCGGGGTGACGTCGATGTTCAAGGTCGAGGTGACATTGCTGCCGGAACCGTCGGTGACGGTGTAGCTCACGGTGGGCACGCTGCCGTTGTAATTGGCGGCCGGGGTGAAGGTGTAAGTCCCGTTGGCGCCGATCACCAAGGTGCCGACGTTGGCGATGGTCGCGGTGCTGCCGGCGGCGTAGGTGGTGTCGCCGATTGTGAAGTTAACCACGCTGACCGGACCATCGACGCTGCTCGTGCCGGTGAGCACGCTTCCGGTGACGACGGTGTCTTCGTTGGTGGTCACGCTTTCGCTGAGGTCGGTGAAGCTGTCATCGACCGGCGTCACGTCGATGTTCAAAGTCGAGGTGACGTTGCTGCCCGTACCGTCAGTGACGGTGTAGCTGACCGTCGGCACGCTGCCGTTGTAGTTGGCATCCGGGGTGAAAGTGTAGGCGCCGTTGGCGCCGATGACCAGGGTGCCAACGTTGGCGATGGTCGCGGTGTTGCCGGCGACGTAGGTGGTGTCACCGATGGTGAAATTAACCACGCTGACTGGACCGTCGACGCTGCTCGTGCCGGTGAGGACGCTGCCGGTCACCGGGGCATCTTCAGCGGTGGTCACGCTTTCGCTGAGGTCGGTGAAGCTGTCATCGACCGGGGTGACGCCGATGTTCAAAGTCGAGGTGACATTGCTGCCGGAACTGTCGGTGACGGTGTAGCTGACGGTTGGCACCACGCCGTTGTAGTTGGCGTCCGGGGTAAAGGTGTAGGCACCATTGGCGCCGATCACCAGGGTACCGACATTGGCAATGGTCGCCGTGCTGCCGACAGCGTAGGTGGTGTCACCGATGGTGAAGTTGACCACGCTGACCGGACCGTCGACGCTCGAGGTGCCGCTGAGCACGCTGCCGGTGACGGCGGTGTCTTCCTGAGTGGAGACCGTTTCGCTGAGGTCGGTGAAGCTGTCATCGACCGAGGTGACGCTGATGTTCAGGGTCGAGGTGACATCGCTGCCGGAGCCGTCGGTGACGGTGTAGCTGACGGTCGGCACCGTGCCGTTGTAGTTGGCGTCCGGGGTAAAGGTGTAGGCACCATTGGCGCCGATCACCAGGGTGCCGATATTGGCAATGGTCGCCGTGCTGCCGGCAGCGTAGGTGGTGTCACCGATGGTGAAGTTGACCACGCTGACCGGACCGTCGACGCTCGAAGTGCCGGTGAGGACGCTGCCGGTCAGGGCGGTGTCTTCCAGGGTCGAGACCGTTTCGCTGAGGTCGGTGAAGCTGTCATCGACCGGCGTGACGTCGATGTTCAGGGTGGAGGTGAGATTGCTGCCGGAACCGCCAGTCACGGTGTAGCTGACCGTCGGCACGCTGCCGTTGTAGTTGGCGTCCGGGGTGAAGGTGTAGGTGCCGTTGGCGCCGATCACCAGGGTGCCGACGTTGGCGATGGTTGCCGTGCTGCCGGCGGCGAACGTGCCGGTCACACCGTCGATGCTGAAGTTGACCACGCTGACCGGGCCGTCGACGCTCGAGGTGCCGCCGAGCACACTGCCGGTGACGGCGGTGTCTTCCGGAGTCGAGACCGTTTCGCTGAGGTCGGTGAAGCTGTCGTCGACCGGCGTGACGTCGATGTTCAGGGTCGAAGTGTCGTCTGTACCGGAACCGTCGGTGACGGTGTAGATCACGGTCGGTACCGCGCCGTTGTAGTTGGCGGCCGGCGTG
>NZ_JAHUWC010000026.1:0-11319 GCF_019219185.1 Pseudomonas sp. PDM26 | reverse complement strand
AGGCGCGACTCTCATCGTGGCGCGGGGCATGCCCCAGATAGACGCCGGATAGATTTAAGCAAGCCAACCACTTCACCCATTAATCAGTATTGCAAAAATGGGGGTGACCATAGATTTTTATGCGTGCGCCAGGCATGGCGCACGTAATGGAAAACGGGCCAGAAAGGCCCGTTTCATCCCAATGTTTCCAGGGCAAAAGCAACCATATCCCCACCGCTTTCGCGAGCATTTGCGCTGTTTATCGAGTGGTTGCGCAGGCATTAAAAGTCAAAAGATCGCAGCCTGCGGCAGCTCCTACGGGTTTTGCGTACACGCGCAAAATGACGGTCGCAGCGGACCCATGTAGGAGCTGCCGAAGGCTCGGTCCGCGTTCGGACCTTCGGCAGCCCCTACAGATATTTCGTTATATGTGTTCCCCCGGAATTCCGTGAAGAACCATTTTTTTGTCATGGCTTACATCCAAGGTCAAGCGCGCGATCAGACCAGCCTTTTTCCGGTTTCGCTGGAGGATTTAATCCCTGAGGATCACCTCGTTCGCGTGATTGATGCCTTCGTTGCCAAGCTCGATCTCATACGCTTGGGGTTCGACAAGGCTGTGCCCAAAAGCACAGGCCGCCCCTTGAAGCCGAATGCCAGCGCAACATCGAAGTCATGTGGTTACTCAACCGCCTCAAACCCGATTTCAAGACCATTGCTGACTTTCGCAAGGACAACAAACAAGCGTTCAGTGCAACGTGTCGGGTCTTCGTTCAGTGTCATGGCAGTCACCTTTTATCGCGTTGAGGTTGAAGTACCGACCGCCTGACGATACGGACAACCCACATGAAAGAGACCTGTCAGAAATATCAGTCATCCAGAACCAATCGAAATAAAACGCGGAAACATTGTGGTGTTTTGTAAAGCACTTCCCCAGCAGAGAGCTCCACTCATCGGAAATCCAGCCCATCCTGTTATTTCTGACAGTAGTCAATCAACTGTTCAAGGCCTTAAATCACTCTGTTCCCTTGACCAACCGGAGTCATGACCATGGCCGTTACCCCCTCGAACAGTTCATTGCTTACCCCCGACGATGATGCAAATCAGTTAACGATCAGTAACATTGTTGATCCAAACAACGTATCCATCATTAACAAAATTACCTATCAAACATCCTTCAAGATTAGCGGCATCAACGCCGAACGGAACAGCTTAGTCTGGATAATGAACGGTAATGACAAACTAGATGAAGCGACCAGTGATAGTGCCGGCGAATGGGAGACACGGCTGCTCGATGCGCCGAAGTTCGATTGCTACAGCGTGTTCGCTGAAGGCCGATGGGCTGACCAACCTGTGTCGCCAAACAGAAGGTTTACCGTGGCTACCAACACGCCAATCATCAACTCGGTACACGCCGATGGAGAGCAGATTGAGGACAATGACACCATCAGCGCTACAGAAGTCACCATCAACGGCAGTTCGATCCCGAACCAGGATGCCGAAGCGTTTAATGGCGATATTCCACTCAAAACGGAGCTAACCAATGCTTGCGGAGTATGCACTTTCAAATTGGAAGATCTGGCACCAGGCCCTTACATCATCACGGTCAAGGCCCCCAATGGAAACGTGTCGACGCCCCCTTTCAGGTTCACGGTGATTGAGGAAGGTATCGAGCCGGTAACCCTCGACAAAATCACCAACGCTGCCGGCACCGTGATTCCAGATAATTCCACGACAACCGAGACCTCCCTGTTTGTGGAAGGCGAAGGTGAAAAGGGTGCGAAGGTTGAAGTATTCAAAAAGGGTGAAACGCTGGGTGAAGCGACTGTGGATCCTGTAACCGGTCGCTACAGACATCCTACCGGCCTGCTGACCGATGACACCTACGCCTTCACCGTCACAGCAAAATACACAGGTGGCGGCGAGGCTGGGCCCTACACGGTTACCGTGGAAGCTATCAAAAAGCCGGTAACCCTCGACAAAATCACCAACGCTGCCGGCACCGTGATTCCAGATAATTCCACGACAACCGAGACCTCCCTGTTTGTGGAAGGCGAGGGTGAAAAGGGTGCGAAGGTTGAAGTATTCAAAAAGGGTGAAACGCTGGGTGAAGCGACTGTGGATCCTGTAACCGGTCGCTACAGACATCCTACTGGCCTGCTGACTGATGACACCTACGCCTTCACCGTCACCGCAAAATACACAGGTGGCGGCAACGCCGGGCCCTACACGATTACCGTGGAAGCAGCCACCACCGCACCAACACAAACCCGTATTTATGATGTCGACGGGAGGGTAATTGCTGATGGCGGCGACTTAAACGCGAGCTGGTTTGTTGCCAGGGGCTTCCATACGCCGAACAGTGTGGTCAAGATCAAGCTCAATGGTGTTATCCAACCACAATCAGAGCTCACCAACGCTGAGGGTAGATGGGCCTCACTCCAAAATGAATTGACAGTCGGGAGCACCTATGAAATTAGTGCCCTGACGGAAGATGAAAAGGCTGAGTCCAATAAATGGACCGTCGTTGCCCGAGCCCCTTCCAAAAGCTAAAAAACTCGCAGCAAACAGAACAAAAAAACCGCTTATATAGCGGTTTTTTTGTTTCTCACATTTTAAAATTGGTAGTTCACGCCAAAGGTGACGGCCACGGGCTGTTCGATATTTTTGCCCTTGGCATAATCGACACCGACATCAAAACGCAAATTCTCAGACCACGAAGCTGTCAACCCGACACCGGCTTCAAAACCGGTGCCCGCAAGGTTGGTATTGATCGAGTTTCCATTGACCCGCACGTTGTTGTCGTTCGATGCAAATTCATGGACTACCGCTACCCGCCCGTATGGACGCAGCTGAGTATTACCCAGGTCGATGCTTCGACCGGCCATGACGCCCAGCTTTGTGCGCAACGAGTGCGTGCGGTCACCTTCGGCTTCCATGTCGTTGTCCAGGTGATAGTTCTTGCCCTGGATGACTGCCGCGGATACCTGGGCAGAAGGTTTGGCGAACCAGCCATCCCCGAGGTCAAAATTTCGGCCGCCTTCTACGATCGCACTCACCGCCGAGTTGCTGTAATCGCCTTCGGCACGCTTGCCATCGCTCATCCTGACTTTGGACTCATTGCGGAAATGGTTGAACTTCAGGGCGCCATCAACATAGTAGCCAGTGTCGCGATTCAGCCAGCCAAAATAGGGGCCGAAGTAGTAACTGTTGACCTCGGCCGAGGTGCCGCCATTGAGATCCAGATCGGACTTGCTGTAACCCGCCAGCATACCGACCGTCCAGGGACTGTCACCCAGCCGGGTGTCGGCGCCCATAGTGAAACCCTGCTGCTGTTGACGATAACCCACACCCGACGAACCGTCGTCAACGTTCCACTTGTTGCCATACGACCGTACCCACAGACCATGGCGCCTATCGTCCGCCTGCAACTCGCTCATGCGGTTTTCCAGCGACTTCAACTCGCCATACGACACGGTAAGGGCTGTCTGAAACAGGGCCGCCAGCGATTGCGCACCGGGCGTGAGCCGGGTGGTAGGGTTCAGGTAATACTCAGTGTCGCCCGTTGCGTTGGTCCTTTCGGCCAAATCGTACTCAAATGTCCCCACATCGACCCGGCCTCCCAGCAAAGCAAAAGCTGCCTGGTTATTGGCGATCTGCACCAGCGTCAACTGTTGAGGAGACGTCGCGTCCTTGCCCGAAGCATTGACATCCAATTCGTAGCTGCCGGTCGCCGTATCGGCTTTCAGCAAGTCGCTTTCACCGGTCTGGAAATTGCCCTGCATGGCAATGATGCCGTTGCCGGCAAGCGTACCGACTTCGAGCTGACGATTCGCACGCTGCGCGCCAGGCGCACCGAAATTGACGAGACCGTCGTTCATCGACAAATTGTCGATGCTGTCATTGTCGACCATGGTCAGGCTCGACTGGTTGAGCGTCAGGTTGCTGTTATTCAAGCGCCCGGTGAACGATGAGCCAATGTTCATGGTGGCACTGGCGGTGGAGCCGTTTTCACGCAGGATGTCCCCCACCATCGAGGCCCCGTTGAACGAGAGGTCGACGCTACTGTTCTGCAGGACCTGCACGTTGCCCTCCAACGCACTGCCGACGACATTCATCGCCGCGGTGGAGCCGCCTTGTACTTTCAACAGAGTCCCATCAGCCGCCCGCAGAACACTGTTGTTCTGCACCTGAATCGTCGCGCCTTGGACGCCGCGTTCCACCAGGATCGCCGGCCCGCTGCGACCTTCTACGGTGGAGTTGTCCAGCAACAATGTATTGGTGCCCTGGCCGCCGGCGTCATTGGTCATCCGTACACCTGCGCTGTCGCCGCTGATCAGCGTGCCCGCCAGTGCACGTACATCACCGCCGCGACTGTCCAGGCCGACGCTGCCGGCATTGGTGCCTCTGAGTTCGCTGTTTACCAGCGTCAATGTACTCAGACCGGTGGCCAGCGCCCCCGTCTCACCACCGTGGAATGTGCTGTCGGTTACGGTGACAGTCGAGCCTTGAGTGGCTGAGTTCGGTCGACTGACCCATAGCGCACGGGTGTCAGCAGTGACAGTCGCCGATCGGAGGGTGGCCTGACTTTCACTCACCAAAATTCCGTGAGAGCCCCTGTTGCCGCTGACGATGGCGCCGTCGATATTCAAGGTCGACCCGGTCTGGATGGTCAAACTTTGAGTCGTTGCACCCACGGCATTGAGTACGCCGCCATTTTCCACTACATAGTCACTAAGTGGATCTGCCGGACCTATCGTCTCGTTTTGGCCTGCGCCGATAATGATCGCCGCCATGGCTGAAGGGCTTGCCAAAAAAAATGCTGGCAACAATGTCAGCACTTTGAATATAGTTACGGTCGCGGGTTTATTTGAGATTGGGTTGTCGAAGCTCATGGGTTTGTCCTTTCGTCTTCTTGTCTCCTGCAAAGAAGCGGAGAACGTTGAGAGCTGCGGACGATACAGAGACCTCCTACAAAAAAATGTAGGATTAATCTCTGATCGCGTAAGAAAAAACCGATACAGGCTTTAAACAAAAAAAGAACGTATACCCGGTGCATCGACACCGGATATACGGGATGCACTCAGCAAGGTTTCACTTGCCGATCAAGCTTGTCGGATCGGTCACATCAGCCAGCTCGCAAGTATCCTGCCCCCTACTCATGTTGACCCGGACAACGTCACCCTTGGTATAAACGCTCTCCTCCTCGATAACGACGGTATAGTCCGCTCGCCCCCAACCAATACGTGTCGCAAGCAGATATTTATACGGAACATACATATCAAAGCCATTGATGGCCTGCTCTAAATTCGGGGTAAAAGGCACCTCGACTTTAGATCCAGGAATAATGTCCGCTTCAATAGCTTCATTGGTCGGGTAACCACCGTAGGTCAGTGTAACTTCTAGATTTGCCATTCTCGTATCGCCAGGAATACGAACAACTCCCACTACACCGAACGTCGGGTGCTTTCTCAACGAACTGCATACAACTCCGTTTCTGGGATCTGTGTGTAAATGTCTGAATCCGGCCGCTACCAATACGATTGGCGTAGTACGGACAAACCCAAGTGCCACCGGAGAGTGCGCCTCATTAAAGTTAAGATCATGTTCGACATAGACCTGAATTTGCGTGGTATCGTCATCTGACAACGTATTAAGCCAGGACCAAGGAAGTTCCCATTCTATTGGTTTTGATGGATCTTCGGTGTCATCCAGCGGATGAACCCACGGAGTCGGCGATGGACGGCCATTTAGCGTAAACCGGGCTTTATCGCCTTTTTTGAAAAGAGTATGGAACTCCAAAAACCCTTTAACAAGACCACCATCTTGTTTATCGGCTGCCGTCAACCTGTTCCTCACAGCGCTTTTCGGCCCCTGAAACCATGGTTCCAACAAACTCGGGTCCAGAAAACTGGGGTTGGAAGGATCAATCGGATTAGCCGGCTTCCTTACGTCAAGCCAGACAAGCCTGGTAATCGGATCCGTTGGAAAAAACTTGTTCCCGCGTTTGATTCTGTATCCCAACTCTACTTGTCTTCGTCCATGCCCCTGCGCAACAAGCGCCGAGTTAGCGAGGTTATGCACGGAAGGGAACCCAGCCATAGAGAACTCTGGCTGCGCTACCCCATCGATGGATATAACCAGTTTATCCCTCGCAGTGCTAAAGTTCGGATACGAATTTTCAAGACCAGCACCGACGCGATCAATAAATTGTTGTATTTCAAGAGTATCGTCATCCTCGTCTACGATTTGAGGAACGTAAAGCGGTGCTGCAACAACCGGCCTAAGCTCCTTGAACACCGAAACATCCGTAAGTGCCGAAGGCGTAGCTGGCACGCCGGGGTAATTTTCCCCTTCGCACCAAACAATATATTCCCCGTCAAACCCATTGACGTGCGCAGCAGTTAAACCGAAGACCATCGGAGTGCCTAAATTAGCGTCGATAACCCTGACAGACCCGACTTCTGTCTTAACGTCTCTACTGGGTCCAATAAAGCACTTAACCAAATCACCCAGTTTTTTGCCTGTGTAATTCTGGTACGTCAGCGGAACAGTCTTGCCCCCCTCAAAGTCTTCCGGACCTATACCATAATCCTTCACAGACTGTGGCAACTCTATCGTTTTATCAAGGTTTGGCGCAATTTTATCGACCATATATTCACGTGGAATTACGGTCGCAGGATTACCACCAAAATCCAGGGTATAACTGACTTTTCGCAGTCCGCTACTATCCTTACTTGCCAGATGAAGCGTCATTGGAATCGGCGCTGTAGTAATAGGCGTTTCTTCGTCGAACTTGTGCTCAATTGCATCCTCGGTTCCATCTACCGTCATTCGAATAACGACGATGAGCCCCGATGGATCATGTTGATCAGCGAACTCCGGAATATCGAAGTCGAGCGGCTGGTTGAAATAAGCATAGGGAAGATATTCCGGGCCATCGGCTATCAAAGCTGGTTTAAATGGATTAGCGACCCCCGGCACAGGGGCATTCAGATCAACAAGTTGGATACTTGATCGAAATGCCCGATATTGCGCCCTGTCTCTGCCATTAAATGGAAAGCTTTCTTTTTTGGACATTTTAATACTCCTTTGATGTTGAGCGTTATTGCCCTGACGTTCAGTTATCGCAATGCCAGACGAAGAGCGCGGACACTGATTACTCGCCTTACATTGATGAGTGCTTCACTCATCTCGATGTCTTGATTTAAAGCCAGTCACGCAAGACTGACTACTGTCAGAAATTACAGGTTTTGCTACCGTTGGTCGGGCACTTCCCTAAACGACGCACAACAAAAAGCCCGCCATCCCTTACATAGGGATGGCGGGCTTTGTTGTTTAAGGTTTCAGGTCACACGGTATCCACCTTCAACGAATGATCATTGAGCATGCCGTTGATAATGGTCGCCGTGTCATGCCCGCCCGCGATCACCCCACCCGCCCCCGGCGTTACACCATAATGGCTGGCCAGGTTGACGCCGGCCAGGTCGATGGTCTGGTTCGGCGCGGCGCCGGCCATGGCGCTGACGTCGATGCTGGTCACCGTCGACGGCCCGCTGCCGGTGACGGTGAAGTGCAGGTAGTCATCCAGTGAAGCCGTGGTGCTGCTCTCCCCTTGCAGCAGCTGCGACAGGTCGAGCTTGTCGGTGCCGGGGGTAAAGTCGGTGATCACGTCATGGCCGCTGTTGCCCTTGAGCCACTGGAAGGTGTCGGCCCCCGTTCCGCCGGTGAGGGTGTTATTGCCCAGGCCACCGATCAGCCAGTCATCGCCACCCCCGCCGTTGAGGATGTCGTGGCCCAGGCCGCCGTTGATCACGTTGCTGTTGTTGTCACCGGTCAGGATGTCGTTGAAGTTCGAACCTGTGAGGTTTTCGATACCGGTCAGGGTGTCCGAGCCCGCGCCCAGGGTGTTCTGCGCAGCGAGCAGGTTGAGGTCGACCGTCACTCCGGCGCTGGCATGGGCGTAACTGGCCGTGTCGATGCCCGTACCGCCGTCGAGGGTGTCATTGCCTGGGCCGCTGAAGAGCAGATCATTGCCGGCGCCGCCATGCAGCTCGTTGTTGCCGGAGCCAGCAGTCAGCACATCGTTGCCGTCGCCGGCATTGATGATGTTGTTGCCCGTGCCTGCCACCAGTACGTCATCCCCGCTGGTGCCGGTGAGGGTGTGACCGTCCTGATAGCTGATGGTCAGGTTGGCCGAGTCGCTGCCGCCATGGTTGTCGTTGGCGGTGTAGCTGCCGTGGTAGTCCGGGGTGACGTCGGGTGCCCCGGCGTAGTTGACGGTCATGGTCAGCTGATAGTCTTCCGCCGCGTTCGTATTGCCGTTACCGGTGTTGGTGATGTTGGTCAGGTGGATCTGGTAGATGCCATCCGCGCTTGCGGTGATGGTAGCGCCATCGGCGATGCTGACGAACGCCCCGCCGTTGAGCGAATACTCCATCGTGACGTGCCCGGCATCCAGGTTGTGATCGAGGTTGAGCGTCTCGCCTTGTTTCAGCTTGACCGTGATGAGGTCTTCATTGTTGCCATTGGAGTTGTTCGCGGCGCCCAGATAGCCACTGATCACCAGCAGCGCCGTCATGGTCGCCGTGTTGGCCGCAAAGGCATTGCGCACGTCCGCCAGACTCTGGTTGGCGGGGTTGTTATTGGTGCCGGTGAAACTGATCGCGCCGGTGCCGGTGAAGTCCGCGCCCTTGGCTATCCAGCCAGTGTTGAACGAGGTTGGTGTCGCCGAGAGTTGATCGCCATTGGGGTCGGTGTCGTTGGCCAGCAACAGTTCGCCCGGTACCACGACGGTACCCGAGAGCACATTGGTGATGACGTTATCATCGGCGGCCACTGGCGGTGCATTGGGTATGACTTTGACCGTCAGGGTGGCGCTGGCCAGGTCGCCGTCGTTGTCGCTGGCGGTGAATGCGATATTTTCAGTGATCAACACCGACGTGGTTTTCTGCGAAATGTAGGCGTATTCACCGGTGTCGAGATTGATCTGCAAGTTACCGCTGTTGTTGGTGGCAATGCTCAACGTGTTGTCCACGGTGTTGAACGTGCCGTGGTTGAGCCCACCACTGAAGCTCAGCGAGCCCTGATTGCTGTTGCCGCTCGGATCGTAGGTGTACGTGGTGCCATCCACCGTGACGGTTTTGATGAAGCCGCCATCGGCACCGAAGGTACCGCCCTCGCCCAGCAGCGAACCGGTGACCGGTGCGCCGATCACGGTGCCGGACAGCACCGAGTTGAGCTGGTTGAGGTCGGTCACTATTACCGCATTGGTGTCGGTGTGGCTGCTGCCGTCATAGGCCAGTGGATTGAGGTTGGCGTTGCTCACGCCACTGCCCAGGCCGATCGCGTAGTTCTTGATGTCGTTGGCATCGAGGAAGGCTTTCAGCGCGGTCTCGTCGGCGGTGCCGATTTCCTGGCCGGTGGTGGGCTTGCCGTCGGAGAAGAAGTAGCCGACGTTTTGCGCCCCGGTGAGTTTGCCCGAGGTGTTGAACGCGGTCTGCATGGTCACCACGGCCGCGTCGTAGTTGGTGCCGCCGTTCGCGATGAGGCCGGCCAGCAGGGTCTTGGCGGTCGCGACATCGACCCACACCGAGCTCATGTCGGTGGCGCTGCTGCTGAAGGTGACGAGCTGCACTTTCACATCGCCCAGGTCGTCGTATTTATCCAGCAAGGCACTGATGGCCTGCTTGGCCAGATCCAGGCGCGACAGGTTCGACACGCCGGAAGGGTCGGCCATGCTGCCGGAGACGTCGAGCACGATCAGCAGGTTGGAATCGATCTCCACCGCCGCCACCGAGCGATCCGTTGCCACCGCCCTGGGCACGTCATCGACAATGTTGACCACGATGGTGCTCGTACTGCTATTACCCAGCGCATCGGTGGCCTTGTAGGTGAAGCTTTCACTCAGGCTGTTCGGCCCGTCGTTGGCGTTCGGCGAGGTTTTCGGAGCCGAGGTCAGAGTGTAGGTGTAGCTGCCGTCGGGGTTGAGCAGGATTTGCCCGTAGGTGCCGGTGGCGCTGCCGACCAGGGTGTAGGTGACCGCGCCACTGGCACCCGATACAGAACCGACCAGGGTCCCGGACGCGGTTTCGCCGGTGTTGCCCGGGTCGCTGCCGGTGACCGTAGCGGCGGTCAGGTCCTGGCCGTCCTTGCTCAGGTCGAGGGCTTTTTCGTAGACCGTCACGTCGCTGTCGGGGTTGGCCTTGATGATGCTGTTGGCCACGTCGATAGTGATGATGGTGGTGCTTTCATCGCCATCGGAGTCGCGCACGGTATAGGTGAACGTATCGGTCGCCCCCGCATCGCCGACCGAACCCGGGTTGCTGTGATACACCGCGTTGCCGTTGGCATCGAGGGTCAGGTAACCGTAGGTGCCGTTGATCTGATTGCCGAGCCCGCCGATGGCCGACGTCGAGGTATTGCTGCCGGCGCGTACGCCGACCACCGTCGCCGGACCATCGGCGCCGCTGATGTCGTTGCCCAGCACACTGATGTTGACCGTTCCACCCTCCGTCACCGACGACGAGTCAGGTTTGGCGCTCGGCAGGTCATCGATTATGTTGACGTTGATCTGCCCGGTCGCACTGTCGCCGTCCGTATCGGTGGCCACGACGTTGAAGTTCTCGGTCAGGCTGTTGGCGCCGCTGGCCGTTGGATGGGCTTCGTTATCGTTGAGGGTGTAGCTGTAGCTGATCACCCCGGTGGCGGCGACGAACCCGGTGATGGTCAGGGTGCTGCCCAGTGGCGTGACGGCGGTTTGCGGGAAGCCTGTAACCACACCACCGCTGACCACGGCGATGCCGCCCACGGTCAGGGTTTGCAGGCCATCGAGGGCGGTGACGGTGAAGGTGCCGTTCTGGGTCAGCGCCGGTGCGTCGGGGTTGCTGCCGTCGCTGAGGTTTTTCTCGAAGACGGTCAGCTCGCCGCCGCCAACGTTCAATCCGCCGATTGTGGTCGAGTCATCGTTGTTGTGGATCTGCAGCACCAGGTTGGCGGTACTGCTGTCGCCATCGGCGTCCGTCAGCGTATAGGTGAAGGTTTCGGTGCCGTCGCCACCACCGTGCAGGGCTATGAAATCGGCATCGCTGGTGTTCAGCGTGTAGGTGTAGGTGCCGTTGGCATTCAGCACCAGGGTGCCGTAGGTCCCGGTGAAGGTCCCGGGGGTGATCGGCCCGGCGTTTTCCCCGAGCGTTACGCGGTCGGCGCCTTGCACATCGTTGCTCAACACATTGCCGCTGAGGGTTAGCAGGGTTTCCGAGGCGGTACCGGCATGGCTGTCGTCCACGCCACTGGGCAGGTCGTCGACGATGTTCACGTCGAGGCTGCCCGTGGCGGTGGTGC
>NZ_JAHUWC010000025.1:0-14209 GCF_019219185.1 Pseudomonas sp. PDM26 | reverse complement strand
CATTGGAACCACCTGATCCCATCCCGAACTCAGCAGTGAAACGATGCATCGCCGATGGTAGTGTGGGGTTTCCCCATGTGAGAGTAGGTCATCGTCAAGATTAAATTCCGAAACCCCTATCTGCGCATGCAGGTAGGGGTTTTGTTTTAGTAGAAGTCACCAATTTTCACTGGCGCGTTGATGTTCTAACGAGCTGGTAACAGAATTTCTTGACGACCATAGAGCATTGGAACCACCTGATCCCATCCCGAACTCAGCAGTGAAACGATGCATCGCCGATGGTAGTGTGGGGTTTCCCCATGTGAGAGTAGGTCATCGTCAAGATTGAATTCCGAAACCCCTGTCTGCTAACGCAGACAGGGGTTTCGTCGTTTCAGGGGTACTGAAAAGCCCGTTGTGGAGTCTATCCACAACGGGCTTTTTCACATTTTAGGCAAACAGTTTCAGCACATTGTTCATTGCATCATCGGCAAAACCCTGTACGAAATCCTTGAAGCCCGGCAGCGCCTCGGTGCCTCCCTGCGCCGGTTCGGCGATGATGGTCCAGGTGGCTCGGGACTTGCCCGCACCCAGTGGTTCAACGCTCATCGCTGCCCACAGATTGGCCACACCCAGGGTGTTGTAGATAGTGGTCCAGGTCATGTGCCGTGCCTGGTCGTCCCGGGAGTTGAGTTGCTCGACCACCAGGTTGCCGTCCTTGAAAAACTTTTTACGCAGCGATGACACCCCATCACCGGTCATCTCGATGTGCGATAGCGCCGGAATGAAGCGATCGAAGCCGGCAAAGTTGCCGACTACAGCCCATACCTGCGCAGAATCGGCAGGCACCTCTACCGAGGACACCACGTGGCAGCCTTGAGGGTTTTTGATCAGGGTATCGGGTTGCAGAGTGCTCATGGTCTTGCTCCGTTGGGTTGAGTCAGATGAAATTGATTTCTTTGAGGTAGTCGCAGCCGCGACGCAGCAGCGCCGGGGATTTTTGCGGGTAGCGCGCACCCATCAGCCGAACGCCGGCCTGGGCGTTGTCGTGCCCGATCATCGAGATGTCACCGATGTCCTCCTCAAAGCCGTTGAGGTAGAACCCCAGCACGCCGAACAAGGCGTTGTCGCTGTCGACCCGACCCAGTTGCTGTTGCCAGTCGGCGACGCTGACCATCGCGAATTCACGCCCCGCCTCACGGAAGGACGCCACATAGTTGTCCCAGCTCAGGGGCTCGGGGTTATGCAGGTTGAACACCGCTTGTTCTGGTTGATAACGACTGGCGTGGAAGGCGATGAATCGGGCGAGAAAGTCCACCGGCATCAAGTCGAAGTTCAAGGCGAATTCCGGCACCTGGCCAAGCTGGATCGAGCCCTTGAGCATCAGCATCAGGCGGTTCTTGTGTGGCTGGCACACACCCGTGAGGCTGTTGAAGCTGATGTTGCCGGGACGGTAGAGATTGACCCGGACCCCAAGCTCCCGCGCCCGTTCGAGGATTCGCTCGCCGACCCATTTGGACAGGTTGTAGCCGTTCTTGATGTAGATGGGTGGTGTCGGTGCGGCAGGCAACTCAAGCACTCGGCCTTCGGCGGATATCGTGCTGGAGGCCGAGAGCGTCGAGACGAAATTGAAGATTTTTTTGCTGCGCCCTTCGCACAGGCGCAAACATTCGAAAATCGGCTCGACGTTGTCCCGCGCCAGCGACTCGTAATCGAGAACGTGATTGACGTTGGCCGCGTTGTGCACCAGTGCGCCAAATTCTCGATCCAGTCGCTGGTAAGCCTCGGGCGCCAAACCGAGTTGCGGCCGCGTGATGTCCGCCGCGTAAACCCTCACCCGGCCCATATCCAGATGCTCCAGACGGTTCTCCCGCAGCGCCTGGGCAAAGCGTTCGTCCGCCGATTGCCCATTGCCGTCGCGAACCAGGCAGGCGACTTCGCTGGCCCCCCAGGCCAGCAACGCCTCGACGAGATGTACACCGACAAAACTGTTGGCGCCGGTGACGATCACCTTGTGCACATCGCCCATGCGGCTGATGGGTAGCGGCTGAATATCCAGTTCGCGGAAGGCATCACGCAGGGCCTGTTCGCTCAATACCTCTTCACTGCCGGAGCCGCGCACCAGAGTCGCCAGTTTGGTGATGGTGGGCAGTTCGATAAAGCGGTTGATCGAGATGCTGCGCCCGAATTCTTCGCGCAGTCGCAGCAGCATGCGTGATAGCAGGATCGAGTGCCCGCCCAGATTGAAGAAGCTTTCGTCGGTGGAAATGTCGCTCGCCGACAGCTCCAGCAACTCGGCCCAGATTTCCAGCAGCAGGGCTTCATCGGCGTTGACGGGCAGGCGCCGTGAAGGGTTATCGGTGACGCTCATGGGCAGATCCAGCAACGCCTTGCGGTCGACCTTGCCATTGCTGGCGTAAGGCATGCTTGCCAGCTCGGTCCATGCAACGGGGTGCATGTAGTCCGGCAGGTGCTGTGTCGCGTGGGCTTTCAACGCTTGGCGAGCGGTGCCGGGGAGGTCTTCCTGAGGTTGGGCAAGGAAGGCCAGAATCCGTCGCTGGCTATCGATGACCACGGCAACCTGGCGGTACAACTGGCTGTCGCGCAGACAGCGCTCAATCTCTTCCGGCTCGACCCTGAACCCGCGGATCTTCACCTGATTATCACGCCGACCGCACAGCTCGATCCCTTCAGCCGTCCACTTCGCCATGTCCCCGGTGCGATAGACGCGCAGGCTCCGGCCATCAGGCAGACTCAGGTCCAGATAGCGCTCGGCGGTTTGCTGCGGGTTGTTCAGGTAACCCAGGCACACACCCGGGCCGGCGATGTACAACTCACCGACGGCCTGTTCGGCCACCGGTTGAAAGTCGTCATCGAGAATCAACACCTGGCTGTTGGCGATTGGTGCACCCAGCGAGCGGTTGTGGTCGCCTGCCTGGAGCCGCCGCGCGGTAATCAGCACCGTGGCTTCGGTTGGCCCGTAGAGGTTGTAGAGCTTGCCCTGACGGCTCAGTTGCTCGATGACCCACGGCTCGCAGACATCGCCGCCGGTCATCACATGATCCAGGCACTGCAACTGCTCCAGTGGCAGGATGCTCAACAGGGCGGGCGGTAAAAAGGCGTGGGTCAGTTGTCGATGACGAATCAGTTCCACCAGTTGCAGCGGATCGCGACGTTGGTCATCACCGGGCACGATCAGCTCGGCGCCTTGCAACAGAGTCGGGAAGATGTCGATCAGCGATGAGTCGAAACTCAACGAAGAAAACTGCAACACCCGGCTCTCGCGGGTCAGCTGCACATAGTCGGCGTACCAGTGTGTGAAATGCGCGAGGTTGGCCTGGCTGAGCAGCACGCCCTTCGGATGGCCGGTGGTGCCCGAGGTGTAGAGCGCCATGCAGGGCGCATCGAGGTCGGGGCATTGGTGCATCAAGGGTTGAGTGAGGTCTGCGTCATGGACGTCGATGCGGCTGATGTCCAGGCCCGGCATCTGGCTCGCCAGGGGATGCTCGCCGTCATGCAGCAACAATACTGCGCCAGCATTCGACAGAATGTACTGCTGACGCTGCAACGGATGGCTCGGCTCCAGCGGCAAGTACACCGCGCCACTGCCCAGGATTGCCAGAATGCCCGCATACAGCGCTCTGCATTTGGGCAAGCAGATCCCGATGACTACCGGGCCTTGATGCTGATCCAGCAGCGGTCGCAAACGTTGCTCGATGGCACGGCTGAGCGCGTGCAACTGGCGATACTCGAGGGTGTTGCCAGCGATGCTCAAGGCCGGATGGTCGGCGCTCTGGATGAATTGCTGTTCCAGCCTTTCGATCATCGGCGTTTGCGCGAGTTGCTGCAGCCGTGGATCGGCGGTGCCATTGAGACGATGCACGAACGCGAGGCTGTCCAGGAACCGCAGGCTCTCGATGCGCTCGAAGCGGGCAGGGACGGCGGGTTCGGCGTGTCGTAAATAGTCGGCATCCCGCGAGTAGCGGCTGACCAGCAGCGCCACGTGGTCAACCAGTGCTGTCAGGGCCTGCATACGCAAAACCTGGCCGTTACCCGACGGTTCATCGGCAATGGGTACACGGGTCAGCAGCATTGAGCCGAGGCAGCACAACACGTCCAGCGATGGCAGGCCGGACGCCTGCGGCAGGCCGAGACCCAATTGAATTGTCAGTCGTGGCGCATCCCCGATGTACTGAAACGGTGTGCCGTCATCGATCAGCAGATCAGCCTGTCCAGGCATATCGTCGAGCGCGCAGATCCGTGTCAGTGAGTGACCGTGTTGTTCGAGTTCCAGCGCCAGGTCGGTCAGGGCCTGGCTTTTTCCGGTGAGCAAAATATCGAGACGTCTCATGATGGGCTCCTCGTCAAACCAGATAGTCGCTGAGGGCGGTTTGGACGCACGGCGAATCGAGCAGCGAACTGCTGTGGAAAAACCGCACAATGTTGGCCACCAGCGGGTGATGGCGATTGATCGGGAAGGCCATTGCCGACACTTCGCTCTTGAGTGCGTGACGCGCCGCGTCGTTGGTCTGCAGTGCGTCGATCAAGCGGAAGTCGAAGGATTTCTGGATGTCGTTGGTCAGGTAATGAGCAATGAACACCGGCAGGATCTGCGCGATGTACTGGCGGTCGTCTGTACTTGCGGTATGCCAGTAGATGCGTACCAGCCGCGCCCAAAAACCGGAGTGGCGCCCCTCGTCCAGCAGGTGATCGGCCATCAGGCCCTTGATCGATTGTTTGACCGTGTCGTCCTTGGCGAACGCGGCGACATCACCGGTCACCGTGTTTTCGGCGATGGCCACGCAAATGAGTTCTACAGCGCTGCGCAGGTGCTCCGGTGCCAGCGCCACGGCCGCCGGTATCGCCCGGCTCAGCTCGATCTCATCCGGCAACTCAATGGGGGTGATACCGGTCAACGCGATGGTTTGTTGCATGAAATCCATCGCCACCAGTGCGTGGTAATCCTCGTCCACCACAACCGTCATGGCGTCGTAGCGGCAGGCGAACGGGAACTCGAACGCGAAGCGATTCTTGGCGATGCTGCGGGCGGTTTTGTCGACGATCTCGGTTTCGAAAATCACCACATCGTTGATGAACTTGTAGAGCGTCTGCACCAGGGCGAAGTCGCGCTGTTCCGGGCATTCGCGCAGAAAGGTTTCGCTCAGCACCAACGGTTGGCGGCTCAAGGGGTAGATCAGTTTGTCGTCGTTCTCCAGCACGCGGCGCGGGCGTGTGCGGATGGTCGCGCGACCTTCCCAGGCGTCGGCGAAGGATTGGTAGTCGGCGGCGTTCATGCGCTCACCTCCGTGACGGATTCGTTCATGCTCAGGCGCAACCCGTCCCACAGGGCGATACGACTTTCCACGGCAGCGATGGCGCTGGCGTATACGTCTTCCTGCCGTTGCGGGTCGCTATCGACCAGTCGCGACAGGAGCTTTTCCGCTGCCGGGCCGTGGTCCTCGGAGTCGACTTCAATGTGTCGTTCGAGGTAGTAACGGAAGGTCGGCGCCTGCTCGATGCCGATGCCCCAATCGTCGAGGATGCGCTGGAACATCCGTGGGATAACGCTCTCACGACCGTGCAGAAACGCCGCCGCCACACTGTGACCCGGCGCATGCAGGGCTATGTGTAGCGTATGGCGAACGAAACTTGCGGCCGCCGGATCGACGTTGACGCTCTGCAAGGCCACGTCGTAGCTCACGCCTTCTTGCTGCAGGGTCACGAAGCGTTCGATGGCAACGGTGCAGGCGCCGACTTCGCGCATTGCATCCAGGTACAACTCGAAGTGGCTGTAATGACCTTGGGCCGGACGGTCATCCGACTCCTCACCCAGCACGATCTCGTTGATCAACCGCGCTGCCTGGGGATCCTGTGGCGGTAACCAGGGCAGTTGCACGCAAGTCAGCTCCTGTTGCAGGCGCTTGGTCAGTGACATGAAGTCCCACACGGCAAACACGTGGGTTTCCATGAAGCGTCGCAGGACCGCAAGCGAATGTATTTCAGAGAAAATCGGATGTTCGCTAAGTTCGGATTTTTTTTGAATCAGACGTTCTTTAGTTGGTTTCATGGATGAGCCTGTCAGTGATCTTGGGTGAGAAGTAATCAAGCACTGAAGTTCGCTGGAAGTTTTCTCCTGGCGAACGGGTGCCTCAAACGAATTGATCTTCTTCAGTGCTATAGATGCCGAATAAACAAGGCGCTGCTGCCGCTTGTGGCTGGCAACGAAGAAAAACTAATACACATATAAAGTGTCAATCAAGTTGTTTCGATATTATTTTAATATTCAACTTTTTGAAGGATGAAAAGTTTCAATAAAACTTTTCATATTGGTTTTATTTTGGCGTAGTTACTCCTTCCGGCCTATATAAGTCAGAATTGAATAAAGAGTGAATGCCTCACTCGAAGTAACTTTTTATCGGATGTCGTTGGGGGTGTCTGAGGGGGTGGAAGCAGGTCGCGAGTGATGCCGATCCTTCCGTTCCCGTAATGAGGCTCCTTCCTTCGCTTCTTGGGGCGGGGGCGACGCCATTCGCACGGCGAGTCCCCCGTTTTATTGTGTCTTGGTTACCCAGAGTGGGCGCAAATCAAGGCGTCCGCCATTACTGAGGCATCACGCAATCGTTGCGATGGTCAGGATTGAAGGTGGCAAGGCGTTGGGTTGCGGTATGGCGTCGCGAGGGTGGTGTGGTATGGGCGCAGGGGGTTTGTAATCAAATTATTCGCGGTGCACATTCGGGAGGAGTGTGAGGCAAGCGAGGCGAACCCTTCGGTGCGCCACCCCGGATTTGCCGCTGCGGGTTACTTCGACATGTTTTTTGCCTGTACTTCAGGGCTGTCGAGGTAGCGCGTAATGACCTCGACCCCTCGGTTCAGGTGATGTTCGAGCAGTTTCACCGAGCGTTCGACGTCACGGTCTTCGGCGGCCTGCAACAGTGCCCGGTGGTCGTCCTGGGACAATTTGCCCAGGCCCATGGCTTCCAGGTTGAAACGCAGGAACCGCTCTTCTTCGATCAGGCCGTCTTCCACCAGTTTCAACAGCCGGCGATTGGGCGCCCGGCTGTAAAGCGCCATGTGGAACAAGCGATTGAGCCGTCCGATTTCGGTGTAGTTGTTTTGCGTTTCGAGTTCGTCGATGTAACGGGCAGCCTGTTCGAGATCTCCGTCCTGGAGCAGTGGCACCGAGAGACGCAGGGCTTCGGATTCGAGCAGGATGCGCAGCGCATAGGTTTCCACGGCGTCGCCCTGGACCAGTGGCGCGACCACGGCGCCCTTGTGGGCAATCACGTTGAGCAACGATTGCGCTTCGAGTTGGCGCAAGGCCTCGCGAACGGGCATGCGGCTGACGCCAAACAGATCGGCGAGGTCTTGCTGGCGCAGGGCTGCGCCGCAAGGAATGCGCCCGTCGAGTATCGCCGCGCGCAGGGTTTCTTCGATCACCGAGCGTGCCAGATGTGCGGGAATTGGCCCGTTGACCTTGATACTGCTGAGAGGGTTGGGCTTTTGTGTCACTAAACGCACCCTGATTGATGGAATTTTTTGGATCCAAATGACACTAGTAACTGACTGACAGCTTGTCAAACAAGCTCACGAGTGCCTTTCCTGCAGTTTAGCGCGCCGCCAGTGATTGCACTGTGCCATTGTCTTTTTCCGGTCTAACCTTCACCATTCAAACGACTCCCTCCTGCCCATCCAGGATGCCTCGCATTGGCGGCAAGTTTAACGATCCCGCGGATTTTACGCTGGCTGTGCAGCGCATTGCTGCTGGCGGGCGTGATGCTGGGCAGCTTGAGCGCCGATTGGGATTTTTCCCTGATCAGCCGGCGGGCGCAGGCATTGTACGGACCTTTGGGAGAAGGTCAGCAGCGCATTAATGATTGGCAATACTTGTTGGCCAGCCAGAAGCAGCTCGGCGAGCAGGAACAACTCAATGTGGTCAATCGCTTCTTCAATAAACAACTGCGATATGTCGAAGACATCGACCTGTGGCACGCAGTCGATTACTGGGAAACCCCGATCGAAGCCCTTTGGGAAGGCGCTGGAGACTGTGAAGACTACGCTATTGCCAAGTACTTCAGCCTGCGTCACCTCGGAGTAGCCAGTGAAAAGCTGCGTATTACCTATGTCAAGGCACTGACCCAGAATCGCGCGCACATGGTGTTGACCTACTACTCGAGTCCGGAAGCCGAGCCCCTGGTGCTCGACAGCCTGATCGATGCAATCAAGCCGGCCAGCCAGCGAAAGGATTTGCTGCCGGTCTACTCTTTCAATGCTGAAGGGTTGTGGCTGCCGGGCGCCAAGGGCAATAAAAAGGTCGGCGATACCAAACGCCTTTCGCGTTGGCAGGATGTGCTGAAAAAAATGCAGGCCGAAGGATTCCCGGTCGAGACGACTAACTAGGAGCACACGCTCAGATGTCTTTGTTCAAACAGCTGTTGATTGCTATCTGTCTGTTCCTGGTGGTCGCCTTCACCGGCAGTTTCATGGTCAGTCTGGAGAGCTCGCGCACTCAGTACGTCAACCAGTTGCGCTCCCATGCCCAGGACGCCGCGACGGCGCTGGCGCTTTCCCTGACACCGAACATCGACGATCCTGCGATGGTCGAGTTGCTGGTCAGCTCGATTTTCGACAGCGGTTACTACGCGAACATCCGTGTGGTCGATCTCAAGACCGACCAGACCCTGGTTGAGCGCACGGGTATCCCGGCGGTGAACAATGTTCCGGACTGGTTCGTCAAACTGATCGGCCTGGAGCCTGCCGGTGGTGATGCGATCGTCAGCCGCGGCTGGGAGCAGGCTGCCCGGGTCGAGGTGGTCAGCCACCCGATGTTCGCGCTGGCCAAGTTGTGGCAAAGCGCTTTGGGCAGCCTGGGCTGGTTGCTGCTGTGTGGCGCGGTCAGTGCGGTACTCGGCGCGCTGTTGCTGCGTCAGCAATTGAGGCCGCTGGATTACATGGTCCAACAATCCCACGCCATCGCCCGGCGGGAATTCCTCAGCCTGCCGGAACTGCCGCGCACCCCCGAACTTCGCCGGGTCGTGCAGGCCATGAACCAGATGGTCGAGAAGCTCAAGGCGCTGTTCCAGGAGCAGGCCGAGCGCAGTGAAAAACTACGGGTCGAGTCCTATCAGGACTCATTGACCGGGTTGGCCAACCGGCGTTATTTCGAGATGCAATTGAATGCGCGGGTGAGCAACCCGGAGCAGGCCAGTTCGGGTTACCTGCTGCTGTTGCGGGTCAAGGATCTGGCCGGTCTCAACCAGCGCCGCGGCGGCCGGCGCACCGATGAAGTGCTCAAGGCCGTCGGTGAGCAACTGTCTCGCGAGTGCGCCAAATATCCGGAAACCCAGAACCTGGTGACCCGTATCCGCGGTGGCGAATTTGCCGTGCTGGCGCCGGGACTGGTGCGCGAAGAGGCGCTGCAACTGGCACAGAACCTCGATAGTGCCTTGGCCAGTCTTCACGCTACCGGCGCCACTGATGTGGCGGCCGTGGCGTCTATCGGCCTGGCGCCTTTTGCTCATGGCGACTCACCGCAAGCCGTGCTCAGCCTTGGCGATCAGGCGCTGGCGCAGGCCGAAGGCCAGGGCGAGCAGAACTGGGCCTGTATCGAGCACAGCCTCTCGGCCAGTGTCGGCGACGATCACCACGCCTGGCATCTGATGCTCGATCAGGCGCTGACTCAGCAACGTTTCGAGCTGTATTTCCAACCGGTAGTGGCCGCCCAGGACACGCAACTGGTACTGCATTACAAAGTGTTATCGCGACTGCTCGATGAACAAGGCCAGGCCATCCCCGCCGGGCGTTTTCTGCCTTGGCTGGAGCGCTTCGGCTGGACTGCGCGTCTGGATCGGCTGATGCTCGAGCGGGTGTTGGAACAAATGAGCGAGCATGAGGAGTCGCTGGCGCTGAATCTGTCGTCGGCGACCCTGGGCGACCCGCAGGCGCAAAACAAAATCTTCGAAATACTGCGTGCGCACTCCAACCTCGGCCCGCGCCTGACCCTGGAGATTGGCGAAGAGCAACTGCCTGACCAGACGGTGCTGGAACAGTTGACCCGACGCCTGCGCGAACTCGGCTTCTCCCTGAGCCTGCAACGTTTTGGTGGCCGCTTCAGCATGATTGGCAACCTGGCACGGCTGGGTCTGGCGTACCTGAAAATCGATGGCAGCTACATCCGGTCGATTGATCTGGAGAGTGACAAACGCCTGTTCATCGAGGCGATCCAGCGCGCGGCACACAGCATTGATTTGCCGCTGATTGCCGAGCGGGTCGAGACGCAAGGCGAATTGTCGGTGATTCGCGAGATGGGGCTGTACGGTGTGCAGGGCCAGTTGTTCGGCGAGCCCAAGCCCTGGAAGTAACTCTTTAGAGCAGGGTAGTCAGTGATGCCGTCCTTGTCCGCGATGAGGCTGGAACAGTCACTGAAGATCAATGATCAGATCAGCCCGGTCTCTTCATCATCGATCAATTGGCTCAAGCCACCCAAGGCTTCACGGGCCTGGTTTCGGTCCATGAGCTTGGCCTGGGCCGCCGCCGGCAGGTCGGTGACGCGGATCACGCCTTTCTGGGTCAGCACCTGAATCAAGTCATCGAGTACCCGGATCATTTCCAGGTCACTTTGCTTGAGCTGCTTGAGGCTGTTCTCTACAGCCGCGTTGGCAAACCAGGCCTGGATTTCATGATTGTCGGCCGGCAGCGTTTCCGTGGCCTCGGCGTAGGCGGCGGGTTCCACGCGAACCAACAGGCCCTGCGCATCGCGTTGCACGTAAAACATTGAGCATCCCTCAGAATTAACCAGCGTCGTGCTGTCAGCAGCATAGGTCAACTGCACGCCAGTATGTGGCGCGGTGACGAAATCGTCACCGGGCAGTGGGCGTAAACGTGACGGCCGCCCCATAAGGAGCGGCCGTTTTCATGCATCAGCTGTTGTTGTGATCGACTTTGATGGTCGGGTCGCTACCAGCAATCAAGTTTTGCAGGTTGGCGCTAGACCAGTTGTTGCCTTCCAGTTTGATCGTCACGTCCGGCGTGGCGGCGGCTGCATTGCCCGAATTCAACTGGCCGGCCGAGCTGACTTGCAGCGACGACACGCCATCGACCGTGGTGATCTTCAGGAAGTTGTCGATGGTGCTGCCGGTTTCGCCCTGCAACAGATCGCGCAGGTCGATCCGGTCGCCTTCGCTGGCCTTGAAGTCCTTGATCACGTCGTTACCGGTATCGCCCGCTTTCCAGACGAAGGTGTCACCACCGGAACCACCAGTCAGGGTGTCATTGCCCTTTCCACCCAAGAGAATGTCATTGCCGTCGCCACCGTCCAGCAGGTCATTTCCGGTCCCGCCAAGCAGGATGTCATTGCCTGCGCCGCCGTAGAGTTTGTCGTCGCCGCCCTGGCCGAAGATGATGTCATTGCCGGCATTGCCCAGCAGTGTATCGGCACCATCTTGAGCGCCAGACACATCGAACACGCTGTAGTGCTCGGTGATGTACTGGTGCACATTGCTTGGAGTGACCTGGTTGGTTTCGACCCCGGTTTGCAGTCCGACAAAAGCTTGCAACGAGGTGTAACCCTCGCCGGTGACGCTGTTGAAGCTCACCAGGTCGCCAAAGATGATGTCATTGCCATCACCGCTGTTGACGGTGTCTTGGCCCGGTAGCGTGGCCTCGCTGTGGCCAAGGATCGCGTTGGCCAGATCCGCAGGGTTGATATTGGCCAGCGGCTTGCCATCGGTGGTGTTGTAGGGGGCCAGATCGCTTTCTTTGACTTCGTTGTTCAGGCCGATGGCCTGCACAGTGGAGTTGGCAGCCGCCAGCAGGGCAAATGCCGCTGCGGCATTCGAGGCACTGGCGCTGTTGACGTAACCATCGCCATCGTTGGCCGACAGCTCATAAGTGCCGTCACCTTGCGCATGAAGTGTCAGGCCACTGTATTTGGAAGAGCTCCAGTTGCCCTTGTTGTCCTCACTCCATTTGTACACGGAGCCATTGGCATCGACCAACGTACGAGACACACCGCCGATCACTGTGTTGAACGCATAGCCAGGCTTGTAGTCACCCAGTTTCAACAGGCTGTCCAGGGTCACGTCCGTGGCGCTGCTCGACCTGAAGTCAACGACGACCGGGTTGGTCTGCTCAGAGCTGGTGTAAGCGGTTGGTTCACCGTCGGTAATGAAGTAGGTGAGATTGATCGCGTTCGGGTTGCTCTTCGCATCAGCGCTGTAGAACCAGTTGGCGGTGGTCTTGAACACGTCCTCGTAGTTGGTGTATCCACCCGATTTTATGCTGTCGAGAACCGACTTCAAGTTCGCCAGAGCATCCTTGCTGGACAGGTCGATCGAAATCGATTGTTTGACCGTCGTGTCGAAGTCCACGAGGAACACTTTCACAGTGCCCGGATTCGCGTCTTTCGAAGTCGCACTGGCGATCAGCGAAGTGAATACCGCTTCCAGAGACTTCTTCGCCGCCGCCATGGAGCTATCGCCCATACTGCCCGAGCTGTCGACCATGAACGCGATGTTGTAGTTCTGGCCCGGTACGACCGTCAGCCCGCCAATATCCGACACCACGATGTCATTGCCACTGGTGCCGGTGACCGTGTCGTTACCTGCAGTGGCAGTGAGCGAGTTATAGACCGAAGGGTTGATCGTGATCGGAATCTGCGTCGTATTACTGGCCGAATCACCCTGGCCCTCGGTCGAGACTGCCGTAACGGTCAGCGTGTTGGTGCCGGTGGCGTACGGTGCCGGGGTGTAGCTCAACTTGCTCACATCCCACCCGCTGAGGTCGACGACGCCGTTACCGGTTGTGCCGGTAAAGGTGTGCGTGCCATCGGTCAGGGTCGCGCCCGCCGGGATGCCGGCGATCGAGGTAATGGTCTGGGTTTCAGAGCCATCAGTGTCCACCGACGTTACCTTCAGGCCCAGCGCAATGCTGCTGTTCTCGGCCACCTGAGTCGCAGTGGCGGTCACGATCGGTGTATCCGCAACCGCGGTCACACTGATGTCCAGCGTGGTGCTAGAGCCGGTGTTGGTGGTGTAGGTCACAGTCGGAACCTTGCCACTCCAATTGTCGGCCGGGGTAAAGCTGTAATCGCCGTTGGCGCCGAGAGTCAGCTTGCCCACGTTTGCGATGGTGGCAGTGCTCCCCGCGCTGTACTCGGTGCCCCCAATTGTGAACTTGGTCACGGTGAGGACGTTATCCACATCGCGGTCGTTGGTCAGTACGTTACCGGTGGCGACCTTGTCCTCAAGGGTGGTTTTGAGGTCGGCAGCCAGCACACTCGGGTCGTCGACTGGGGTGACGCTGATGTTCAGGGTCGAAGTGTCGTTGGGTCCCGAGCCGTCGGTGACGGTGTAGGTGACCGTCGGCACCGTGCCGTTGTAGTTGGCGGCCGGGGTGAAGGTGTAGGCACCGTTGGCTGCGATCAGCAGGGTGCCGACGTTGGCGATGGTTGCTGTGCTGCCGGCGGCGTAAGTGGTCGCACCGATGGTGAAACTGACCACGCTGACCGGGCCGTCGACGCTGCTCGTTCCGGTGAGGACGCTGCCGCTGAGGGCAGTGTTTTCCAGGGTCGACACCGTTTCGCTGGCGTCGGTGAAGCTGTCGTCGAACGGGGTGACACTGATGTTCAGGGTCGAAGTGTCGTCTGTGCCGGAACCGTCGGTGACGGTGTAGGAGACAGTCGGCACCGTGCCGTTGTAGTTGGCGGCCGGGGTGAAGGTGTAGGCGCCGTTGGCTGCGATCAGCAGGGTGCCGACGTTAGCGATGGTCGCGGTGGTACCGGCTGTGTAAGTGGTCGCACCGATGGTGAAGTCGACCACGCTGACCGGGCCATCCACGCTGCTCGTGTCGGAGAGGACGCTGCCTGTCAGGGCCGTGTCTTCCAGGGTTGACACTGTTTCGCTGGCGTCGATGAAGCTGTCGTCGACCGGGGTGACACTGATGTTCAGGGTCGAGGTGTCGTTGGTTCCCGAACCGTCGGTGACGGTGTAGGTGACCGTTGGCACCGTGCCGTTGTAGTTGGCGGCCGGGGTGAAGATGTAGGCGCCGTTGGCTGCGATTACCAAGGTACCGACGTTGGCGATGGTCGCTGTGCTGCCGGCGGTGTACGTGGTCGCACCGATGGTGAAGTTGACCACGCTGACCGGGCCATCGACGCTGCTCGTGTCGGAGAGGACGCTGCCTGTCAGGGCCGTGTCTTCCAGGGTCGACACTGTTTCGCTGGCGTCGATGAAGC
>NZ_JAHUWC010000024.1:0-15776 GCF_019219185.1 Pseudomonas sp. PDM26 | reverse complement strand
GAACGTCAGGCGCGACTCTCATCGTGGCGCGGGGCATGCCCCAGATAGACGCCGGATAGATTTAAGCAAGCCAACCACTTCACCCATTAATCAGTATTGCAAAAATGGGGGTGACCATAGATTTTTTATTGGGCGGTAAGCGACCTGAATTTCGTGGATGTAACCGATTTACTGTAGGAGCTGGCTTGCCAGCGAAGGCGGCCTGGCAGCCGACCTGACTTCGCGGATGTGTCACGCCGTAGGAGCTGCCGAAGGCTGCGATCTTTTGATCTTGTTGGTCAGTAATACAGCCCAATGATCGCAGCCTCGTTGCACTCGACAGCTCCTACAGGGAAATGCGCACGCAGGCCGGCCGGTCGACCTGATTTCGCGGATGTATCACTGCGTAGGAGCTGCCGAAGGCTGCGATCTTTTGATCTTGTTTGTAAGTTATAAAGCCAAAAGATCGCAGCCTCGTTGCACTCGACAGCTCCTACGGGGAAATGCGTACGCATGAAGAACCAGTCCGACCGGTATAGGCCACCTCGGGCGCTGTTGCGGTGTACGCCCGCTCGTGAGGCCGAGAGGAGGTTCTGCGCAGTTGGGCAACCCGGCATGGATGGCGGCGGGCCCACGGAGCAGGACCGGAGCGAGGGCATGCCGAGCCACGGCGAGGCACCGAACGTCAGGGACAAGAGCCCTTGGTTACTTGGGGTTGGGCGGCACTCCGTTTTTCCAAGTGACCCGCCGTAAGGGTGGACCCATAAGCCGCCGTGACCGCAGCAACGGATATGTACACCATCAAAAAAACCGCACAAACAAAAACGGCCTCCTGCTCTTTATATAAAAAGCAGAGGCCGTTCCCGGTACAACTCAACACCCTACAGCAAGACAGCGCTTACTTGCGGTCTTCCAGCTTGGTGATATCACGCGACTCGTAGCCGGTGTACAGCTGGCGCGGACGGCCGATCTTGTACGGGCTGGAGAGCATTTCTTTCCAGTGGGAGATCCAGCCGACGGTCCGCGCCAGGGCGAAGATCACGGTGAACATGCTGGTTGGAATGCCGATCGCCTTGAGGATGATCCCCGAGTAGAAGTCGACGTTCGGGTACAGCGAGCGTTCGATGAAGTACGGGTCGGTCAGGGCGATCTCTTCCAGGCGCATGGCCAGTTCGAGTTGCGGATCGTTCTGGATGCCCAGTTCCTTCAACACTTCGTCGCAGGTCTGCTTCATGACGGTGGCGCGCGGGTCGCGGTTTTTGTAAACACGGTGACCGAAGCCCATCAGTTTGAACGGATCGTTCTTGTCCTTGGCCTTGGCGATGAACTTGTCGATGTTCGAAACATCGCCGATTTCATCGAGCATGGTCAGCACGGCTTCGTTTGCACCGCCGTGGGCAGGGCCCCACAGCGCAGCGATGCCGGCGGCGATACAGGCGAACGGGTTGGCACCCGAAGAGCCCGCCAGGCGCACGGTGGAAGTCGACGCGTTCTGCTCGTGGTCGGCGTGGAGGATGAAGATCCGGTCCATGGCCTTGGCGAGTACCGGGCTGATCGGTTTGATCTCGCACGGGGTGTTGAACATCATGTGCAGGAAGTTTTCCGCATACGACAGGTCGTTGCGCGGGTACATCATGGGTTGGCCCATGGAGTACTTGTAAACCATCGCTGCCAGGGTCGGCATCTTGGCAACCAGGCGGATCGCGGAGATTTCGCGATGCTGCGGGTTATTGATGTCCAGGGAGTCGTGGTAGAAGGCCGAGAGGGCGCCGACTACGCCGCACATGACGGCCATCGGGTGGGCGTCGCGACGGAAGCCGTTGAAGAAGGTCTTCAACTGCTCGTGAACCATGGTGTGGTTCTTCACGGTGCTGACGAACTGGGCCTTCTGTTCTGCGGTCGGCAGTTCGCCGTTGAGCAGCAGATAGCAGGTTTCCAGATAGTCCGACTTTTCAGCCAGCTGTTCGATCGGGTAGCCGCGGTGCAGCAGAATGCCATTGTCGCCGTCGATATAGGTGATCTTCGACTCGCACGAGGCGGTCGACATGAAGCCTGGGTCAAAGGTGAAACGGCCCGTGGCCGTCAGGCCCCGAACATCGATAACATCGGGACCAACGGTGCCGGTTAAAATGGGCAGCTCGACGGGGGCTGCGCCCTCGATGATCAACTGCGCTTTTTTGTCAGCCATGTGGCCTCCTATTTATGCTTGAAATCATCAGACAGACCCCCCACGCAGGGCCCGCACCACTATAGTGAGATAAATTCGAATGTCAATTTGCCTAAAGTCTTGCTCCAGAAGGCTTTAACCGGACTTTTTCCTCGAAATTGACTGCCATTTACGCCTTTTATGCCAGTTGCGCAATCAGCTGTTTGGGTTAGGTGTTTGCGTTGTCATTAGTAGCCTAACTGTCTATACTCGGCCACCGACCGCCAAGGGCTTTTGGGCCTGCTTTATTGGGGGTCGCATCCCTGGGTGGTGGTTACCTGACCAGTGCACTCCCCAACAACTTTGCCCTGATTGTTAGGGGCTCTTCAGTGTGAAAAAAAAGCCGTGAAAAGCCAACGACCTGTAAACCTAGACCTAAGGACCATCAAACTCCCCATCACCGGCGTTACGTCGTTTCTTCACCGTGTTTCCGGCATCATCCTCTTCCTGGGCCTTGGCTTCATGCTTTATGCATTGGGCAAATCCCTGGGTTCCGAGGAAGGTTTTGCCGACGTGAAGGCAACCTTGACCAGCCCGCTGGCCAAGTTCGTAGCATGGGGCCTCCTGTCCGCTCTTCTTTATCACCTGGTAGCCGGTGTGCGCCACTTGATTATGGATATGGGCATCGGTGAGACGCTGGAAGGCGGCCGCCTGGGCTCGAAAATTATCATCGCCATTTCCGTGGTGCTGATCGTTCTGGCAGGAGTTTGGATATGGTAACCAGCGTTACGAACCTTTCGCGTTCCGGTCTTTATGACTGGATGGCGCAGCGTGTGTCTGCGGTCGTTCTCGCGGCTTATTTCATCTTCCTGATCGGATACCTCGCGGTGAATCCGGGCATTGGCTATGAGCAATGGCACGGCCTGTTCGCCCACAACGGGATGCGTATCTTCAGTCTGCTGGCCCTGGTGGCCCTGGGCGCTCACGCCTGGGTCGGCATGTGGACCATCGCGACCGACTACCTGACGCCCATGGCGCTGGGCAAGTCCGCGACTGCAGTACGTTTCCTTTTCCAGGCAGTATGCGGCGTCGCGATGTTCGCTTACTTCGTCTGGGGTGTGCAGATTCTCTGGGGTATCTGATTCATGGCTAACATTCCAACGATTTCTTTCGACGCCATCATCATTGGTGGTGGCGGTGCCGGCATGCGCGCGGCGCTGCAACTGGCACAGGGCGGTCACAAGACTGCCGTGATCACCAAGGTTTTTCCGACCCGTTCGCACACTGTATCCGCTCAAGGCGGCATCACCTGCGCCATCGCGTCTGCTGACCCGAACGATGACTGGCGCTGGCACATGTACGATACCGTCAAGGGTTCCGACTACATCGGTGACCAGGACGCTATCGAATACATGTGTCAGGAAGGCCCGGCTGCCGTTTACGAGCTGGACCACATGGGCATGCCTTTCTCGCGTACCGAGCAAGGCCGTATCTATCAGCGTCCGTTCGGTGGCCAGTCCAAGGACTACGGTAAGGGCGGCCAGGCTGCGCGTACTTGCGCTGCTTCCGACCGTACCGGTCACGCACTGCTGCACACCCTTTATCAGGGCAACCTGAAAGCCGGTACCGTGTTCCTGAACGAGTACTACGCTGTCGATCTGGTGAAAAACCAGGATGGCGCTTTCGTCGGCGTGATCGCGATCTGCATCGAAACCGGCGAAACCACCTACATCCGTGCCAAGGCCACCGTACTGGCCACCGGCGGTGCAGGTCGTATCTACGCTTCGACCACCAACGCCCTGATCAACACCGGTGACGGCGTTGGCATGGCGCTGCGTGCCGGCGTGCCGGTACAAGACATCGAAATGTGGCAGTTCCACCCGACCGGCATCGCCGGCGCTGGTGTACTGGTTACCGAAGGTTGCCGTGGTGAAGGTGGATACCTGATCAATAAGCACGGCGAGCGTTTCATGGAGCGTTATGCTCCAAACGCCAAAGACCTTGCCGGTCGTGACGTTGTTGCCCGTTCGATGGTTAAGGAAATCATCGCCGGCAACGGTTGCGGTCCGAATGGCGACCACGTGATGCTCAAACTCGACCACCTGGGCGAGGAAGTGCTGCACAGCCGTCTGCCAGGCATCTGCGAACTGTCGAAGACTTTTGCGCACGTTGACCCGGTTGTCGCTCCGGTTCCGGTTGTTCCGACCTGCCACTATATGATGGGCGGCGTTGCCACCAACATTCACGGCCAGGCGATGACCCAGAACGCCGAAGGCGTGGACGAGATCATTCCTGGTCTGTTCGCGGTAGGTGAAGTGGCTTGCGTATCGGTTCACGGTGCCAACCGTCTGGGCGGCAACTCGCTGCTCGACCTGGTGGTATTCGGCCGTGCTGCCGGCCTGCACCTGGAGAAGGCGCTGACCGACGGTATCGAATACGACGACGCCACCGACGCCGACATCCAGGCAGCCCTGTCGCGCCTGTCCGCTCTGAACGAGCGTACCGAAGGCGAAGACGTGGCTACCTTGCGTCGCGAGCTGCAAAACTGCATGCAGAACTACTTCGGTGTATTCCGTACCGGCGAATACATGCAGAAGGGTATCGCCCAGCTGGCTGATCTGCGCAAGCGCATCGCCAACGTGAAGATCAGCGATAAGTCGCAGGCGTTCAACACTGCACGTATCGAGGCGCTGGAACTGCAGAACCTGCTGGAAGTGGCCGAAGCCACCGCCATCGCTGCAGAAGTACGTAAAGAGTCCCGTGGTGCTCACGCCCGTGAAGACTTCGAAGACCGTGACGACGAAAACTGGCTGTGCCACACCCTGTACTTCCCGGGTGACAAGCGCGTGACCAAGCGTGCCGTGAACTTCTCGCCGAAGACTGTTCCGACTTTTGAACCTAAGATTCGGACTTATTAAGGGTGGCCGCCATGTTGCAAGTCAGCGTTTATCGTTACAACCCTGATCAGGACGCCGCGCCGTTCATGCAGGAATTCCAGGTCGATACCGGTGGTAAAGACCTGATGGTGCTGGACGTGCTGGCCCTGATCAAAGAGCAGGACGAAGGTTTCTCCTATCGTCGCTCTTGCCGTGAAGGTGTTTGCGGTTCCGACGGCATGAACATCAACGGCAAGAACGGCCTGGCGTGCATCACGCCGCTGTCTGCCGTCGTAAAAGGTAACAAGTTGATCGTTCGTCCGCTGCCAGGTTTGCCGGTTATCCGTGACCTGGTCGTCGATATGAGCATCTTCTACAAGCAATACGAAAAGGTTAAGCCATACCTGCAGAACGACACGCCGGCTCCGGCCATCGAGCGTCTGCAGTCCCCTGAAGAACGTGAAAAGCTCGACGGTCTGTACGAGTGCATCCTTTGCGCCTGCTGCTCGACCTCTTGCCCGTCCTTCTGGTGGAACCCGGACAAGTTCCTGGGTCCAGCTGCTCTGCTGCAAGCGTACCGCTTCCTGGCAGACAGCCGTGACACCAAGACGTCCGAGCGTCTGGCTTCGCTGGATGACCCGTTCAGCGTATTCCGCTGCCGCGGGATCATGAACTGCGTCAGCGTATGTCCGAAAGGCCTGAACCCGACTAAGGCCATCGGTCACATCCGTAACATGTTGCTCTCGAGCGGCGTGTGATTCAGCTGTTGTACCCGTAGGACCGCTGTACCCGTAGATGCTACGGCGCAGGCTTCAACCGGCGCCGTAGTTTTAACCTGAGCAGCAGCCCAAAAGGCTGCGGCTCTTATTTTGAAGAAATGAGACAAGCAGGGGCATCCGGGCTGGTACCCGGACTATCAGTGTGATCCTAGTGGCTTGTTTTGGTCGCTGCATTCGGACTTCTGCAAGTTTGCTCGGTGTCGACGCCGATGGTGTTCCCCTAACCGAGGGTGACCAAGCATGCAAGAAAGCGTGATGCAGCGCATGTGGAACAGTGCCCACCTTTCAGGTGGAAACGCTGCCTATGTGGAAGAGCTTTACGAGCTCTACCTGCACGACCCTAACGCTGTGCCAGAAGAGTGGCGCACCTACTTCCAGAAGTTGCCAGCCGACGGCAACTCTGCCACCGATGTTTCGCACACCACAATTCGCGATCATTTCGTCTTGCTGGCAAAGAACCAGCGCCGCGCCCAACCGGTTTCCGCCGGCAGCGTGAGCAGTGAGCACGAAAAGAAGCAAGTTGAAGTGCTGCGATTGATCCAGGCCTACCGTATGCGTGGCCACCAGGCAGCCCAGCTTGACCCGCTGGGACTGTGGCAGCGTCCTGCACCTGCAGACCTGTCGATCAATCATTACGGCTTGACCAATGCCGATCTTGATACGACCTTCCGTGCCGGCGACCTGTTCATCGGCAAAGAGGAAGCGAGCCTACGCGAAATTCACGAAGCGTTGCAGCAGACATATTGCCGCACCATAGGCGCTGAATTTACGCACATCACCGATTCCGAGCAGCGCCAGTGGTTCCAGCAGCGTCTGGAAAGCGTGCGCGGTCGTCCGGCGTACTCCGCCGACATCAAGAGCCACCTGCTCGAGCGCGTGACCGCCGGTGAAGGCCTGGAAAAATACCTGGGCACCAAATACCCGGGTACCAAGCGTTTCGGTCTGGAAGGCGGCGAAAGCCTGATTCCGATGCTCGACGAGCTGATCCAGCGTTCCGGTTCCTACGGCACCAAGGAAATCGTCATCGGCATGGCCCACCGTGGCCGTCTGAACGTGCTGGTCAACACCTTCGGCAAGAACCCGCGCGAGCTGTTCGACGAGTTCGAAGGCAAGAAGAAGGTCGAGCTGGGTTCCGGTGACGTCAAATACCACCAGGGCTTCTCGTCCAACGTGATGACCACCGGCGGTGAAGTTCACCTGGCCATGGCGTTCAACCCGTCCCACCTGGAAATCGTTTCCCCGGTGGTCGAGGGTTCGGTTCGCGCCCGTCAGGACCGTCGTAACGATCCGACCGGCGAGAAGGTTCTGCCGATCTCCATCCACGGTGACGCTGCATTCGCAGGTCAGGGCGTGGTCATGGAAACCTTCCAGATGTCACAGACCCGCGGTTTCAAGACCGGCGGTACCGTGCACATCGTGATCAACAACCAGGTCGGTTTCACCATCAGCAACCCGCTGGACTCGCGTTCCACCGAGTACGCGACCGACGTTGCGAAAATGATCCAGGCGCCGATCCTCCATGTGAATGGCGATGATCCGGAAGCCGTATTGTTCGTGACTCAGCTGGCCATCGACTACCGCATGCAGTTCAAGCGTGACGTGGTGATCGACCTGGTCTGCTACCGTCGTCGCGGCCACAACGAGGCCGACGAGCCAAGCGGCACCCAGCCGATCATGTATCAGCAGATCACCAAACAGCGCACCACCCGTGAGCTGTATGCCGATCGTCTGACCCAGGGCGGTGTGCTGGACGCAGAGCGTGTTCAGGCGAAAGTCGACGAATACCGCAACGCACTGGACAACGGTCTGCACGTGGTGAAGAGCCTGGTCAAAGAGCCGAACAAAGAGTTGTTCGTGGATTGGCGTCCGTATCTGGGCCACGCCTGGACCGCACGTCACGACACTCGCTTCGACCTCAAGACCTTGCAGGAACTGTCCGCCAAGCTGCTGGAAATTCCGGAAGGTTTCGTGGTTCAGCGCCAGGTCGCGAAGATCTACGAAGATCGTCAGAAGATGCAAGCCGGCGGCCTGCCGATCAACTGGGGTTACGCCGAAACCATGGCGTACGCGACCCTGGCGTTCGAAGGTCACCCGATCCGCATGACCGGCCAGGACATCGGCCGCGGTACGTTCTCGCACCGTCATGCTGTCTTGCACAACCAGAAAGATGCGGGCACCTACATCCCGCTGCAGAACCTGTACAACGGCCAGCCACGTTTCGACCTGTACGATTCGTTCCTGTCCGAAGAAGCGGTACTGGCGTTCGAATACGGTTACTCGACCACCACGCCTGATGCGCTGGTGATCTGGGAAGCCCAGTTCGGCGACTTCGCCAACGGTGCCCAGGTGGTTATCGACCAGTTCATCACCAGTGGCGAGCACAAGTGGGGCCGTCTGTGCGGTCTGACCATGTTGCTGCCGCACGGTTATGAAGGTCAGGGGCCGGAGCACTCCTCGGCTCGTCTGGAGCGTTACCTGCAGCTGTGCGCCGAGCACAACATTCAGGTAGCCGTGCCGACTACGCCGGCACAGATCTATCACTTGCTGCGTCGTCAGGTTATTCGCCCTCTACGCAAGCCATTGATCGTTCTGACTCCGAAGTCTCTGCTGCGCCACAAGCTGGCCATCTCGACGCTGGAAGATCTGGCCGAAGGTTCGTTCCAGACCGTTATCCCGGAAATCGATGCCCTGGACCCGAAAAAGGTCGAGCGCGTTGTTCTGTGTAGCGGCAAGGTCTACTACGACCTGCTGGAAAAACGTCGTGCCGAAGGTCGTGACGACATCGCCGTCGTGCGTATCGAGCAGTTGTACCCATTCCCTGAGGACGACTTGAAAGAAGTCCTGGCGCCTTATACCAACGTCAAGCATGCCGTCTGGTGTCAGGAAGAGCCGATGAACCAGGGTGCCTGGTACTGCAGCCAACACCACATGCGTCGCAGCATCAGCAACCTCAACAAGTCTCTCGTACTCGAGTACGCGGGCCGTGAGGCTTCTGCTGCACCTGCATGCGGTTACGCATCGATGCACGCCGAACAGCAGGAACAACTGCTGCAAGACGCCTTTACTGTTTAACGCCTTCGCGCACCTGAAACCGAATTTAAGGAACCACAGACAATGGCTATCGAGATCAAAGCCCCCACTTTCCCGGAATCGGTTGCCGATGGCACCGTTGCCACCTGGCACAAAAAACCGGGCGACGCCGTCAAGCGTGACGAGCTGATCGTCGACATCGAAACCGACAAGGTCGTGCTGGAAGTCCTTGCCACCGCTGACGGCGTGCTGGGCGCGATCATCAAGAACGAAGGCGACACTGTTCTGTCCGACGAAGTACTGGGCTCCATCGGCGAAGGCAGTGGCGCCGCCGCTCCAGCCGCGGCTGCTCCAGCGGCTGCCGCTGCTCCAGCTGCCGCCGAAGGCGAAGACGATCCTGTTGCTGCTCCAGCTGCCCGCAAGCTGGCTGAAGAGAGCGGCATCAACATCGCTTCCGTTGCCGGCACTGGCAAAGGCGGTCGCGTGACCAAGGAAGACGTGGTTGCAGCCGTTGCTGCCAAGAAAACCGCTCCGGCTGCCGCGCCTGCCAAGGCTGCTGCACCTGCCGCTGCTGCTCCGGTGTTCGCTGCTGGCGAGCGCATCGAGAAGCGCGTACCGATGACCCGTGTGCGGGCCACCGTTGCCAAGCGTCTGGTTGAAGCTCAGTCGAACATGGCGATGCTGACCACGTTCAACGAAGTCGACATGACCGAAGTCATGGCCCTGCGTTCGAAGTACAAGGATCTGTTCGAGAAGTCCCACAACGGCGTACGCCTGGGCTTCATGTCGTTCTTCGTGAAAGCGGCCACCGAAGCGCTGAAGCGCTTCCCGGCTGTCAACGCCTCGATCGACGGCGGCGACATCGTTTACCACGGCTACGCTGATGTCGGCGTTGCAGTTTCCAGCGATCGCGGCCTGGTTGTACCGGTTCTGCGTAACGCCGAACTGATGAGCCTGGCTGAAATCGAAGGCGGCATCGCCACCTTCGGCAAGAAAGCCCGCGACGGCAAACTGTCGATGGACGAAATGACCGGTGGTACTTTCACCATCACCAACGGTGGTACCTTCGGTTCGATGATGTCGACTCCGATCGTCAACCCGCCACAAGCCGCCATCCTGGGCATGCACAACATCATCCAGCGTCCTATGGCCATCAACGGTCAGGTCGTTATCCGTCCGATGATGTACCTCGCTCTGTCCTACGATCACCGTTTGATCGACGGCAAAGAAGCTGTGACCTTCCTGGTTACCATCAAGAACCTGCTGGAAGACCCGGCTCGTTTGCTGCTGGATATCTGATTTCGTTGCACGGGCCGCCCAGCGATGGACGGCCCTTCTGTAATGACCAGCTTCGTCCCACGACGGTCTCCAAAAGGGGCCGTCCGGTTTGATTCGAGAAGGAATGACACATGACTCAGAAATTCGACGTGGTAGTGATTGGCGCGGGCCCTGGCGGCTACGTGGCTGCCATTAAAGCAGCGCAACTGGGCCTCTCCACTGCCTGCATCGAGAAGTACACCGACAAGGAAGGCAAACTGGCTCTGGGCGGTACTTGCCTGAACGTCGGCTGCATTCCATCCAAGGCCCTGCTGGACAGCTCGTGGAAATTCCACGAAGCCCAGGACGGTTTCGCGATCCACGGTATCAATCACGCTGGCGTGACCATGGACGTGCCAGCGATGGTCGGCCGTAAAGCCAACATCGTCAAAGGCCTGACCTCCGGCGTTGCGACCCTGTTCAAAGCCAACGGTGTGAGCTCCATCGAGGGTCACGGCAAGCTGCTGGCCGGCAAGAAAGTCGAAGTCACCAAGCCAGACGGCTCGGTAGAAATCATCGAAGCCGAAAACGTCATCCTGGCTCCAGGTTCGCGTCCGATCGACATTCCGCCAGCTCCGGTTGACCAGAATGTGATCGTCGATTCGACTGGCGCCCTGGAATTCCAATCCGTGCCTAAGCGTCTGGGCGTGATCGGCGCTGGCGTGATCGGTCTGGAACTGGGTTCGGTCTGGTCGCGTCTGGGTGCAGAAGTGACCGTCCTGGAAGCCCTGGACACCTTCCTGATGGCAGCGGACACCGCTGTTTCCAAGGAAGCGCTGAAAACCCTGACCAAGCAAGGTCTGGACATCAAGCTGGGCGCTCGCGTAACCGGTTCCAAAGTGAACGGCGACGAAGTCGTGGTGAACTACACCGATGCCAAGGGCGAGCAGAAAATCACTTTCGACAAGCTGATCGTAGCCGTTGGTCGCCGTCCGGTGACCACTGATCTGTTGGCTGCCGACTGCGGCGTGACCCTGGACGAGCGCGGTTTCGTGCACGTTGACGATCACTGCGCCACCACCGTACCGGGCGTTTACGCCATCGGTGACGTGGTTCGCGGCATGATGCTGGCGCACAAGGCGTCGGAAGAAGGCATCATGGTTGTCGAGCGCATCAAGGGCCACAAGGCTCAGATGAACTATGATTTGATCCCTTCGGTTATTTATACTCACCCGGAAATCGCGTGGGTCGGTAAAACCGAGCAGGCCTTGAAAGCTGAAGGGGTTGAAGTTAACGTCGGCACCTTCCCGTTCGCAGCCTCTGGCCGTGCCATGGCTGCCAATGACACCGGTGGTTTCGTCAAGGTCATCGCAGATGCCAAGACAGACCGCGTATTGGGCGTCCACGTGATTGGCCCAAGCGCTGCAGAACTGGTTCAGCAGGGCGCGATCGGTATGGAATTCGGCACCAGTGCTGAAGACCTGGGCATGATGGTTTTCTCCCATCCGACCCTGTCCGAAGCCTTGCACGAAGCTGCTTTGGCAGTGAATGGCGGCGCCATCCACATCGCCAACCGCAAGAAGCGTTAAGACAATAAGAAACCACGGCGGAATGGCCCGTCGTGAGCCTTGCATGCAAGACTCACCGCGGAATATCCGCTGGACGCAGTCTTGCATGGCTGCACCGGGTACCCGGAAAGGCTATGCAAGCAGCAGTCACAGGTGGTGCGGCACTTGAATGAGTGCAGCACCGAATGCGCAGTACCTAACGAAGACGGTAATAAGCATGAATCTTCACGAGTATCAGGGTAAGCAGCTGTTCGCTGAGTACGGCCTGCCAGTTTCCACCGGTTATGCGGTAGACACCCCGGAAGCAGCAGCAGAAGCTTGCGACAAAATTGGCGGCAGCGAGTGGGTTGTAAAAGCCCAGGTCCACGCCGGTGGTCGCGGTAAAGCGGGCGGCGTAAAGCTGGTTCGCAGCAAAGAAGATGCCAAGGCATTCGCACAGCAGTGGCTGGGCAAGCGTCTGGTGACTTACCAGACTGACGCCAATGGTCAGCCAGTCACCAAGATCCTGGTTGAATCGTGCACTGATATCGCTAAAGAGCTGTACCTGGGCGCTGTCGTTGACCGTTCGAGCCGTCGTATCGTGTTCATGGCTTCCACCGAAGGTGGCGTGGACATCGAGAAAATCGCTCACGACACTCCAGAAAAAATCCTGAAAGCCACTATCGATCCGCTGGTTGGCGCTCAGCCATTCCAGGGTCGCGAGCTGGCATTCCAGTTGGGTCTGGAAGGCAAGCAGGTTGCTCAGTTCGCCAAGATCTTCGTAGGTCTGGCCAAGCTGTTCAAGGATCACGACCTGGCTCTGCTGGAAGTGAACCCGCTGGTGATCAAGGCTGACGGCGATCTGCACTGCCTGGACGCCAAGATCAACATCGACGCCAACGCCATGTACCGTCAGCCTAAGCTGAAGACTTTCCACGATCCGTCGCAAGACGATCCGCGCGAAGCGCACGCTGCCAAGTTCGAACTGAACTACGTAGCGCTGGAAGGCAACATCGGTTGCATGGTCAACGGTGCCGGCCTGGCCATGGGTACCATGGACATCGTCAACCTGCATGGCGGCAAGCCAGCCAACTTCCTCGACGTGGGCGGCGGTGCAACCAAGGAACGCGTTACCGAAGCGTTCAAGATCATCCTGTCCGACACTAACGTCGCTGCAGTACTGGTCAACATCTTCGGCGGCATCGTTCGTTGCGACATGATTGCCGAAGGCATCATCGGTGCAGTGAAAGAAGTCGGCGTGAAAATCCCGGTTGTTGTTCGCCTTGAAGGCAACAACGCTGAGCTGGGCGCTAAAGTACTGGCAGAAAGCGGTTTGAACATCATCGCTGCTACCAGCCTGACCGACGCTGCTCAACAAGTCGTTAAAGCTGCGGAGGGCAAATAATGAGCGTCCTGATCAATAAAGACACCAAAGTTATCTGCCAGGGTATTACCGGTTCGCAAGGTAGTTTCCACACCCAGCAAGCCATCGAATACGGCACCAAGATGGTCGGTGGCGTAACTCCAGGCAAAGGCGGCACCGAGCACCTGGGCCTGCCAGTGTTCAACACCGTTAAAGACGCTGTAGCTGCTACTGGCGCCACCGCCAGCGTGATCTATGTTCCGGCTCCTTTCTGCAAGGACTCGATCCTGGAAGCGGCTTTCGGCGGCATCAAGCTGATCGTCTGCATCACTGAAGGCATTCCTACCCTGGACATGCTGGACGCTAAAGTTAAGTGCGACGAGCTGGGTGTTACCCTGATCGGCCCTAACTGCCCAGGCGTGATCACTCCAGGCGAATGCAAGATCGGCATCATGCCAGGTCACATTCACTTGCCAGGCAAGGTCGGTATCGTTTCCCGTTCCGGCACCCTGACCTACGAAGCTGTGAAGCAGACTACTGACGCCGGTTTCGGTCAGTCGACTTGCGTCGGCATCGGTGGTGACCCGATCCCGGGTTCGAACTTCATCGACATCCTGAAGCTGTTCCAGGAAGACCCGAAGACCGAAGCGATCGTGATGATCGGTGAGATCGGCGGTTCGGCTGAAGAAGAAGCGGCTGCCTACATCAAGGCACACGTGACCAAGCCGGTTGTTTCCTACATCGCTGGTGTGACTGCTCCTCCGGGCAAGCGCATGGGCCATGCTGGCGCAATCATCTCTGGCGGCAAAGGCACTGCAGACGAGAAATTCGCTGCTCTGCAAGACGCAGGCGTTAAAACCGTGCGTTCGCTGGCAGACATCGGCAAGGCCCTGGCCGAGCTGACTGGCTGGGCTGTCAAGTAAGCCTCGTGCTTGACTGACGCTTCACCAGACAAAGGCCACCTTCGGGTGGCCTTTGTCATTCTTGAAGATCAAAAGATCGCAGCCTGCGGTAGCTCCTACATGAGATCACTTTTCCCTGTAGGAGCTGCCGCAGGCTGCGATCTTTTGATCCTTTAATATGTAAACGCGACATGGAAATGTCGTGTATCGGATAGTTCGCCCTCAAACAGTGCGTTTATCGGCCAAATTCGTTAGTCTACGCGCCATTTTTGCGTCTGCGGCCCACAAGGCAGCAACGCGCTAAAAGGGTTGGTCTCATACGGACCGACAGCATTTCCCTCACCCATAGGGAAATCCCTCTCTAAATTCCGATTCAGTAGTGTGGTATTTCCTTAATGAAAGTGTTGAAAGGCCAGGACATCCTGGCACTTGGTTTTATGACGTTTGCCCTGTTCGTCGGGGCTGGCAACATCATCTTCCCGCCTATCGTCGGTTTGCAGTCCGGACCTAATGTCTGGATGGCGGCGCTGGGCTTTCTGGTCACCGCGGTCGGTCTGCCAGTGATCACCGTTGTTGCGCTGGCGAAAGTCGGTGGGGCAATGGATGCATTGAGCAGCCCGATCGGTAAAGTGGCTGGAGGTTTGTTGGCGGCTGCCTGCTATCTGGCCGTAGGGCCACTGTTCGCGACGCCACGTACCGCCACGGTATCGTTCGAAGTCGGCCTGGCGCCGCTGACCGGCGAGAGCCCGCTGGCGTTGTTCCTGTACAGCTCGGTGTACTTCCTGCTGGTGTTCTTCATTTCGCTGTACCCGGGCCGTTTGCTGGATACGGTAGGGCGCTTCCTCGCGCCGCTGAAGATCATCGCCCTGGCCGTACTGGGCATTGCAGCCTTCGCCCTGCCGGCCGGTGACATTGGCCATGCAACCCCTGAATACATGGCAGCGCCGTTTTCCCAAGGCTTCATCAATGGTTACCTGACCATGGATACCCTGGGCGCCCTGGTGTTCGGCATCGTCATCGTCAACGCCATCCGTTCCCGCGGTGTCGAGTCGCCCGCACTGATCACCCGTTACGCGATCATTGCCGGCCTGATTGCCGGTGTGGGTCTGGCGCTGGTTTACGTCAGCCTGTTCCGTCTCGGTTCGGGCAGCCATGAAGTGGCCGCTGGCGCTACCAATGGCGCGGCGGTATTGCATGCTTACGTGCAGCACACCTTCGGTTCGCTGGGCAGCGGTTTCCTGGCCGTGCTGATTTCGCTGGCGTGCCTGGTGACTGCGGTCGGCCTGACCTGTGCCTGCGCCGAGTACTTCAGCCGTGTACTGCCACTGTCCTACAAGACTCTGGTCATCATCCTTGCTGCATTCTCCCTGCTGGTGTCCAACCTGGGCCTCACCAAGCTGATTGCGTTCTCGATCCCGGTACTGACCGCGATCTACCCGCCGTGCATCGTTCTGGTGGCGTTGAGCTTCTGCAAGGACTTCTGGCATGAGCAGGGTCGTATCCTCGGTCCGGTCATGCTGGTGTCGTTCATCTTCGGCCTGATCGACGCCCTCAAGGGTGCAGGCCTGGCGGACTGGATGCCGACGCAAATGGCCCACCTGCCGCTGAGCGAGCAGGGCCTGGCCTGGCTGGTGCCGTCGGTGATGACACTGGTGGTCGCAGTGGTTTGCGATCGCCTGCTGGGCAAGCGCGCCGAAGCCTTGGCTTAAGTCGCTTCACGGCCCGCCACAAGCGGGTTTTGAGCAGAAACAGAAATGCCCCGTATCAATCGATACGGGGCATTAATGAGATGGTCACCCCCACACCCTGCGAGGGCTACGCTTTCGCAGGGTGTTTTGTTTTCGGAGGCCATCATCATGAGCGAGTCAGCGTTGATCGGTATCGATCTCGGCAAACA
>NZ_JAHUWC010000023.1:0-26518 GCF_019219185.1 Pseudomonas sp. PDM26 | reverse complement strand
AATCGGTGCTGCCATCGTCGACGACGATGATTTCGTACGATTCAGCGGCCAATGCGACGCGGATTTCCTCAAGCAATGGCTTGAGGTTGTTCGCTTCGTTTTTGGCGGGAATCAGTACGGATACAAATATGTCTTGGCTCATCGGGTCTCTCTCGCCCTTTTTGATTTTTTCGAGATCAGAGGCGAACGCTTCAAATCCGGTAGAACTGCCGATACCACTTCACAAATTCACCGACGCCGGTTTCGAGCGTCACCTGCGGGCTGAAGCCCACCCACTCGGCCAGTGCCGAGACATCGGCCCAGGTCTTGACCACATCACCGGCCTGCATCGGCATGTAGTTGCGCCGGGCTTGCAAGCCCAGGGCGGATTCCAGGCAGTCGACGAAGTCCAGCAACGCCACCGGCAGGCCACGCCCGATGTTGAAGAGCCGGTTTACCCCGGTGGCGGAACCTTGCGGCACCGGAGGCCTTGGGCGTAGTCGGGCGATACCTTCGACAATGTCGTCGACGTAGGTAAAGTCGCGCGACATCTGCCCTTGGTTGTAAATGTCGATGGGCAGGTCTTTGAGGATGGCGTCGGTAAACTTGAACAGCGCCATGTCCGGGCGTCCCCATGGACCGTAGACGGTAAAAAAGCGCAGGCCACTGGCTTTCAGGCCATACAAATGGCAGTAACTTTCGGCCAGCAGTTCATTGGCGCGCTTGCTGGCGGCGTACAGCGAAACGGGATGTTCGACAGGGTCCTCGACACTGAACGGCATCTTGCTGTTGGTGCCGTACACCGAACTGCTCGAGGCGTAGATCAGATGCTCGGGGCGATGGTGCCGACAGGCTTCCAGCACATTGAGGAAACCCACCAGGTTCGATTGCCCATAGACATCCGGGTTGTCCAGCGAGTAGCGCACTCCGGCCTGAGCGGCCAGGTGCACCACCTCGGTAAAACGGTGTTCTTGAAACAGGCTCATCAGGGCCGGTTTATCGACGATGTCCATTTTCCGGAAGCGAAAGCCCGGCAAAGCCTCCAGCACCTTGAGGCGTGCGTGCTTGAGTTCCACGTCGTAGTAGTCGTTGAGGTTGTCGATACCGACAACGTCCTGACCCTCGCGGCACAAGCGCTGGACCGTATGAAAACCGATGAAACCGGCTGCACCGGTGACCAGAACGGTCATTGGACGCACGCCTGCGACTGCACCGCGATCGGCGCGAGATTACTGATCCAGACCCTTGTCAGCTTCATATATAGCTCCTGCTTATGGCGTCATTCGCACACGGTTTCGTTGTGAAGCTTATAAAACAGAAACATTTCAGTTTCGATAACCCCGTGCGCGACCTCAGCAAAAAAACAATTTTTGGCCGAAAAAGCCGCTACTACTTGGCCGAATCGTCACGTGGTTTATAAAACCGGAACAAGCCGATATCCACGGTCTTGATGTATTGCGTGGCCCAATCCGGCTTGACGGTACGATCATGGAAATACAGGGCACCCTGGGTGCGGTCCGGCAGTTCCTTGTTCAGGGCCTTGCGCGCGATTTCCTTGGCCATCGCATAAGGCACCTCTTCCTGGACCGAATCGGACTTGCCGTCACACCACCAGGAAAACTGGCAACTCTTGGTCTGCGAACCCTGTTTGACCACTTTGCACACCGTGTCAGGAAAGCCCTCGTGGCCCAGGCGATTCATGACCACGTTGGCCACCGCCTCCATGTCGGCGGTGTCCTTGCCCCTGGCTTCCCAGTAAATGGAGCGGGCCAGGCACGTGATCGCGTCGTCCAGCGGCGCGGCCCCCGCCGGGTCGACGGCCTGGACTTCGGATGGGGTAATCGCTTCAGCCTTGGGTGCCGGTGCGGGGTCTTTATTCTCGGCGGCTTTCTGTTCCAGCACCTCGGCCTTGTTCTCGGCCGCTTGCTGTTTCTGCGCTTGATCCGTAGCGGACACCGGGCCGGCAAGCAACATGAAGCCCAGGCAGCTGGCGATCCAGTCGAGGTGCATGATCGGTGTCACTCGGTGAGCGATTCGATTCAGTGTAGTCGTGAAATGATTTCACCCGCCCCACTACACTCTGGATAAATCCGTTGCCCTGGATGGGCCAACTTCGCGCATCATGGGCGCAATCTGCACAAGGGGGATTTTCATGGGTTTCATCTCATCCGCAATGCGTTTGACCGGTTTGTCTCTGGGCCTGGTATTCGCCGCTAACGCTATGGCGGCGGACGAAGCGCAATTGATCGAATCGATCAACGTCTACCGCAGCCAACTGCAGCGCTGTGCCGGCCAGGTCTCAGCGGAGCTGCCACCACTGTCGGCCGACCCGCGCCTGGTGCTGACCGCCCCGAGCATCGGCAATCTGCAGCAGGCCATGGCCACTGCGGGTTATCCCATGAAGAATGTGCAGGCCATCAGCCTGTCCGGGCCTCGCGATGCAGCCTCGGCGATGAAAGCGATTCAGGAGAGTTTTTGCCAGATCGTCCTCGACCCGCAATTCGTCGATGTCGGCGTCAGCCGCCAGGACAATCAGTGGCGCATCGTCGTGGCGCGGCCACTGCTGAGTTCACGCCTGGGCGACTGGCAGACCGAGGGCCAGAAGCTGCTCATCGAACTCAACGCCGCACGGGCCAAGCCGCGTCAATGCGGCACCCAGTCTTTCAATGCGACCGCGCCGCTGGCCTGGAACGCCGTACTGGGCACGGCCGCCGAAACCCACTCCCGCTCCATGGCCAACAACAATTACTTCGATCACAAGGACCGCGATGGCCGCACCCCGGGCGACCGCGCGGAACTGGCCGGCTACGACTTCCAGCAGATCGGCGAAAACATTGCCGCCGGGCAAGACAGCGTACGCAAGGTGGTCGACGGCTGGCTGGCCAGCCCCGGTCACTGCGCCAACCTGATGAACCCGCAGTTCCGCGAACTGGGCGCGGCGTATGCGAATGATCCGAAGAGTGATGCGGGGATTTACTGGACGGCGGTGTTTGGGGCGCAGTAAGAGCTGAACCTGGCACGAACAATGTGGCGAGGGAGCTCGCTCCCGCTGGGCTGCGAAGCGGCCCCAAAAGAGGGCCTGCTGCGCAGTCCAGCGGGAGCAAGCTCCCTCGCCACAGGTGATTCATCACTCCTGTTATTTCCGTGTTTTTGCAACGTGCGTCAGTGCGAACTCATCCCGGCCGCGTGCATCAACATCCGCAATGCCCCCGCCGCCACACCCAACGCAACCACGCTCTACCAGCCATCCAAGATGCTTGTACCAAGGCGCCGGTGCTGGTGCACGGGAATCAATGGTAGCCATCGCCAATCCTCACTTTGCCGTGGAATACGTAGTCGCTCCAGACCGTATGAATCAGGATTAAAGTTCATCATAGATCCGGTCGATCACTCGGTCATCAATAGTGATTGGACGCCCGTCAAAGTTGCTCTTAGCCTGCGCTCAACAAGTCCGCAAACAACGTAATCCGTAACTGTAGGAGCGAGCCTGCTCGCGATGGTCCCAAGGACACCGCGTTTAACCAGAAAGCGCGCGTAATCGTTAACGACCATCGCGAGCAGGCTCGCTCCTACAGGTTTTGCGGATACTCATTCAATGTGTGCCGTGCCAAGAAAGAAAATCATGTCAGAACGAGTCTTGATCGATGGCTTCTCCCGGCGCGTGGATTATCTGCGGATGTCGGTCACCGACCGCTGCGATTTCCGTTGCGTGTATTGCATGGCCGAGGACATGCAGTTTCTGCCCCGGCAACGGGTGCTGACCCTGGAAGAGATTTATCAACTGGCACAAAGCTTCGTGGCGCTGGGCACCCGCAAGATCCGCCTGACCGGGGGCGAGCCGCTGATCCGTCCCGGCGTGGTGCAGTTGTGCGAGAAGATCGCCGCCCTGCCCGGCCTGCGTGAACTGTGCATGACCACCAACGGTTCGCAGCTGGCCAGACTGGCCGGGCCATTGTTCGAGGCCGGGGTCAAGCGCCTCAACATCAGCCTCGACTGCCTGGACCCGCAACGCTTTCGCGAACTGACTCGCACCGGTGATCTGGCGCAGGTGATCAAGGGCATCGACGCGGCCAACCAGGCGGGATTTCGCAACACCAAGCTCAATTGCGTGGTGATGAAAGGCCGCAACGATCACGAAATCAATGATCTGGTGAGTTTCGCCATCGACCGCAACCTCGACATTTCCTTCATCGAGGAAATGCCGCTGGGCACCATCCACGAGCACAGCCGCGCCGAAGCGTTTTTCTCCAGTGCCCAGGTCCGCGAACGCATCGCCGAACGCTACACTTTGATCGATTCAGCCGAGTCGACCCAGGGTCCGTCGCGCTACTGGCGCCTGGCCGAGGCGCCGCAGATTCGCCTGGGGTTCATCTCACCCCACAGCCACAACTTTTGCGGCACCTGCAACCGGGTGCGACTGACCGTGGAAGGACGCCTGCTGCTGTGCCTGGGCAATGAGCACGCCGTGGATCTCAAGGCTGTGTTGCGCAGCCACCCCGGACAGCCCGAACGCCTGGAAAAAGCCATTATCGAGGCGATGAAACTCAAGCCTTATCGGCACAATTTCGAAGTGAACGACGATATTCAGGTCATTCGCTTCATGAACATGACGGGCGGCTGAAACCCATGATCGTCAGACCCAAACCCAACCTGATCGGCGTGCTGACGTCCCTCAAGGGTTCGATTGCCAAGCGCATTGCCTGGCGCAGCCTGATGGTGACGCTGCTCGCCTCGGCCATCGTGCTCATTGAAACCTTGCATCCCAGTTACTTTTCCAAGGTCAGCGCCACGCCCTTCACACTGCTGGGTTTGTCGTTGTCGATCTTCATGAGCTTTCGCAACAACGCCTGCTACGACCGCTGGTATGAAGCACGCAAGGCGTGGGGCGATGTGATCGTGGAAGTCCGTTCGATGATTCGTGAAACCCTGGCCATCAAAGACACGGATGAGCGACACACGGTCCTCAGCAACCTGTGTGGCTTTGCCCATGCCCTCAATGCACGGCTGCGCCAGGAAAACGAACTGGCCGCCAGTGGCCACTGGCTGCAGCCGATGCCCAAGGGCAACTCCACGGACATCACCGGGCAGATACTGATGCAGGTCGGTCAACAGTGCTCGGCACTCAACGAGTCCGGGGCGATCAACGACTGGCGCTACACGCTCATGGCCAACCACCTGGCCGGCCTGACCCACGCCCAGGCGGTCTGTGAACGGATCAAGAACACTCCACTGCCGTTTCCCTACACCCTGTTGCTGCACCGCACCATTTACTTGTTCTGCATCCTTTTGCCGTTCGCCATGGCCGAGCCCCTGGGCTGGCTGACACCGATTTTCACCGCGATTGTCAGCTACACCTTTTTCGGCCTGGATGCGATTGCCGATGAACTGGAAGACCCCTTCGGCCGCGACGAAAACGACCTGCCCACCGACGCCATCGTGCGCAACATCGAGCGTGATGTACTGGCGGCCCTGGGTGTGACGGAGCTACCGCCACAACTGGAGCCGGTGGATTTTGTGTTGAACTGAGGCTCAGGAAACACACAATCCCTGTAGGAGCGAGCTTGCTCGCGATAGCGGTGGGTCAGGCGACATCTCTGTCGAAAGGGTATGAACCGCGCAGCGTCGCCCTCTTCCAGTGTGCAACCTTGCGGCACTTCCACCGGCCCATCATCACCGGCACGCGGCCGAAGTGGCCCACGGTCAATGGCTTGCCCGGTTTGATCGAGAGTTTCCACAGCAACGGCTTCGCAGCATCAAGCCGCTATGCAACGCGCGCAGGCGTAGCTACAGTCTTTGACTCAAAGCTTTTCTGCACAAGGAATCTGCGTTTGAGCCCCACGCCCTCCCCGATCACGGAAACGGATGTGCCGCAGCCCCGGTCCATCAGCCTGCGCGAAGCCTTTCTGTTCTGGCTCAAGCTCGGTTTCATCAGCTTTGGCGGGCCGGCCGGGCAGATTTCGATCATGCATCAGGAACTGGTCGAACGCCGGCGCTGGATCTCCGAGCGGCGCTTTCTGCACGCCCTCAACTATTGCATGTTGCTGCCCGGGCCCGAGGCTCAGCAGTTGGCGACCTACATCGGCTGGCTGATGCACCGCACCTGGGGTGGCGTGATCGCTGGCGTGCTGTTTGTGTTGCCGTCGCTGTTCATCCTGATTGCGCTGTCCTGGCTGTACATCGCCTTTGGTGAAGTGCCCGTGGTCGCCGGATTGTTCTACGGGATCAAGCCGGCGGTCACGGCAATCGTGGTGCAGGCGGCTCACCGGATCGGTTCGCGGGCGCTGAAGAACGGCTGGTTATGGGGCATCGCCGCCGCGTCCTTCGTGGCCATCTTCGTGCTCGACCTGCCGTTTCCGTTGATCGTGCTTAGCGCGGCGGTCATCGGCTTTTTCGGCGGACGCCTGGCACCGGAAAAATTCAGGACCGGTGGCCACAGCACGGCGAAAAAGTCCTTCGGCCCGGCCGTGATCGACGACGACACCCCAACCCCTGAACACGCCCGCTTCAGTGGCTTGAAACTGGCGCTTCTGGCCGTTATCGGTGCGATCTTGTGGACACTGCCCATGGCTATACTCATCGCATTGTTCGGCTGGGAAGGCACGCTGACCCAGATGGCCTGGTTCTTCACCAAGGCTGCGCTGCTGACATTCGGTGGCGCCTACGCGGTGCTGCCGTACGTCTACCAGGGCGCGGTCGGTCACTACGCATGGCTGACGCCGACGCAGATGATCGATGGCCTGGCGCTCGGCGAAACCACTCCCGGTCCGTTGATCATGGTCGTCGCCTTCGTCGGCTTTATCGGCGGCTACGTGCATCAGGTCTTTGGTCCGGATCAGGTCTTTGTCGCCGGCGCCATAGCCGCCACGCTGGTGACCTGGTTCACCTTCCTGCCTTCGTTCCTGTTCATCCTCGCCGGCGGGCCGCTGGTGGAGTCGACACACAACGAACTCAAATTCACCGCGCCGCTGACGGCCGTTACGGCCGCTGTGGTGGGCGTGATTCTCAATCTGGCGTGTTTCTTTGCCTACCACGTGCTTTGGCCCGAAGGCTTCGAAGGACGGCTGGACTGGCCTTCGCTGCTGATCGCCATCGTGGCGGGCATTGCATTGCTGCGCTTCAAGCGCGGGGTGATCGAGGTGTTGACCGGCTGCGGGCTGATCGGCCTCGGTGTGCACCTGATGTTCTGAATCAGACATTTACACGCGCCGCAATCCCTGTAGGACCCGACAAGCCAGCTCCTACAAGTTGCGCACTTCGACTGACCGGCATTGGTTTCTCCCAATTCTGCCTGGACACTGACATGACTCAACGTTGCAATTCCTACTACACCGCCACCCTCAACCAGGACACCGATTACCCAACGCTGCAAGGCCGGCATCGGGTTGACGTAGTGATCATCGGCGGCGGATTCACCGGCGTGGCCAGCGCCGTCGAGCTGGCGGAAAAGGCCTGAAGGTCGCCATCGTCGAAAGCCACAAGATCGGCTGGGGCGCCACCGGGCGCAACGGCGGCCAGGTCACCGGCAGCCTGTCGGGAGACGAAGCCATGCGCAAACAGATGCGCCGCAGCATCGGCGATGAAGTCGACGACTTCATCTGGAACCTGCGCTGGCGCGGGCACCAGATCAACCCCGAAGACCTGGCGGTCTACGACTGCCGTTTCGTACTCGACTACTACCGCCTGACCGCTGACGGTCGCCTGTTGTTCGGTGGCGGCGCCAACTACAGCGGCAAGGATTCGCGCGACATCGCCGCCGAGCTGCGCCCGTGCATCGAGCAAACCTTCCCGGCGCTCAAAGGCGTGGCCATCGATTACCAGTGGAGCTGCGCGATGGGCATCGTGATCAACCACATCCCGCAACTGGGCAAGCTCTCGGACAACGTCTGGTATTGCCAGGGCTACTCCGGCCACGGCATCGCCACCACCCACATCATGGGTGAAATCATGGGCCGGGCGATCACCGGGCAGTTGCAGCAGTTCGACACCTTCGCCGCCTGCCAGCACATCCGCGTGCCCATGGGCGACCTGCTCGGCAACCCGATGCTCGCCGCGGGCATGTGGTACTACCAGATGCTTGAGCGATTGCGTTGAGGTTACTGGCCAATACATTCAACATGGATGTTGTTTGTGCCCGCGAAGGGGCCGGAACATTCAATACACCTACCAGCAAAAAATGCTCAAGCCTGCACCACCTCGATCCCCAGCACCCGGTAATCCTCGACATTGCCTGACGCCACATGCCGCTCGGTGATCAGCGTGTGCACGCGGTTGCTAGGCGCGACGACAAAGGGCTCCACCGCACCGAGCTTGTCCGCGGTGGTGACGGCGATCACGTGGGAAGCACAGTCGAGCATCGCCTGTTTCACCGGCACTTCATCGAAGTGCAGTGAGCTTAAGCCCACCTGCGGGTGTATCGCGCAGACCCCGGTAAACAGCAGATCGGCCTTGATACCCGCCAGCAGCCGCAGGGTTTCGTGGCCGCTGGCCGACATCGTCGCCGGGTTGAGCTGACCGCCGGCCAGGATCACCTTGATGCCTTTGTACTCGGACAGGGTAATGGCCGTCATCGGCGATGCAGTGATCGCGGTGATGGCGATGTCCGCCGGCAGCGAGCGCGCGATCTGCAAGGTAGTGGTACCGGAATCGAACACCACGATCTGACCGTCCTGCACCCGTTGCGCGGCCAGTTGCGCCAGATGGGTTTTCACCTCATCGGTTTCACTGATCCGGGTGAAATAGTCCTTGCCCGTATCCTTGGGCCGGGGCAACGCCCCGCCGTGCACCCGTTGCACCAGACCGGCGCTGGCCAGCTCCGCCAGATCGCGGCGGATGGTGTCTTCGGATACCGCGAAATGCTGGCTCAACTCCGAGGCCATGACCTTGCCGTCACGTTCGAGGATCAACAGGATTTTTTGCCGGCGCACTGACGGAAGTTCGGCTGCAGAATGGTTATCGTGCATGTTTTTGCTCGTTTATGCATGTAATTGCGTGTTACCCGAGAGTATCTGCACCCCGGCGCAAAAACAACGAACCGGCAAGTATCATTTTTTTCGATCTTTCAAATCATTACAGCGAATTTTTTATTTTTCCGTGACCTGTTCAAGATGGCGCCGTCACTCATGTTTTGGATGGAAACTTCATGAATATCAATTTTGCCTTTGCGTGCATGATCGTGGTCTCGTTCACGATTGCGCTGGTTCACGCCTGACCGACAGGTCGTGAGGCGTCAAGATGTGCAAGGTCGCGGTAAAAAGCCTGACAGATCAGGAATATGCTCTATAAACAGTGGTGTCACGATTTCCGATCAGGGGAACTGGAAGGCTCCCCCGGAAGTTGATCTCTAAAAAAGCTGCGGACAATTGAGTGCCCGCCTGGAGACACCACCGATGAAAGCCCTGAAAATCGCCGCCAGTGAAGGCGCATCCGCTTGTTTCCTGAACGCCCGGGAGGTGGTCCCGCTCAGTCACACCGATTTCACCGACGTCGCCGTGGCCGTGGTGTCGGTCAATGATGTGTTGGCCGGATCCCTCGACGCCATTCAGCGCACCGGTTTTGATATCCCGATTTTCCTGGTAGCGTCCCCCGGCACCAGCACCCACCCCCGGGAAGTCTACAAACACCTCAACGACGTGCTGCTGCAAGTGAATGGCATCTTCGACCTGTCCCCCAGCAACGTCGAATACCACGGTAACCAACTGGAGACCGCCGCCAAAGCCTACGAAGAAAGCCTGCTGCCGCCGTTCTTCGATGCGCTCAAGCATTACACCGAATCCGCCAATGCAACCTTCGCCTGCCCCGGTCACCAGGGCGGCCAGTTCTTTCGCAAGCATCCAGCCGGCCGGCAGTTTTTCGACTTCTTTGGCGAGACGCTGTTTCGCGCCGACATGTGCAACGCCGACGTCAAGCTCGGCGACCTGCTGATCCACGAAGGCCCGGCACTGCTGGCGCAGAAACACGCCGCGCAAGTGTTCAACGCCGACAAGACCTACTTCGTGCTCAACGGCACCTCGGCCTCGAACAAGGTGGTGACCAACGCCCTGTTGACCCCGGGCGACCTGGTGCTGTTCGACCGCAACAACCACAAGTCCAACCACCAGGGCGCCTTGTTGCAGGCCGGTGCCACGCCGGTCTACCTGGAAACCGCGCGCAACCCTTATGGCTTCATCGGCGGCATCGACGCCCACTGTTTCGAAGAAAACTACCTGCGCGAACTGATCGCCGAAGTCGCCCCGGACAAGGCGCAACTGCCACGGCCGTTCCGCCTGGCGATCATTCAATTGGGCACCTACGACGGCACCGTGTACAACGCCCGGCAAGTGGTCGACCGCATCGGCAAGCTGTGTGACTACATCCTGTTCGACTCGGCGTGGGTCGGCTACGAGCAGTTCATCCCGATGATGAAAGACTGCTCACCGCTGTTGCTCGACCTGGGCGAGAACGACCCGGGCATCTTCGTCACGCAATCGGTGCACAAACAGCAGGCCGGTTTCTCCCAGGCCTCGCAAATCCACAAGAAAGACCGGCACATCAAAGGTCAGGCGCGCTACTGCAACCATCACCGGCTCAACAACGCCTTCATGGCCCAGGCCTCAACGAGTCCGTTCTACCCGCTGTTCGCCTCACTGGATGTGAATGCCCGCATTCACTCCGGCCGCAGCGGCCTGCGTCTGTGGGAAGACTGCGTGAAGTTCGGCATCGAAGCGCGCAAGTTGATCCTCGAAGCCTGCACCCTGGTCCGCCCGTTCGTGCCGGATACCATTGAAGGGCGTGCGTGGGAGGACTATCCAACGGAAGAAATCGCCAGCGACATCCGCTTCTTCGAGTTCCATCCCAAGGACCGCTGGCACGCCTTTGCCGGCTACGCAGAGAAGCAGTACTTCATCGACCCGTGCAAGTTGCTGTTCACCACGCCGGGCATCGACCCGGTGGACGGCAGCTACACCGACTTCGGCATTCACGCCGGCATCCTGGCCAACTTCCTGCGCGAGAACGGCATCGTCCCGGAAAAGTGCGACCTGAACTCGATCCTGTTCCTGCTCACCCCGGCCGAAGACTGGGCGAAGATGACCCACCTGGCCGCACAGATCGCCCGCTTCGAACGCTTCATCAGCGAAGACGCGCCGATGAGCCGGGTGCTGCCGGCCATCTACGCGCAGCACCAGGAACGCTACCGCGACTACACCATCCGCCAGCTCTGCCAGGAAATGCACGACCTGTATCGCAGCCACAACGTGCAGCAGTTGCAGAAGGACATGTTCCGCAAGGCACACTTCCCGAAAAAGGCCATGAACCCGCAGCAAGCGCAAATCGAGTACATCCGTGGCAACGTCGAACTGGTGGCGCTGGCGGATGCGGACGGGCGTATCGCCGCCGAGGGCGCGCTGCCTTATCCGCCGGGCGTCTTGTGCGTGGTGCCGGGGGAAATCTGGGGTGGCGCGGTGTTGAAGTACTTCCTGGCCCTTGAAGAAGGCATCAATGCGTTGCCGGGTTTCACACCGGAACTGCAGGGCGTGTACCTGAAGCACGAAGGCGGTCGCACCCGCGCGTATGGCTATGTGATCAAGGCCTGACCCCTGAGCAGGCGCTGTTGCTGGGCCAGCGCCTGATTTTGCATTCTCCCTCACGCTTGCGCAGGACGCGCCCCCAGCGTCTCTTGCCCACAAGCCCCGGCCTGTGGCAGCAGGCTGATTTCCACGCGTCGGTTGGCCGCGCGCCCGGATTCGCTGTCATTGCCGGCAATCGGTTGGCTGGCGGCAAAGCCCTGGACCGCAAAGCAACTGTCGGGGATGTCGCCCATGCGTTGCATCCAGTCACGTACGGCAGAGGCGCGCGCGTGAGAGAGCTGGAGATTGTGCTGCGGGTTGCCAAGGCCATCCGTATGCCCGCCAATCACGATCAGCCAGCCGGGCTGGGCCTTGATGTCGACCAGGGCGCTGATCAGGACCTTGGTCGACCCTGGCTTGAGCTCTGCGCTCCCGGCGTCGAACAGCGACAGGCTGTCCAGGCGCACGGGCCCGACAATCGTTGGTGCCGGCTCAAACAGCTGCGTAAAACGCTGCTCGACTGCACCGGTGGTGCCCAACCACCAGGCGCCGCTGACCAGGCCAAGCATGGCGACCGCCGCGCCCAGCCACCGGGCAACGCGACGCTTCGCTGGCGGCATCTCGGGCATGGGGTTGGGCGGCAGAATCACCACGGGCATCAACAACGACGGTGCCGGTTCCCTCGGTGGCAGCGATAGGGTGCCAAGCGAAACGCTGCTGCGCTGCGTACGCTGGATCAGGCTTTCGATCTGCTGGCGCAAGGCGTGCAGAGCGACCAGAGGGGGTTGTACCTGTTGATCCAGGCGCTGCTGCAAACGCGCCAGCTCGGTGTCCAGCTGGAGCAACGCGGGGAAGTTTTGCGCACTCAGTGCCCTGTTGCGCAGCAACGGCTGCCATTGCACGAACAGCCAGGCCAGGATTTCCTGGCGAACCGAGGCCATGGGCGGCCATAAGGCCGACCATTGGCAACACAGCGACTCGATCAGCGCCACCCCCTGCGCCATGCCCTCCAGGCCGTGGCGCAGGCTGCGCGCCAAGGCAAACGCAGTCGCCGTTTGCAGGTCCGCGCCGTTCTGCTCGAACAGCGTCAGACACCACTGCTCCACCCTGGCCCAGTCCACGTCGGGACACGCCGGATGACTCAACTTCGCCAGCTCTTCGCGCAGCGCCACGAACTCACCAAAACCGCGTGGATCACCGCCCAGCCGAATACGCATTTCAAATAACACCGTCAGCCTCCCTTGCCATACAGGTTCACGATCAAGACAACCATTGCTGTCGTTTCAAATGTCGCACCAGGATTTTGCCTTCCGGTGCCACGGTGGTGCCGAAGGTGATTTGCTCGCCGCTTTTGAGCAAAGCGTCGAGGCTGTACTCCAGATGACCCGGCAGTGTCTGTTCGAGCAACTCGATGTTCACTGTCGCCAGGCGCGGTTCGTACTTGATCAAGGTGGCCTGCATGGTCCCCATCAGCTTATGAGCCGAGCCAGGCAACCCCTGCAGGATCTGGCCCACGTCGGGAAGACCGTAATCCGGCAGGTGTGCGAGCGCACCGGCCCGGCTGTTGAGGATGCGTTGCAGGTTGTCCAGCACCGACAGCGTGTGCTGGTCCTCTTCGCTGACCTGATGCAGGTCCAGGTCGCCGTCGAAGTTCTGCAGCAGCGTTTCATAAAGCGATGGATTGAAGCCGGTCATCGGTTACTCCTCGGCCAAGCCGCGCAAGGTCAATCGGTTGTCCCCCAGCTCGATGATTCGTGCCCGGTCAGGGTCGAGGTCATCGCGGCTCAGGGTCAGGCGCCAGGTATTGACCTGCGTATCGGGGTCGCGGAACAACGCCACCACCGAGACGAAGCGCGCGTTCGTGTCCAGCGGCACACTCAGTAGCGCGCCTTCGCCCGGTTTGATCACCAATGCCCGGGTGTCCAGCAACTCGCTGCCGAGCACACCCTCGTCGCTGCCGAGCAAACGGTCGTAGGAAGCCCTCTCCAACGCTTTGCTATCGCTCAGTTGGTAAACCCGCACCAGCGTCGGGACCGACATTGCATTCATGTCCGTGCCATCGGTGTTGATCGCAGTGCGGGCACTGAAATCCAGGTGCAGGGTTTTCACCTGCTTGTAGAAAATCGAGCGGGTGGCGGAGGCGGTGCCGTCCGTGACTGACTGAGTCACCCCGCAACCGGCGAGCAGTACCGCCAGCGTCGCCAGCATCAATGAATTACCAAGGGTACGCGACATCCTGTATTTCCCTGTTCCGAGTGTTTTTCGACAGGCCTTGGTAGCGGCCCAGATTGATGGTGATCGTGTCGTGCTCCGCGCCCTGCCAGGTGTCACTACCCGAGCCCAGCATGCCGGTCATCCCCAACAGGATTGGCGTGCGCCCCAACACCGGTTGCGGCAGGCTGTGCACCGGCAGCGACAGCTGTAGCTTCGCGGTGCAGCGCCAGCCCAGGTACACCCGCAGCAGCACCCGCAGGTCGTTGTACAACTGGCCACCGGGCAGCCAGCCGCGTGCCTCGTCCTGATCCCGGGTGAACAACGCCAGATGCAACTGGCTGTTGGCGTCGTATCCGCTACTCCCCAGGGGGGTACTTTGAGACAGACTCACCGGATGGCTCGCGGACAGGCTCGCCGGCTGCACCAAGGCAATTTTCTGCGGCCAGTGCGGCGTGATCCTGGCCTGGGTCCCGGGCGCGAGCAGCGTTACCAATGCCGTGATGCCTTCGGCGTTACGGGTGGGCATGCGCATCACACTGAGCAGCGCAAGGAACCGCGAAACCGGTGTGGCAATGCGCTTGGCCGTGCCGGGAATCCCCAAACCGACCAGACCCAGCAGGCACTGCGAGGTCGCATCGCTCCCGCCCGCTTCGAAAGTGGCCGGGTACGAGTACTTGCGCCAGATCCGGTAGAACTGGGTGAAGATCCGGTGGTTGAAAATATCGAGGAACGCTTCCAGCGCTTCATGCCCCTCGCGGCGCTGGGCAATATCGTCGACAAAAGCCGTCGGCAACGGCGAGTCCACGCCGTACAACCCCAACAGGCGCGTACGCACCGTCGCCGGGCGCAGTGGTTGATGGGTGTCGGTTTCGATGCCCTTCAGTTCACTGGCGGGAAATCCCATGCCGGGGTCGGGGCGAAACCGTACCGGGTCATCCGCCGGGTGGTTGGTGCTGCCCAACAGCGGGTGATCCGGCAGGGCCTGTTCGAGCAACTGGCAGAAACGATACAGATTGGCCTCGGCCACCCGTCCGTCCAGCGCCTCGAGTAATCCGCTGGCTTTCAGCCGGGAATACGCTGACTGTGGTTCTCGTTCCATCGCAGGCACTTTCCAGAAGGTTGAAGGATCAGCGTGAGCTGGTTGAACAGGTGAATGTCGGCGTACAGGCCGAAGAAACGATGGAGCATTTCGCCGAACAGGCAGATATCGCCTTCGCCACAAAAGCCATTGGCGTCGAGGGTCACTTCGATGTCCACGCCGCGCAGCACAAAGCCCTTTTCGAAACGCTCGATCAGGTGATGCTGGACCTCGACGATGGCCGCCAGGCGCCGCCGGTTCAGCTCGCTGTCGGTCCAGTCGTACAGCGCCAGGGTGCCGCGCAGCACCTCGGCGCTATCGAGCATCGGCAGGAAATTCGAACCCAGGTGGCTGAGCACTCGCCAGTGGAACCGGTCGCGGTTCGGCGGATAGCACGGCAGGGTCGGGGCGCTCAGATTGCGCACCCGCAATCCGGTCTGAGCGGACTGTGCGACGGTATCGAGCAGCGTACTTTGCAGGGCCTTGCGCGGCAGTTGGCCGTGGGTCCCGGTCAATTGCAGAGACAGGCTCTGGCTCTCCTGCAGCCGATCCTGATCGAAGCCCTCGCCGCCCAGGATCAGCCAGGTATCGTGCAAGCCATTGGCGCCCCGCTTGAGGCGCGTATGGAAATAACGCTCGGGGGCGTCGTCGCGCAGCATGCCGCCCTTGTGGCGAAAACTGCTGAAAGGCACATAGTCAAAACGCTCGCCGTTGGTCGATGCGCTGACCCGATCCACCGAATAAATTTCCGTGTGACCGTCCTGCAAGCGCATAGGGCGCAGCAGGTAATCGGTCTGCAACGGATCCAGCGTCATCGGATCGGATTCCAGGCTGAACAGATTGATCACCGGCACCGCATGCAGGCGAATGTGTTCGGCACTCAGGTTGAACGCTGGCGGCCATGACTCGCGCAGAACCACTTCCAGTTCGAACCAGGGCAAGCCCGCTGTGATCTTGATTTTCTCCAGGCCGCAGAGGGTCACGAACATGAACTTCTCGCGGAAGGTGAAGTACTCCAGCAGCAGCTGATAACCGCTGAACGCGCTGTCGCCCTTGGGCCACAAACGGTCCTTATCGGCAAACCCCTTGGGGGCGAAATGGCCCGCCAGCGGCTGGCGCCCCGACTCGCCCGGTAGCCGCACATACAACGCCTGGGCATTAAGGGTCAGGGCCTGATGCAGCGCACTGGCCAAGGGTGCATCGGCGTTCAGATACAACGGCAGGCGACTCAGGTCGACCTCGCCCCAGTCAACGGATGACCCACAGGAAAATCGCAGGCGCAGCACCGAGCGTCCATCAGGTTCGTGGGCCAGGCGCACCGACTCCAGCTCGATGGGTTGCAGCTTCAGGTCCTGGGTGGTGGTATAGCGACACCGGGTTCGTTGCGGCCCGATGGGCTGCGACAGCACTTCGAACCCGGCCGCGATCACCTCGCTGCGCTTGATCTGTGTCAGCTCCGGCGCCAGTTCGACAATCGACAACGATGGAATGGTGCGCAGGTAATGCGGCCACAACAGGCTGACCAGGCCTTCGGTCAATTCCGGAAGGTCATCGTCGAGTTTTTCGCGCAAGCGTCCCATCAGGAAGGCAAAGCCTTCGAACAGGCGTTCCACATAGGGATCGCGGGCGCCGGCCTTGTCCAGATTGAGCTGCGCCGCCCGGTCCGGAAAGGCTAACGCAAACTCCTGGCCGGCTTCGCGCAGGTAGCGCATCTCGGCGTCGAAATATTGCAGTGTCAGATTGTCCATGTTCAATAAAAATCCTGATAAATGAGGTTCAACCGCAGAGCACCGCGGCGCGTACCGGATCAATGGCCACCATTGCGGCGAGTAATGCCTCCATGCGCCGACCCAGGGCGGTCTTGTCGGCATCGTTGCGTTGCGCCTTCAAGCGCGTCAGCTTGAGCAGGCGTGCCTTGACTTCAAAACTCAGCTCCGGCTCCCACTCCGCCAACGCCTGGCGCTGCGCCGTGGCGTCCAGCTCACCGAGCAGATGCATGGCCAGGTCGTTCTTGCCACATTGCTCGGCCACGCGCGCCATCAACAGGCGCAGCAGCCAGCGTTGGCGTCCGGTATGGATGTCGGGACGCGCGGCCAGCCAGGCCAGCGCTTTCTCTACGCCGTCGCTGTCGGCCTGGGCCAGGGCCTCGCTCTCCAGGGACAGAATCTCGACATCGGCGACCACCGCAGCCTGAGCCGGCGCAGGCAACCACTGCTGGGCCTGATTGCCGCTGACATGCTGGCTGATCCACTCGCGGGTCTTCTCGTCGGCAAACGGTGTGCCGTCGCTCCAGCTCAACAACTCCAGCCCCGGCAAGCGGTCGAGGAGCATGCCCAAGTCACGCTTGACGATGTCCGCCCAGCCGTCCATGGGCGCCTCCTGCTTGCCCAGGGCCTGGACCAGGTGCCAGTGCAGATCCAGCCAGAAATGATTAACCCCCTCGGCGAACGTCCGCTCGATCTGATCGAGCATGTCAGTCCAGTTCTGCTGCTGGTACAGGCGCTTGAGTTGCGCCCGCGACTCACCTCGGGGCGGTGCCAGGCGCGTCACGCCATTGGCATCCTGCAGCGGGAGTTGGTGCAAGGTGTCCCAGCGCAGGCTGCGCATCAGGCGATGGGCCGCCAGCCAGCCTTGGGGCTGCTCGCGTAAATAGCCCGCCAGTACCCGGCCGCTGTCCAGCAGATCGCGCCCGGACTTGATCACCGGCGTGCTCGCCGCGATGGCCTGGTTGGCGGACTCGTGAGTGGCGCTGTTCTGCGGCACCACGGCATCGACGCCACCAGACTGCGCCATGCGCGCGGACAACGCCGCGTACAGCGTGCCCAGTTGCGGCCGCTGATCCTGCGGCCAGGCCTCCAGCCCGCGCTCCAGCCAGGCCAGCGCCGCCACCGTGCGCTCGGCCTCGGCCTTGACCACTTCCGGGTACCGCGACAGGCTGTCCAGCACCTTGGTGCTGGTCAGCCACTCCAGGGCCATCCTGCGGCTGTTGGGCCGCGCCGGCAGCACCTCGCCGGCGTAACGCTCGACCAGTGCGGCGAGCAGACCCAGGCCATCGGCCAACCCCGCCTCACCGTGCTTGTGCAGGCGCGCCCACAGGTAATAGGTGGCGACGCGCAGGTCCTTGCAGCGCTGGCAGAGCAGCTTCTGCGCCAGGGCGATCACCTCGTCGATATCGGCGCCGGAGAGCTGGTTGACCGCCTCGCGCACACGCTGGAAATCATCGTCGTACCCCGGGTCTTCGCCGACGGCGGACTGCGCACTGATGGGTTGCAACCAATCCTGCCAGCGCTCGGCCTCGGTGCGGGCCAGTGGCAATGGATCGCGCTCGCCCAGGCAGCGGCTGATCAGTTTGAGCAGACTCATTCGTAACTCCCGGTCTGCGCAAGGGGTAGCGTTTTCGTCCCCTCGCCAAGAAAAATCCGAGCCGGCAGCTCGAAGCCACGCAGCTTGAGCAAGGCCAGCGGCCCCGCGCCCAGTTCGGTGCGCAGGTGCCAGGTCAGGTCGAGGCCATCGGGCGCCCTGACTTGCACGCGGTAGTGGCTGTCGCTGTCGTTCAGAGCGGTGATGCGCGCCTGTTCCAGCAGGCGGATCAGGCCCCAGGTGCCTTCGTAGTCGCCGAACAGGCGCTCGTTGGCCTGCACGCTGATCCAGGTCAGGCGCGTGCCCGGGTGCTGGGTGAAGCCCGGCCAGCTGAAGCGTTGCCAGCTTTCCTTCTGGTTGAAGTACTCGTGCTTTTCGCCATTGAGGATGAAGGTGGTCTGCACCACGTCGCGCACCGGCTTGCCGCGCAGCTCGAAGCTCAGGCCCATGCCGCCGTCGGTGTAGAGCACGTCGGCGAGGTGGCTGAGCTGGTTGATCGCCGCGAGGAACTGCGGGTTGAAGCGCAGGCCCTGGCTGTGCCGGGTGTCGGCCACCCAGCGGCTGCCTTCCTTGCGCAGCACGCCACCCAACTGCTGGTGCAGAAACTGTTCTATGCGCCCGGAGTCGGCGCGGATCATCTGCCCAAGCATCGGCAGCGAGGCGTCGCTGGCAGTGGCCGCCAGCGGGTAGCGCCCGGCGAACGCATCGCGCCAGTCGCGCACGATCGCCCGTTGCCACAGGCTGTTGAGCCCCGCCGCCGACGGTTGCAATACCCGCTGCCAGGCCTGGTCCAGGGGCTGCACAAACAGCGTCTGGCCGATACCGTCCCACTCGGCGCCGAGGCTGGCGGCGAGCAGGCTGCCGTAGGACTGGGTGTCGCTGAGGTCGACGTTATTACCCTGGAACACCGTCTGAGCCAGTGCCTGGGTCATCGCCTGCGGGTTTGCCGCATTGCTCACCTGTTGCAGCTTGAGGCGCACCCGCGTGACCCGGTTGAGAAAGGCTTGCAGGCTCAGGCGCTCGCTGTCGTTTTTGTTGTCGACGTCCTTACCCAGCAGGGTCAGCAAGGGGCCGAAGGTGGCGTCCAGCGGGCCGCTGCTGGCGGGCATCGACTGGTCGATCATTGGGGTTTTATCCGGGCCGAGCAGTTGCTGCGCCGACTTCACCAACGAGTCCGTCAGGGCTGGCCCCCGGCTGCCGGCCTGGCCCTGATAGGCCAGGTTGTTCATCAGCGCTATCAGCGGCGACTGGCGCACATCGCTCATCAACGCCAACTGGTCGATCACCTCGCCGAGGCTGTCCACCGGCTGCCAGCGCAGGCGGTTGAGAAAATCCAGCCAGGCGTTGGCGTAGTCCTGGAAGTAGCGTTCGGTCAGGCGCTCCTTGAGTTGCTCCGGGCTCAGGTCGGCGGCGAGTCGGGCCGGGTTGTCGCTGAGTACCCAGTCGATCTCTTCCCGCCGCGCCTCGGCGATGGCATCGATGGCCTGGCGCACCTGCCCTTCCCAAGCCTGGCGGGTGAACACCCCGGGCACCTCGGCCGAGGTGGCAAACAGCGCCAGCGCGTCGGTGTCGCCGACCATCTGCTGCAAGCCCAGCGCCGGGGCGTGATTGGCCGCCGTATCGAGCACGGCCTGATACAGGCTGGCTTCGCCATTGCGCTGGCCCAATTGGCCAAGGAGCACCTGCCGGGCCTGGGCCACCAGTTTCGGATCCGCGTCGATGCGCCAGTCCGGATGGACTTCCAGTTGCTCGGCGTAAAACGCCCACAGGGTCGGCGCCAGCCCTTGCCAGAGCCCCGGCGAGAATCCCGCGCGTTGCGGCACGGCGTCGGTCAGGGCCTTGGCCAGGAACGCCGGATCGGTTTTGTCCGGGCGGGCCAGCATCAGGTAAGCCTTGAGTTGCACGTAGGCGGTGTGGGCCCGTTTGGCACGCTCGGGGCTATCCGGTGGCAGCTTGATCAACGCCTTGAGCTGGGCCTTGAGGTTGGCCGCCGCCGGGTCGCGGAGCAGGCGCTGGTTGGCCTCGACGTAGCGCGGCCATAGCGCGGTGAGCAGTGCGTCGTTCTGGTTCAGGCCGAAGCGCTGGTACCACGGCGAGCCGTGGGTGGCGCGGTAGTCCAGGCGCGACAGCTCGCGGGTGAGTTCGTGCAGGGCGCGGAGTTGCGCGTCGCCTTCGGCGGATTGTTGCAGGGTAGTCAGTGAGGTTTGTACGTGGGCAATCAGCACACGATTGCTGGCGAAGGACAGCAGCAGGCCGGCGCCCCACAGCAAGGCCAGGCCCAGGGTCAACCCATAAACCACGCGCGGCCCGCTCCAGCCGACGCGCCGGCTGGGGTATTTGGGGGCTTCCAGCACACCGTGCCAGGCCGGGCCCATGGGCCAGAAATGGTCGTGTTCCTTGCGTTCGGTTTTGCCAGTCAACGGCAGGCTGAACCAAAGCCCGCGCAACGCCACGCTGTTACTGAACATGCCGAACAACGGCGCCAGTGCCTGGCGCCAACGGGCGATGCCCTCGACCTGCAGATCCCGCGTCAGACGCAGAAGGAAATCATGATCACGGCGCGTCTGCATCTGCGCCCAGCCTTCGTCGCGCAGAGGTTCCAGCAGGCTGTGCAGCGAGGTTTCCAGTGTCGACTCGGTCAGGCGCGCAGGCAACGGGCAGCCGACCGCCTGGACGGGGCGTTTGTCTTGCTGCCATGGACTGGCGCAGACCTGCCACAGGTGCAGCGGCAAGGACCAGCCCAGCTGCCGCGCCAGGTCTTGCAGGTGACGGGCGCCGTTGCCCATCAGTTCCTCGTCGGCGCTCTGCGCCGGGCTCAATGCCCAGACCACGCCGTCGAGGGCGCGCCAGCGGGTCAGTCGGCGGCACTGGGCGAGCACCTTGGCATCCAGCTCGGCGTTCACGCTACCACCCCAGATCAGGATGGTGTTCTGGTCTTCTAGCCAATGGTCTTGACGCAGGCCGGGGGTGATGGCGCTGATTTGTTCGGGTTCGCCGACGATGAGCAGGAGGCGGGTTTTGTGGCGCCAGAAAGGGCCGTGTTGCTGGCGCAAAAAGTCCCCAAGTCTGGCCGCTAATTGTTTTGTCTGATCAGTATCAGAACGGGGTGCTCGCGCAGGCTCAGGTGAATCATCCGTTTCGACCTTGTGATAGGTCGAACTCCCCATCTGGCGTCTTAACAGCTGGTTAACACCCAGGAACATCGTGGCGATGAAGGCGGCCACCGAAATCACGGAAAGCCAGAGGGTCTTTTGGGTACTGCCTGCCGTCATGCCCAGCGACTCGGGCGATCGCCAGACCAGTGCACCCAAAGCCACAGTGACCAGCATCAGCGCGCTCACCACCGTACCTATCCCTACGGAGCGTAGAAACTGCATTCGATATTCCTATTTCGAAAGGGAGGACACGGGGATCAACACCGTGCTCCAAAGTCCATCGGCGACATCGCCACCACTGAAAATGAACTGCGACCCGGCACCACGCTCGATCGTCTGCGCAGCGGCGGCGATCGCCAGCCAAGGGGATGCGGGACCCGGATGCCCAAGCAGTTCATCGAGATTGCACGTCTCGGCTGGCAGCGAAACATCAGCCAACACCGCCGCCAAATCGGCCTGACGTTGCGCGTCGATACCGGTCCGCCAGACCTGCTCGACCGGCTGCGCCGGCTGTGGCGTCCAAGCCAGTGCCTGGCGCGCGGCACAGAGCAAACCCTCGCGAGTGGACTTACGGTCCTGCTCGGGGCGATGGAGGTAGGCAATCGGCGGCAAGACCGATTGCGTCAGCCGGTTGCCGAACAACAGCCCAACCGCCACTTCCGTTGTGCCATCGGGAACGTCCGGGGCGAAGTGCACCGCCACCACCATCAGCAGCGCCTGATCGTCGATGCGCTGGTCGAGCCAATGATCCACCGCAACCAAGCCCCTGCCCTCGACAGGGCTGGCTGATTGACGGATGCCGGACAGGCTCCAGGCTTTTCGCCACACCCGGCGTAAATCGCTTTCCGACAGGCCGCTTTCGACCTCCAGCAACAATGCCAGCGCCGCGTTGTCCGGCAACGGTGCCAGGGTTTGCGCGAGGTCGCCGAGCACCTGCGTCAACACATCCAGCAGAAGGTGTTCCGGGTCTTCCCGTTCCCCTGGCAACTGACTGTAACGCTGCGGAGCTGCATCCTCCCCGGCGGATCGCGCCTCAAGAGCGACTGTTCCGTTCAGCAAGGCATCAAGCTGGGCGGCCGGTTGATCTCCAGGTTTGCGCAGGGCGGTGTACAGACTCACACCCAGGACTTGCTGGGAGCGGCGCCCCCGTCGGGTTTTGCGGGCCAAATCCTTTTCCCGCGCTTCATCCCAACCATCGGCTGCACTTTGCTGGCCCATGTAAAGCAGCACTTTGCCAAAGCTCAACACACACCAGCCCGCCAACGGCACGCCCAGGGCCAGCGCCCAGAAGTCGTGTGGCTGCTGATGCAACGGCACCGGGCTGAACAACAACGCCAACCCGGTCCCCACCATCAACATCACAGGCAGCAAGCCGATCCAAAGCCAGGCACGAGGCTGTGCAGGTCTCGGCGCCTGCGCAGGGACTTGATCCAATCTGACCGGCATGGGCTAGTTTGTCCCTGGCACTGATAACCAGGAAAACAACGCATAGGTGCATGCGCAGCGATGTCTGCTGGAAACTCCAGTGCCCCCGCCCGTGGTTTTGTCGCCAATGCGTATGATGTCTTTCATGTCTTGTCCCTTTTTCATTGACCGGAAAATGCGTTGCCCGAAGTTTCTTGACTCACTTCGTCTCGCGGTAAAAACACTCCGTCCTGCAATACAAATTTCGAGAGCTGTAACGGCCGTCCAAGCACATCAACTTTCTCGAACCATTCGATGGAGAATCCCCATGAATTCCACTTCACCGAAGAAAAATCAAAGTCTTGCAATTGTGATCCGCTGTTTTGACTGGCCATTGATATCGATCGCAGACAACTGCTCACCAAAACCCTGGTTTTCTCAACAAGATCTGCTTCAGTGACTTGATAGACATACAGCCAGACTTCGCTTCCAGCACCGCACAATCCTGTTGGGTGCGCAGGGTTCGAGGGCAATGCCTGGAACATCGAAACGAACTCACCCTCCCCAACCTTGTGCTTATCGCTGTCATATAATACGGCGGTCGCATCGGCCAACAACTTCACTCGATAAACCGCACCGCCTGCCATTTGCAATTGCGCCTGCCCACTGACATTACTTATCCGCAGCGTTTCAGCGCTGGCATAAACAATCGGCACCCAACTGAGTAAAAAACAAAGCAGTTGCTTTCCGAGCTTATTCGCCCAGCACATGGTCTGCATAACACACTCCCAAGTATTGCCATGGATGTACGTCAGACTGCCCCTTCGTTCCCTTCGAATACGTCTCCTTGTCCCTCTCTCGCAGTTGTGCCTGTGTTTTGTCCTTGTTTTTCTCGTTATCCGTTGACCAGCCGATATTTCCGGTATTGGCGTCACACAACAGGTTTTTCTTTCTGACCCACGATGCCGACGCCGCGTCCCACTCGTGATAAGAGCCACCGTTCCAGCGGCTGAACACCTCATGCTGCAATTGATCGTCGGTATAGGCTCTGCCGACCTGTCCAAGGTATTTTTTGGCGATACGTACCTTGTCCCTATAAACCGAAGATCCCGCCAGAATGTTGGCTTTCCAGTTCCAGACCTGTTCGTAATTCGGTGCCGGATTGGTCATTTGCGTGATGCCATAGCCTTTGTCGAAGGCAACTATTGGCTCGCCATCCAGTTCTATGAAGTGTTTGGAACGAGTTTCCTGCTCCAGCAGCTTTTCGAAGCCGGCCATATCGTCCAGGCCAGCTATATAAGTGGCGACGTTTTGCGCGGAAGGATTTCGCCCTTTGATAACGACACTTCTCGTCAGCGTGTTATCGTTGACACTGACGCTTATTGTCAGCGTACCGCCCAGCACTTTTCCTGAAAGACTTGCCGTCCAGTTCCTGCTTCTACTGACAAACGAACCTGACTCCGTGAAGGTTTGCAGCACATTGTTCTTTCGGGCTCTCTCTCTCAAGCCACTGGCTTTCGCATCCCACTCAATTTCCCACGAGCACTTGTAATCCCCGACAAATTGAGTGCGAAATTCGAAAACAATATCGGGAAAACCCGCATCCTCGTTGATGTTGAAAATTGCGTTTTCTGCTGGCGACAACCAAGTCAATGTGCTTTCCGCAGATACGACCTTGATAACGGTGCTGTCCGTACTGTTCGTGCTACCTGCATTTTTTGTTTGTTGCATGGCGTCAGTCCTTTGCTAAAAATTCGCTCACCATAGTGTTGCCAAGCTGGAAGGTGCCACCGGCCTGGCAATATCGTCGTTATTCAGCGCATCATTTACGGAAACACGCCCCGCCGTTACCAAAATCTACTATCAAACAGTCTTTTCGGATTTCCAACGTCATACCATTGAATATTGCCGACAGATCGTCCTCTTTATCGAAGTGCTGCTCTTTCCAGTGAACAGAAAACCAGCGCCCTGAGGGGGAAACGTCTAACCACTGAATCGGCTGCTCCGAACCTTGCTCTTGAAAGCCAATTTTCTTCAAAATCCTTCCCGGCTTAAATGGTACAAACATCAGCCCCTGTTTTGAATCGCTCCAGATTTGCTGCTGCTCAACGCCATCTTCGAAGTACCAAAACACTGAGGTCGGCTTTATCGCCGGAGTAATGACTTCCTCTTTGTAATGCAGCGTGATCAAATAGTTGCCGGCCACATGTGCAAGCGCATCAGGGTTACCCTCGTAGTACTTTTTGGTCTCCGCCAGATCCAGCTCATACGGCTGATTAAAAGATATTGTCTGGCCTGGCTTTTTCTTCCATTCAACGCTAAGCCACCGTGCCGTATCAGACACAGCGAACCACTTAGCGGGACTTGAAGCTGCGCCAATACGAAAGCCAATCCTTTTTAGAACCCTTTTATCAACATACGGCAGCGAAAAACGCCATTCTTCTGAACTGCGCCAGAGCAACTGAGATGGAGGACCTTGGGAAAAATCCAAAAAGACATCTACAGGCTGAATCGGTGGCGGAAGTGAAAAGCTACTATATTGCATTTCCAATACATAATTGTTTTGTGCAAGCTCGACTACTCGATCACTGTCACTCTTCCGGCTAAAATCAGCCTCAGCCAGATTTCTTTCACTGTATAGATTGAAATTGACATCCAATGCTGTTTTCTGAAAAGGAGCTTCCTGATTTTTTAAACTCAATACATCGCCGTCCACGTGCCAGGTTCCACTGGCAACGCCCTCTGCACTCCCATACACAATTTCCGCGGTAAAAGTACCGTCTTTGCGCAACATCAACTCGGAGGCCATTTCCATACTGCCGTGCAGATTGTAATGCCCGGTCAAGTCACCTGAATCGGTTGCTGCGAGCGCGGAGGAAAACGAGATAACTATCGCATAAAAAAACATCAAAAATTGCATGTAGTAGAACTCCTTTCTAAAAGTCAAAGGGCGGGCGAATTTGTTCATTTCAGTTACATGAAGTATTTACTGGCTACCATGAATCGCTGTCGTAGTCGTATAGGCTGAACAGCAATTCGCTGATAAGCCCAAACGCTTCATTTCGGATAGCCACTCACCATGTGCCATAAGGAATGCCATGCGCGTCAACATAGGCTTTGTTCTCAGGCTCGATAGGCACGTATTGCCCATTGCTCTTGCCTCGATAAGGCCCTAGCGGCTCGATCTCGGCCTGAAAACGGCCGACTTCCTTGTAATCGAGACACGCTCCTCCCACCCAGACCTTGACGATGCCACCAGGGGCCATGCCTAGTGTGATGGAGTCTCGATAGTCGTCTTTCCACTTTTTGGAACCTTGGCAAAACACCCGCTCCGGCTTGACCATCTCGTCGCGCACCCACTGCGGAATCGTGATTCTGATCTTGTACGCCTGTGGTTCCACCAGCGATTGCCAGCGCAGAAAGAGCCGCTCCGGCAGGTCGACATTATTTACCGGCTTCGTTGCTCCCCCCCCTTTGTGCCAGCCTTCCGGCTTGCGGGTATAGCCGGCCACACCCCCGAACACATGAAAAAAGGCCAATCCCCGCTGGTCGAGCACGTCCACCGTCTCAACCCAGACTTCCATGAAGCGCGGCGCGGCCAAGCCGACGTACCAGCTGTCATAGGGCAGGTTGGGCGGTTGAGGTGACTGCGGCCCGTTGGCGCAGGCACACAAGCTCAACAGCAGTCCGATCAGCAGGCTCAATCGCTTCATTGCGGATACCCCTTCTGCGGCTGATTGGGGTAGACGTTGCGCTGTTTGTTCGGCGCCGGTTTGTTGATCAGC
>NZ_JAHUWC010000022.1:0-114250 GCF_019219185.1 Pseudomonas sp. PDM26 | reverse complement strand
TCACGCCGCGGTGGGTCAGCTTCTCGGTCAGTTCTTTCAGCGCGTGCTGGGCCCGCGCGACCGCCAGGCCGTAGCCCGGCACGATGATCACGGTGTCGGCGTTGGTCAGCAGGAAGGTCGCGTCGTCGGCCGAGCCGGATTTCACCGGACGGGCTTCTTTCGAACCCGCCGGGCCGGCCGCCTCTGCGGTATTGCCGAAGCCACCCAGCAGCACATTAAAGAAGGAGCGGTTCATCGCCTTGCACATGATGTACGAGAGGATCGCACCGCTTGAGCCCACCAGCGAACCGGCGATGATCAGCATCGAGTTGTTCAGCGAGAAGCCGATGCCCGCCGCGGCCCAGCCGGAGTAGCTGTTGAGCATCGACACCACGACCGGCATGTCGGCACCCCCGATCGGGATGATGATCAGCACGCCGAGCACGAAGGCCAGGGCCAGCATCACGGCGAAGGCGGTGTAGTCGCCGGTGAGCATGAAGGTCACGCCCAGGCCCAGGGTGGCCAGGCCCAGCAGCAGGTTCAGCTTGTGCTGGCCGCTGAACTGGACCGGCGCGCCCTGGAACAGGCGGAACTTGTACTTGCCCGCCAGCTTGCCGAAGGCAATGACCGAACCGGAGAAGGTGATTGCACCGATGGCGGCACCGAGGAACAGTTCCAGGCGGTTACCGGCCGGGATCGCGTCACCGAGTTGCGCCACGATGCCCAGCGACTGCGGCTCGACCACGGCGGCCACGGCGATGAACACCGCGGCCAGGCCGATCATGCTGTGCATGAAGGCGACCAGTTCGGGCATCTTGGTCATTTCGACGCGTTTGGCCATGATCGAACCGGCCGTGCCGCCGATCAGCAGGCCGACGATCACGTAGACGATGCCGTCCTGGGCGAGCTCAGCACCGAGCTTGTAGATCAGGCCCACTGTGGTGAGGATCGCCAGGCCCATGCCGAGCATGCCGAACAGGTTGCCACGCCGCGACGTGGTGGGGTGCGAGAGGCCCTTGAGCGCCTGGATGAAGCAGACCGAGGCGATCAAATACAGGGAAGTAACCAGGTTCATGCTCATGCTTGCTGCACCTCGGCCTTGACGGCGGCGGCCTTGGCAGCCGGCGCTTTGGCCGCTTTTTTCTTGAACATTTCCAGCATGCGCCGGGTCACCAGGAAGCCACCAAACACGTTGACGGCGGCCAGGGCCACGGCCAGGGTGCCCATGGTCTTGCCCAGCGGGGTCACGGTCAGCGCCGCTGCCAGCATGGCGCCGACGATCACGATGGCCGAGATGGCGTTGGTCACGGCCATCAGTGGCGTGTGCAGGGCCGGTGTGACGTTCCAGACCACGTGGTAGCCGACATAGATGGCCAGCACGAAGATGATCAGGTTGTAGATACCGTGAGAGATCAGCATGTCTTCCATTGTTTTTATCCTCAGCCGTTCTTGCGCACGATCTGGCCGTCGCGGCACATCAGGCACGCGGCGACGATATCGTCTTCCAGGTTGATCACCAGTTGTCCGTCTTTATCGAACAACAGTTTCATGAAGTCCAGCAGGTTGCGGGCGTACAGCGCCGAAGCGTCAGCCGCCACGGCGCTGGCCAGGTTGGTCGGGCCCACGATGGTCACGCCGTTTTCGACGACCACCTGATCGGCCACGGTCAGCGGGCAGTTGCCGCCCTGGGCGGCCGCGAGGTCGATGACCACCGAGCCCGGTTTCATCTGGGCCACGGTTTGCGCGCTCAGCAGCGTCGGTGCCTTGCGGCCGGGAATCAGCGCGGTGGTGATCACGATGTCCGCCTGCTTGGCGCGTTCATGCACGGCCGCGGCCTGGCGCTGCATCCAGCTGGCCGGCATCGGGCGGGCGTAACCGCCGACGCCGACGGCGCATTCGCGTTCTTCGTCGGTCTCGTAAGGCACGTCGACGAACTTGGCGCCGAGGGATTCGATCTGCTCTTTCACCGCCGGACGCACGTCGGACGCTTCGATCACCGCCCCCAGGCGCTTGGCCGTGGCGATGGCCTGCAAGCCGGCCACGCCGGCACCGAGGATCAGCACGCGCGCCGCTTTCACAGTGCCCGCCGCCGTCATCAGCATCGGCATGAAGCGCGGATAGTGGTGCGCGGCCAGCAACACGGCCTTGTAACCGGCGATGTTGGCTTGCGACGACAGCACATCCAGGCTCTGGGCGCGGGAGGTGCGCGGCGCCGCCTCCAGGGCAAAGGCGGTAATCCCGCACTCGGCCAGCTTGGCGATGGTTTCGTTGCTGAACGGGTTGAGCATGCCCACCACGACGGTGCCGCTTTTAATCAGCGCCAGCTCGCTGTCGCTGGGCGCGACCACCTTCAAAATCAGCTCTGCCGCAAACGCGTCATTGGCGCTGCCAATGGTTGCGCCGGCCGCTGCATAGGCACTGTCGACAACGCTGGCATTCACGCCGGCGCCGCTTTGGACAGTGACCTTATGGCCCTGGCCGATCAGCTTCTTGATGGTTTCCGGGGTTGCAGCAACCCGTGTTTCACCGGTCTGGGTTTCGAGAGGAACACCAATGTGCACGTCAAATCTCCTGCGTGATCTTGTTGAGTAAACCCAGGCACTACGGATGAATGGGGGTGGCAAGGACGGCCGATCAGCACGATTGCGCCAAATCGGAACGATCAATCATTCGAACACTGGCAAAAGTCGATTCGTTTCGAGCCTGGTCGAGCGCTGTCAGCGGTCTGGTCGATGACTGCGGCGCAGTCGCGAGCGTTGCCGGTTTGCGACTCATTTCAGAGCCGGAACGCTCGTCGCTGGGTGGAACACCAAAGTACTCGCGATAGCATTTGGAAAAGTGGGGTGTGGACACGAAACCGCAGACATACGCCAACTCAATGATCGACAATGATGTTTGCTTGAGCAGTTGTCGCGCTCGAACAAGACGTAACCTCATGTAGTAGCGTGACGGCGTACAGTGAAGGTATTTCTGAAATAGCCGCTCTAGCTGTCGACGTGACAGATCAACGTATTGTGCAAGGTTATCCAGGTCGAGCGGTTCCTCGAGGTTGGCCTCCATCAACGCAACGATCTCCTGCAGCTTGGGCTGGTGAGTTCCCAACACGTGCTTGAGCGGAACGCGCTGATGGTCCTGTTCGTTGCGGATGCGCTCGTAAACAAACATCTCAGAGATGGCAGCCGATAACTCACGACCATGATCGCGACCGATCAGGTGCAACATCATGTCCATAGGGGCCGTTCCGCCAGAGCTTGTGAAGCGGTTTCGGTCGAGGGTGAACAGACTCGAACTGACACTGACTCGCGGAAAAGCTTCCTGCATGGCGGCCAGAAACTCCCAGTGCACACTGCACTCATAACCGTCGAGCAGCCCGGCTTTGGCCAGTGCCCAACTGCCCGTGCACACGCCTCCCAGCCGTCTGGATTGACGCGCCAGGGCTTGCAGCCAGGTAATGTGCTCGCGGGTAATCACGCTCTGGATTCCAACACCGCCGCACACGATTACAGTGTCCACCACCAATGGATTGCTCCACGAAGCATCCGGGGTGATCGGCACGCCATCACTGGCCCAGACAGGCTCACCACCGGGGCTGAACGTATGCCAGCGATACAGCTGTTGTCCCGACAACTGATTGGCCATGCGCAGGGGCTCTACGGCTGACGCCAGGGAAATCAACGTGAACTTGTCCAGTAGCAGAAAACCAACTGATTTTGTAGGGGTACTGTCGGACACGGTGGATTTCGATGACATCGGGGGTCATGCCCTCACAAAGAGCGATTACGGATTGAGACACAGGAGCTTGTAATACCCCCAGCCTTGGCGCGCGGGGGGTATCAGGTTCGGCGCAATTACCTCCCTGGGTTTATCCCACCGACGTCGCCCTTGCATCCCGCGCAGGCTGACGCGATGTCACCAGACCGATAAAGGAAATCGCCAGCGCCAGCCCAATGGTCGAGCTCACTTCGCTACGGTGTTCCGGGGTGATCATCATGACCGCCAACGCTGCGCAAATGAACGCGATCACCAGCCATGTGAGCCAAGGGAACAGCCACATGCGAAAGGCCAGTTCGACATTCTGCCGACGCAGCATCCGGCGCATGCGCAGCTGCGACACCGCAATGGCCAGGTACACCAGCAAGGCAATCGCACCGGAGCTGGCCAGCAGGAAGTCAAACAGCCCGGCAGGCATGAAGTAGCTCCACACGGTGATCGCTGCGCCCAGCACGGTGCTGGCGATGACGGCTGCCCGCGGCACGCCTTCGGAGGAGGTCGCCTTCAGCGCTTTCGGCGCATCGCCACGACGGCCCAGCGAGTACAGCATTCGCGAGGCAATGTAGATCGAGGAGTTCATGCAGCTGGCCACGGCGATCAGTACTACGACGTCCACCATGAACTTGGCGTGGGGAATGTTCATGATTTCCAGGGCCCGCTGATAAGAACCTACCGAGGCCAACAGCGGATCGTTCCAGGGCACCACGGAGATGACCACGAAAATCGACAACAGGTAGAACACGCCGATGCGCCAAATCACCGAACGCGTGGCCTTGGCAATGTTCTGCGACGGGTTGTCGGATTCGGCGGCGGCGATGGTGACTGCCTCGGTGCCGATGAAGCTGAACATGATGGTGATGAAGGCGCCGACTACCGCCGACAGGCCGTTGGGGGCGAACCCGCCGTGTTCGGCCATCAGTCCGCTCAATCCGCTGACTTCCCGATCGGGCACCCAGCCCATCAGCACGGCAAAACCCACGCCGATGAAACCGATGATCGCCACCACCTTGGCCATGGCGAACCAGAATTCGAATTCGCCGTACTTGGAGACACTGAACAGATTGGTGATCACCAACGCAATGATCGACACCAGGGCGAACAGCCAGGCATCGATCTGGGGAAACCACTGGTTCAACACATGGCCGGCGGCCAGTGCTTCAATAGGGATCACCAGCACCCAGAACCACCAGTACAGCCAACCGATGGTGAAGCCTGCCCAACGACCTATTGCCTGGTCGGCATAGGTGGAGAACGAGCCGGTGTCCGGGTTGGCCACCGCCATTTCACCGAGCATGCGCATGACCAGAACGACGAGCAAGCCTGAGAATAGATAGGCCAGGAGGACCGCTGGGCCAGCCGCTGCAATGGCATGTCCTGAGCCAACGAACAAACCGGCGCCGATGATACCGGCGATTGACAGCATGGTGACGTGACGAGGCTTGAAGCCCTGCGCCAATTGGCCACTCGAATCCTTGGAGTTCGGGCTAATCATTGTTTTTTTTTTCTCTACTGATCGACATTTAAGCGAATTGATAGGGGCAACAGATCATCATCATTGTTGCCTGCCGGGCTTCCTGAAGGAGGCACCCTTCAAACGCTGCAGTTCTTATCAAACCCATCATCGCGATGTGGTTATCTCGATAAAAAGATGCGCCACCTTACCCGGCTTGTCCGATTATTCAATTACCTGATCACGCCACCTCCGTGTCTGATATCGACACATGAATACATTGTGTTCACGGTTAAAACCAGTCAGTCACCAAGTGGCCAAAGGCAATCATCTCCGGTTCGTTGAGAGTTCCTTTAATAAAGTAGCGTCGATCCTGGTGTTGGCGCCGATGCCGAATACACCCAGTTGCCGAGATGTCACCGACCCAGTCTGATTCCTCACAAACCGTTGCCTGTGCTGGAATTGAGCTGATTTAGAGGTGGGTCGGTCTTGCGTCGGCACGTGGTTCAATTCGGCATCGGCGTCAACAAGGGCGTTTATTTCCACCAATACTCGATCTGAACCCCTACGTTGGAGCCTTGCAAGTCTGTACCAAACGCACCGGTATCAGACAGAGCCGATCCCGGAGATTGCAAGCTGGCGGCGCGTTGCGCAGCCTTGTTCCAGGTAGCGTAGGTGTAATACAGACGAAATTCCGGCCTGTCCCAGAATCCCGGACCGTTCGGTGACCAAGTCGGCGCGATAGTGTACTTAGTGAGTTTTCGGGTACCGTCTGCGGCTTCAACCTGGTCGCGCCCAACCTCGGTGATCAGCTTGAACTGATCCGTGAACGCATAAATTGGCCGAACACCAATGGATAACCAGTTCTGATCATCACCTCCAGGGCGAGTGTCTTTTTGATAGACCAGTTCAACTTGACCACTGAAAGCATGAGTCAATTGCCAATCGAAAAACTCCACGAGCCGCCAGCTCTTGTTGCTCTCATCCAGCGTGGTATCACCGGTATAGCCCAATGCGGTGCCCGGCCCTCGGCCGTATTGAACAGCGAACTTGTTGACTCCGCCCAGAAACGCGACCTGCTTGTGCTGGGCAACCACCGACCAGCCCTGATGAGCATCCTCACGGCTCGGCTTGTCCAGATAACTGACGCCCAGCTGAACCTCGCCACCGGGATTTGTGTTGAATCCGCTGACGGTCACATCATGCCGGGTAACAAAATCCTTTTGGAAGACGTTGTCCTTGCGTGAGAGCACGTAGCTGTATTTCAGATCTCCCAATGCGACCTGGTCGAACCCAAAGCCCGTTGAGCTTTGGTTCCAGTAGAAGTAGTCGGAAATATTGATGTCGTTTCGGTTGTAGTAACGACGGCCCGCCCAGAAAGAACCGCCATTCAATGCCGGCATCTTGCTCCACTCTGCGTAGAGCTGACTCATCCGCGTATAGCCGTGCTCTCCGTCAAATTTGGGGCTATGGCCATACTCGTTGTTAAACTGTGCCATGCCTTCAACGCTAAGCATTGAGCCGTCGTCCAGTGAAAGCAGATCCTGGCGCAAATCCAGCTCCATATACTGCTCACATTCGTTGCCAAGGCGATATTTGGACTGCGCGCCCGGTAGCTGAAAACACGACTGTGTCCCTCCTTGAGTCGAATCTCCTACTCCGGTTCTGTAGTAACCGCTGAACTCTGTTGAATACGCATTAACGGGCAGAAAACCGGCAGCAAGAGACGCACCCAGAACTGCGCTGAGAGTTTTAACGTTCATTCATGACACCTTTTGTTTTTTATATTTATTGGACAAGGTCAATAATGCGAGCTAGCACGCTAGCTCCACACACAAGTTCCCGAACGGGAAATAAGTTAAATCGAATAGAGAACGCACCGTATCGCCTGAGCCAAAGCATGAGAAAAATCCATGCAGTGCCAGGCGGAGTGACGAGGGTAAGCAAGCGATTACTTAACCAATGAGTTAGTTAGCCCTCCTTAAGTTTTAGCCTTTGGAATGTATTTTCAGGCCATGCACTTGGAAGCCCAAACTACCTTAACCACGATGACGTCCTCGGAAGAAATCTATAAGGCCCTGCGTCGAGGAATCATCTGCCGGTTCCGCGTCATAGCGAGTCAGAAGGTTGTAGACGCTGTTGCCTAGCTCCTTGCCCAGTTCCACGCCCCATTGATCAAACGAATTGACTCCCCAAATGACACCCTGGACAAAGACCTTGTGTTCATAAAGGGCGATCAGCGCCCCAAGGCTATGTGGATTGATGATCTCAAGAGCAACGGTATTGCTTGGCCGGTTGCCTGGGATCACCTTATGCGGCGCCAGTCGTTCAATCTCACTGGATGAAAGGCCTTTGGCTTTTAGCTCTGCCTCAGCTTCAGCGCGGTTTTTGCCTCGCATCAGCGCTTGGCTTTGAGACAGACAATTGGCGTACAGCCATTCCTGATGATCAGCCACTGGGTTGTGGCTGACCACAGGCACAATGAAGTCAGCTGGAATTAGAGGCGTCCCTTGATGCAACAACTGGTGGTAAGCGTGCTGTCCGTTACATCCCACGCCACCCCAGATGACCGGGCCAGTGGTGTAGGAAACTGACGTGCCGTCATGACGAACACTTTTGCCATTGGACTCCATGTCCATTTGCTGCAGATGTTTCACGAAGTTGCGCAGATTATGGTCGTAGGGCAAGAACGCATAGCTTTGCGCACCCCAAAAGTTGTGATACCAAACGCCAAGTACCGCTAAAAGAACGGGAAGGTTCTGTTCCAATGGTTCATTCAGGAAATGTTGATCCATAGCGTACGCGCCGGACAGCAGTTCCTTAAAGTTAGCGATGCCAATGGCCAGGGCAATCGGCAGGCCAATGGCCGACCATAGTGAGTAACGGCCACCGACCCAGTCCCACATAGGAAAAATGTTTGCTTCACGGATGCCGAAATCCAGCGCGGCTTGACGATTACTCGTCACCGCAATGAAGTGGCGATATAGCTTCTCTTCCGTCCCGCCCTTGGCCAGGTACCAGCTTCTACAAGCTTGCGCGTTCTTCAACGTTTCAAGGGTACCGAAGGTTTTGCTGGAGATGATGAACAGCGTTGTTTCTACGTTCAGATCGGCAGTAACCTCTCGGAATTCATTGCCGTCGATGTTAGCCAGGTAATGGCACCGCACCCCATGCCGAGCGAAAGGCGCGAGTGCTTCAGAGACAAGCTCCGGGCCCAGAAATGATCCACCAATACCAATGTTTACGACATCAGTGATGACCTTGTCGTTGTAACCACGCCAAAGATGACTATGGATACGACTCACAACGTCAGTCATCTGCGCCAGGGCACCATGCACATCGCGCATCAAGTTGCGGCCATCGACCATCAAGGGTTCACCCACTGGTCGTCGCAGCGCGGTATGCAGCACAGGACGCCCCTCGGAACAGTTGATTTTTTCTCCACTGAACATGGCATGCGCTGCCTGTTCCACGCCAGCCTCGCGAGCAAGGTTTACAAGCAATGAACGCGTCTCGTGGGTGATCAGGTTTTTGGAGTAATCCAGAAACAGCCCGCAGCCCGCCAGGGAAAAGTCTTGAAAGCGTTTACTGTCATCTCGAAAGGCATCGCGCATACTGAAGTTGTCCATGCTCTCACGGTGTTCGAGCAACTTGCGCCATGCCGGCAACGCCGTCACATCACTCGTTTTGTTGTAGTTATTCATGCCCAGTCCCTCTTTGCCAATACGGCCTGCGCCGTCTGAACCAACGATTCTAATGTGGAGGTTTTTTGCTTTCGCGAACGCAAAAGTGCCCAGCAGCGATACGCGCTACAGTTTTAGTGACTACCCTTTATCGGACTGCGCCCACCAGATCGGCGCGCCCATGCAAACATGCACGACAAATAAAAACGAGCTACTGATCGTTCAGTTTAAAAGTTACTCAGGCGGCTGGACTTGGAAAAACAATTGCAATAATTCACGTCCGCAACCGCCAGATCATCAGGATAAATGCCTGAGTACTATTATTTGGGAAAGCCGCAAGAGTCTCGCTGAATTAAAGAGGGTTTCAATCGAAGCGTCTGGCGTCGTCCTTCCGGTTGCTTGATACGCTTCAATAGAAGCTTCACCGCCTGTGCTCCAAGTTCCTCGAGAGGTTGCGCCATAACGGTCAGTCGGGGGCTAAAAGCATCCGCCCAATCGAAATCGTCAAAGCCGACCAGCGCGATGTCTTTCGGCACTTCAAGCCCTGCTGCACGCAGGGCCTGCATAGCACCAATGGTCATCAGGTTGTTGGCAGTCATGATGGCGGTCGGCGGCTGCTCCAGCGCCAATAAACGGCGAGTCGCTTCCATGGCCGGCGCAATCGCCGATTCGCCACAGCAAACCAATTGCTCATCGTAGGCAATGCCTGCGTCAGCCAAGGCCGCACGGTAACCGTCAATTCGTTCAAGAGAAGAAGACTGGGTCAATCGTCCGGAGACCATCCCGATACGCCGATGTCCAAGTTTAATCAAGTGTGCAATCAACTCTTGAGAGGATTGCTTATTCTCTACCCCCACCTGATCGAAAGACGTCGACAGAAGTCGGTCGATGAGAACCGTGGGTATTTTGTTGGCCTTTAAGTAATTAAATACTCTATTTTCTGGATCATATTCCGAGGCCAGTACAATGCCGTCAACCCGTCTTTCATGCAGCGCTTTGATCGCTTTAAGTTCTTGTTCAGGATCTTTTTGCGTATTGACCAGAATCATCATCAAGCCGCTTTTCGCACAGGCCGCTTCGATGGCACGTACTGTTTCACTGAAGTAATAGTTCGACAGAGTAGCAATCGCTACCCCTATAGCACCTGAAGAGGAGCGAGCCAGAGACCGAGCGAGCGAGTTTCGAATATAGCCCACGGACTCTACAGCCTGATTCACGCTACGAACGGTGTCCGGATGTACTTTGCGAGTACCGTTGAGTACATGGGATACCGTAGACATTGATACGTTTGCGGCCCGCGCGACATCACTCATCTTTGCGCCCACTGTGTACCACTCCTTTCTCACGTGAATTCATGGATAGCGCCGGGACCATGCCCGGCAGTAAGCCATTGTAAAGCTCACGACGAGAAAATGTGTCGCAAGCTCCAGGAATCGGTGCAAGGACAGGCGCGCAATATCGAGGAAGACCCAGCGAGGTGCGCTGCGCACCGATAGCGGGTGAGGCGAGACGATGGAATCCGCTATGCAGCATAGCCGGGCACTCCTTTTTTATTATTTTTACGACCACGTAGCGGACCGTTAACGGGACGCAGGGACGCTGTCGAAAAAAGCATAGCCGAGACGAAAGCGCTTGCGCAAGCGCTTTCCTAGGTCTTTCAATTTCCCTCCCGAGCAAAGGAAAGCGCTTGCGCAAGCGCTTTCCTTTGCACTATGTTTGTCGAACAAGAACACCGATGAGAGGTTTCACTGCTTCTCAAATCGGCAGATAAGGAGTCAACCGCTATGCTCAGTACTGGATCTGAAAGTCCTCCTCCTGCTCTATTGGAAATGCGTTCCATCTCCAAGTCATTCAATGGCGTACGCGTGTTGCATGACATCGACCTCAGTATTTTTCCCGGACAAATCCACGCGCTAATGGGCGAAAACGGCGCCGGAAAATCCACTCTGATGAAAATCCTGTCGGGAGCCTATATAGCCGACAGTGGCACTATCCGAATCGATGGATGTGATATTCGAAACTATGGCCTGAACGATGCGAAGCGCCATGGCATTTCAGTTATCTATCAAGAGCTCAGCTTGTGCGCGAATATGAGCGTGGTCGAGAACATCTACCTGGGTAGAGAAATTCGTCGATGTGGGGTTGTAAACCACAAGGCAATGACCGAAGGCGCGCAGGTTGTACTAAAGCGGCTTGGCGTCACATTTGATCCACATGCGCTGGTCGGTACATTGTCGATCGCCGACCAACAACTTGTTGAAATCGCCCGTGCAATTCATGCCGATACGCGAATCCTGGTGATGGATGAGCCTACAACGCCGCTGTCTTCAAAAGAGACGGAAAGTCTATTTGCGTTGATTCGCCAGTTACGTGATGACGGTGTCGCAATCATCTATATCAGCCATCGAATGGCTGAAATATACGCCCTGTCCGATTTCGTTTCGGTGCTCCGGGACGGTCGTTACGTGGGTTCGCTGGACCGTGGCACGCTATCGGCTGAAACCCTGGTCCGGATGATGGTGGGTCGCGATGTTTCCGGTTTCTATGCCCATGAGCGTGCTACGTGTTCTTACGAGCAACCGGTACTACGTGTCCGCCACCTTACTGATGGTTTAAAAATTCGAGATTGCAGTTTCGATCTGTATGCCGGCGAAATTCTCGGGATTGCAGGGCTGGTGGGCTCAGGGAGAACAGAACTTGCCCGATTAATTGCAGGTGTCGATGCATACTCGGGCGGACACATTGAACTGGACGGCGAAGTTGTAGCCATACGCTCCCCTCGCGATGCAGGCAATGCAGGTATCACCTATCTGACAGAAGACCGTAAAGCCTTGGGCCTCTTTCTCGATATGAGTGTCCACGACAATATCAATGTTTGTGTATTGGGAAATGATGCTTCATTGACGGGTTTTGTGGACCGGACGGCTGGAACCGGACGCACCGAACAAGCCATTCAGGCACTCAATATCAAAGCATCTCCAGACATCAATGTCGGCGCGCTGTCTGGAGGCAACCAACAAAAGGTATTGCTGGCTCGTCTGCTTGAGATGAAGCCCAAAGTGCTGTTCCTGGACGAACCCACCTCGGGTGTCGATATTGGAGCCAAAACAGAGATATATAAAATAATCAACGCATTGGCCGCCTCCGGCGTTTGTGTCGTGATGATTTCAAGTGAGCTGCCAGAGATTGTTGGAATCGCTGACCGTGTATTGGTCATGTGTGAAGGGAAACTTGTCGCCGAACTCGGTGGCCGCAGCGGTGTTGATATCACACCCGAAACCATTATCGCGTTTGCCACAGGCAGCGACAGCTTGACTCTAGCCAACGGAGACTTAGTTCAATGACTTCCCCACTGCAACGCAAAGCAGCAAGTGACTTCATCACACCCAATGCGCGGAACATTGCCGGACCTGGCGCACAGGAAAAAATGCGCCAACTGATGAGGGTAGCGGGCATGCTCCCCGTATTGTTGCTCCTGTGTGTGGGCTTCAGCCTGATGAGCGACAACTTCTTCTCGGCGCAGAACTTCTCGATCATCAGCCAACAAGCCTCTATCAATGTGGTATTGGCATCCGGCCTGACTTTCGTGATTTTGACCGGGGGCATCGACCTTTCAGTGGGTTCGATCCTGGCTGTTTCCGCGGTAGTGGCGCTGTTGGTATCACAAGTTCCCGGATTGTCCTCTCTGGCCATCCCTGCGGGGCTTGGAATCGGCCTGTTGCTCGGGCTCGTCAATGGCGTATTGGTCGCTTTTGGCAAGCTGCCTGCGTTTATAGTCACACTGGGCGGATTGACGGCGATGCGTGGGATCGCACGCCTCATCGGCGAAGACAAAACGGTGTTCAACCCCGACTTGTCATTTGCCTTCATTGGAAACGATACGTTGTTCGGGGTGCCATGGCTGGTTGTCATCGCGCTGGTAGTGGTGACTCTTTCGTGGCTCATTCTTCGTCGGACGGTTTTAGGCGTACAGATTTACGCAGTGGGTGGCAATCCTGAGGCCGCGCGGTTATCGGGAATCAAGGTCTGGAAAGTCCTGCTCTTCGTTTACGCCATATCCGGTTTGCTGGCAGGTGTGGGGGCCATCATGACTTCCGCTCGTTTGATGGCGGCCAACGGTCTGCAAATGGGCCAGTCCTACGAACTCGACGCTATCGCCGCCGTCATCCTGGGTGGCACACGTTTCACCGGCGGCGTCGGCACCATCGTCGGTACGCTGATTGGCGCCCTGATCATCGCGACACTTTCCAACGGTCTGATATTGCTGGGCGTTTCGGATATCTGGCAATACATCATCAAGGGTGTCGTCATCATCGGGGCGGTAGCACTCGATCGTTTTCGGCAGACCGGCGCACGAACCTGAACTCTATAAAACTCCTCTAATACTCCAACAATAAGAGACTGTGCTCATGAAAAAAACAATATTGGCCGCTGCTTGTGCACTCTTGGCATTTAATACCGCTCAAGCGCAAGAATTGAAATCCGTCGGGATAACCGTTGGCTCGCTGGGAAATCCGTATTTCGTAGCGATGGTAAATGGCGCCAAAGCGCAGGCATTGCAGATCAACCCCGCCGCAAAATTCACCTCAGTCTCGGCCGACTACGATCTAAACAAGCAGTTCACCCAGATCGATAACTTCATTTCGTCGGGCGTAAACCTGATTCTTGTCAATGCCGTCGACCCTGTAGCGATTGCACCTGCGATTGCCAAAGCCAGAAAGGCCGGCATAGTGGTTGTGGGGGTTGATGTCATGGTGCAGGGTGCCAACGCCACGGTACAGACAGATAACGTTGAAGCCGGCAAGATAGTCTGTCAGTACATTGCCGAGCAGCTGGGTGGCAAGGGTAACGTTATTATCCAGAATGGTACGCAGACTTCAGCAGTCCTGGATCGCGTCAATGGGTGCAAGAGTGTTTTCGCACAGGCACCCGATATCAAGGTACTGTCCGATAATCAGGATGCCAAAGGCTCGCGCGAAGGTGGCTACAGCGTGATGCAAGGCGACCTGACTCGCTTTGCAAAAATCGACGCGGTGTTCGCTATCAATGATCCCCAAGCCATAGGTGCAGACCTGGCAGCAAAACAACTCAAGCGTAAAGGCATCATTATCGCATCGGTGGATGGGGCTCCCGATATAGAGACAGCACTCAAAAGCGATACTCAGATCCAGGCTTCTGCCTCTCAGTCCCCTTGGGGCCAGGCACAACAGGCCGTAACGATGGGTAACGACCTGCTGAATGGCAAATCCCTGGAGAGCACAACGGTACTGCTTCAACCCTCACTTGTAACCCGAACCAATGTTATGGAGTACAAAGGTTGGCAAGCTGACCAATGACTGATATGCGGTTCAGTCAGGGGACATAGGCGTATCCAGCCACATCTGGAATGCGGGTAATGGCTGCTGCGAGGTACTCGCAGTAGCCGAACAGCCTGAATTTAATGATCTTTCGATGGCCCTGGTTAAGTATCAGGCCCATGGATGTGCTTCAATTATTGGCCTCTTAGAGGTGTGCTCGCTAAGGATTCAGTTGATCCTGTTGTCATTATGTATCCATAAGTATTGTTCAAGCTCCACGCATCTCGGTATGGGGGCCTGAGCGACGCTTGCTGACGAGAAACCTGGCATGTTTTCCAACGCAAACACAATAGTAAGCATAGAGCTACTTGACTACGTCAAGGCTCTGCCTGGTAATCGAATTGTCGTTGCGCTAGCGGGGCCACCTGGTGCCGGTAAGTCCACCGTCTCGGAGGCCTTGGTAGAGGCCCTTAATAGTATTAAGCCGGGGAGTGCAGCGGTCATCCCCGGGGATGGCTTTCATTACGATGACGCGGTTCTTGGATCCTTGAACCTTTTAGACCGTAAGGGCTCCCCCGATACATTCGATGTGGGTGGCTTCAGGAGTCTGCTGCTGCGGCTTCGTGCGAACAACGAGCCAACGGTTGCCGTTCCAGTATTCGATCGTAACCTGGAGATATCCCGTGCCGCAGGACGGTTGGTTTCCTCTGACGTGAAATATCTCATCGTAGAAGGAAACTACCTTCTATTGAATCTTGCCCCATGGTCGTCCTTAAGGGACTGTTTTGACACCACCATTATGCTGCAGGTTGACCGTAAAACCCTGGAGACGCGACTGCTTGATCGATGGCGATCATTCGGGTTCGATGAGTCTACTGCCTATGAAAAAGTTCATTGCAACGACCTTCCGAATGCCGAATTTGTGATTTCGGCCAGCAGTAGAGCTGACTTCACGATCACAGATGAAGAACCTGCTTCTTCTCCTTGAACGAGAGTGTCGCAGCCGGCGTGGCTGCCTATCAACAGGTCTATTAACGCTATCAACAACCTGTAGCGAACCATTAAAGAGCAAACGACTATGTATCTGGTATGTGGCGAAGCGCTGTTCGATTTTTTTAGTGAAAACGACCCCGGAGCTCAAGCTTCAAAAATAAACTACAAGGCCATTACCGGCGGTTCGCCGTTCAACGTCGCCGTCGGGCTGCGGCGCCTGGGTATCGACGTTGCGCTGTTTGCCGGGTTGTCCACCGACTACCTGGGCCGGCGTTTACAGCAAGTATTGCAGGACGAGGGCGTGCGTTTGGGTTTCCTTCAGGACTTCGACGCACCGACCACCCTTGCCATGGTCGCCGTTGGTGCCGATGGCTCGCCGCATTACAGCTTTCGCGGCGAAGGCTGCGCTGATCGTCAGCTGTTGCCGGGGCATTTGCCTGAGTTGGGCGCTGAGGTGCGAGGGTTGCATATCGGCTCGTTCTCGTTGGTGGTGCAGCCGATTGCCGATACCCTGTTGGCTCTGGTCCGCCGGGAAAGTGGCAAACGCCTGATCAGCCTCGACCCCAACGTGCGACTCAACCCAGAGCCGAATATCGAATTGTGGCGCGAACGTATCGGCGCTCTGGTTGAACATGCCGATCTGATCAAGGTCAGTGACGAAGACCTGAACCTGCTCTACCCCGAGCGTGATCCGCAGAGCGTGATCGAGGGGTGGCTGGAGCACCGCTGCCAACTGGTATTCCTCACCCGTGGCGGTCAGGGCGCAACAGTTTTCAGCCGCCGTCATGGCACTTGGTCGGTGCCGGCCCGAGCCGTGGTGATGGTCGATACCGTAGGCGCCGGCGACACCTTCCAGGCGGCATTGATTGCTTGGCTGACTGAGCAGCAACTGGATTCGGTGGAGGGCTTGCAACGCTTGAGCCGTGAACAGATCGACGCAATGCTCGACTTTGCCGTCAGCGCCGCGGCCCTGACCTGCGGTAAAAACGGGCCGGACTTACCTTTTCGGCATCAGTTGCATTGATATCTGGTCGGGATTGTTTCGTCGGCACAGCACTCTACCCTGATCGCGCCGCCTCCGTGCCGGATATCAACACGGAAAGCTTTGCACTCGCCGTTGATGCCGGGGTTTTGGCAGCCGCGCGCGATCAAGAAAAACTCACGTCATCGGTGTATCGAATTTCGATGGTGCTCAACTCAAGCAGGCGGTGAAAGAGATCGTTTCGCTCCAGCCGCCGTGCTCCGCCTTGTGGTGAAAGGTTGCAATCGACCTGACTCCACGCAATCGCAGCCATTAAAAAAAGCGGCCCTTTGGCACCGATAACATCGTTTCTCGGCGGCGCTGCTTTTCACTATATTGGCCGCCAGATCCGGTGAGTGACTCAACATTCGCCACCCTCAGTGCGAGTAGTCTTTATGAATAAAAAACCAGACAACGCAGGGTTTGTTAATGCAGGTGCGGGAACCCGTGCCGTGTGGGGCGGGGAGCAGGTCAGGCATCCCTACAACGCCACTCAAACGCCCATCGTGGTCAGTGCCGCCTATGGTTATGACGACATCGATGTCTGGTACGACGTTGCGTTGGGCAAGGCGCCTGGCTTTATTTACAGCCGCATGAGCAACCCGACAGTCGAGACCCTCGAGGCAAAGATTTGCGAGTTGGAACTGGCCGAATCAGCCGTGGCTTTCAGCAGCGGGATGGCGGCGATCAGCAGCGTGCTTTACACCTTCCTGGCCCACGGTGATCGGGTGGTCTCGACCAGGGACAGCTATGGCGGCACCAACAAGATTTTCGAAGAGTTCCTGCCGCGCACCGGTGTGAACGTGACGTTGTGCGAGACGTTCGATCACGAAGAAATCGAACGCGAAATCGCCAAAGGTTGCCAATTGGTGTATCTGGAAACACCAACCAACCCGACGCTGAAAATACTCGATATCGAGCGTCTGGTGGCTGCGGCCAAGCGTGTTGGTGCCATTGTGGTGGCGGATAACACCTTCGCCACACCATTGAATCAGAACCCGCTGGCGCTGGGTGTGGACGTGGTCATTCACAGTGCCACCAAGTTTCTCAGCGGCCACGGTGACGTGCTTGGTGGCCTGGTGTGCGGTAGTGAATCACTGATGGCCAAGGTGCGTCATTACCGGGAAATCAACGGAGCGACGCTCGACCCGTTCTCCGCCTACATGATCATTCGCGGCATGAAAACATTGGTGCTGCGCATGCGTCAGCAGCAACGCAGTGCCCGCGCACTGGCCGAGTACCTCTGCGTCGAACCCTTGGTGGAGTCGGTCAATTATCCCGGTTTGCCCGGTCATCCGAATCATGCGGTGGCGTGCGCGCAAATGTCAGGCTTCGGTGCCATCGTCAGCTTTGTCGTGGCGGGCGGCATGGACACAGTCAAGGTGCTCTTGCCACGACTGCGATTCGCCCACTGCGCGGGCAATCTCGGTGCGGTGGAAACCATCTACGGTCCGGCCCGCACCACCAGCCATGTCGAGAACACGCTGGAGGAACGCCTGGCCCTGGGTATTTCCGAGGGGTTGGTGCGGATCTCTGTCGGCATCGAAGACACCGACGATCTGCTCGACGACCTGAAACAGGCGTTCGCATTTGTCAGGGGCGCGGGCAACGAACCCGCGCAATCAAACACGCAGCTTTCAATCAATGAAAGTTGCACCGAAGTTGCAAACTGAAGCGTTAGCGTTAAACCTCACTGCAAGGATGTGAGTGGGGCGTTCATGAAGTGGAATAATAATAAAACTTAGTGGCGATCTGTTTTTTCTCTGCCCAGTCAGTCATCGCAGATGTTAATTCGCGCCCTAATAACTTTCATGAGAACAATCATGTCCATAAAAGAACAACAACTTCATTCGCGTTCCGGTTTTAAACAGGAAATGCAAACACGGCATATTGTCATGTTGGCATTAGGCGGCGTCATCGGTACCGGACTGTTTCTCACGTCCGGGTACACGGTTAACCAGGCCGGTCCCTTGGGCGCGGTGATCGCTTACATCATCGGCGCGCTCATGGTTTACATGGTGATGATGTGCCTGGGCGAACTGGCGGTACAGATGCCGGAAACCGGTTCATTCAGTACATATGCCACCCGCTTTCTGGGGCCTGGTACCGGGTATACCGTCGCTTGGCTGTATTGGCTGACCTGGACGGTGGCCATCGGTTCTGAATTCACCGCCGCCGGTATCTTGATGGCGCGTTGGTTCCCGGATACACCGGTATGGATCTGGAGTGCGTTGTTTGCAGGTCTGGTGTTTCTGACCAATGTGATTTCGGTGCGCTTGTTCGCTGAGACCGAGTTCTGGTTGTCTCTGGTTAAAGTGGTGACCGTCATCGTGTTTTTGATGATTGGCGGTGGCGCGATTCTCGGTCTGCTGCACATCGATCAGGGCCACAGTATCGGGTTGAGCAACTTCACTCGCGAAGGACTTTTTCCTACCGGAGTCATGCCGATAGCCATGACGTTATTGGCGGTGTCTTTTGCGTTCTCCGGCACTGAGTTGATCGGTATTGCCGCAGGGGAAACCAAGGACCCGCAGCGCAACGTGCCGCGTGCCATTCGCACGACGGTGCTGCGCTTGGCGATCTTTTTCGTGGGGACCATTTTCGTCCTGGCGACGCTGTTACCCCGAGAGCAGGCCGGCCTGGTAGAGAGTCCATTCGTGACTGTGTTCACCTACATCGGGATTCCCTATTCGGCAGACATCATGAACTTCGTGATCATCAGTGCCTTGCTGTCGGCCGCCAACTCCGGTTTGTATGCCGCGTCACGGATGATCTGGACGCTGAGTGACCAGGGTCATCTGCCCAAGCGATTCTCGGCACTGACTCGCATGGGCACGCCGCTCAACGCGATTATCATCAGCATGGCGGGCGGGGCTGCCTCGTTGCTCAGCAGTGTGTTTGCCGCCGACACCATCTATCTGGCACTGGTGTCGATCTCCGGATTGGCGGTGGTAGTGGTATGGATGAGCATCGCTGCGAGCCAGATTGCTTTCCGCCGTCACTATGTGGCCAACGGCGGTGACATCCGCGACTTGAAATTCCGTGTCCGGGGTTATCCATGGGTGCCATTGGGCGCGCTGGTCTGCTGCAGTCTGGCGTGCGTCGGGATTGCGTTCGATCCGGAGCAGCGAGTGGCGTTGTACTTCGGATTGCCCTTCATCGCCTGGTGCTATTTCGTGTATTACATTACCCGCAAAAGCCGCGAGCGACGCTTGTCGGTTGCCCCCTTGGCACAACCGTCCGACGCGTTCTAGTCAGCGTCGACGGGATGGGCAAGCGTGCTCGGTGGAGGGGGCGTCCAAGAGGTTCAAGCCATGAAGCAAAAGACGCTACCCCCATTGAACTGGCTGCGGGCATTCGAGGTGTCTGCCCGCTGTTTGAACTTCACCCATGCCGCCGAAGAACTGTTTTTGACTCAGGGCGCGGTCAGTCAGCAGATCCGCCAACTGGAAAGTCATCTTGGGGTGGCACTGTTCAAACGCTTGCCCCGAGGCCTGGGGCTGACCGAGGAAGGCCAGGCGTATCTGCCGGTGGTGCAGGATGCGATCACACGACTGGCAGTGGGGACCAACGAGATTTTTGGCCAGCACAAACGTCGGCCGATCAAGGTGCGTGGCAGCCTGGCGTTCTTCGTGCATTGGCTGGCACCCAAGCTGGCGGGGTTTAGCCAGGTGCATCCGCATGTCGATATCCGCTACATCAGCAATATCTGGGTCAAGGAACTGGACGGGGAGGATGACATGGAGATTCGCTGGGGCCACGGTCAATGGCCCGGCCTGGTGTCGCAGCGCCTGACCTGGGACACGTTGTTCCCGGTCTGCTCGCCGGACCTGATGGCGAAGTCGCCGCTGACGGTCCCGGCGGACGTGTCGCACCATCCGCTGTTGCATGTTCTGGGTTACGAAGAGGGTTGGGGTTACTGGTTGAACATGGTCGGTGCGGACACCGTCGACTCCTCGACCGGCATGCAGTTCGACACATTGATCTCCACTTTGCGCATGGCCGAGTTAGGGCAGGGGATCGCCCTGGCGCGGTCCTCGATGGTGGAGGAGATGCTTCAGGACGGACGGTTGGTCGAACCCTTTAGCCAGCGTATCGAAGCCAGCGAGTCTTTTTACCTTGTGCGCGGTTCCGGGGCCGAGCAACACCCCGACGCGGTGATGTTTTCCACCTGGCTGGTCGAGCAGGCACATCGTTTCAAATGAATGGCCGGAGCCAACCATGCGTTATGTAAGTACCCGAAATTCGGCCGTGCAGGTCGACTTCGAACAGGTCGTATTGTCGGGCATTGCCGAGGACGGTGGGCTGTACGTGCCGCTCGAACTGCCACTGTTTGAAGCACAGGACATTGCCAACTGGTCGACCTTGCCCTATGACGAACTGGCCTACAGAGTGATCAGTCCGTTCGTGGGGGAGGCGATCCCCGAGGCAGACCTCAAGCGCCTGCTCAAAGAGGCGGGCAGTCAATTCCGCCATCGTTCCCTGGCGCCTTTGCATCAGGTCGATCGTAACGAGTGGGTGCTGGAACTGTTCCACGGGCCGACTCGCTCCTCAAAGGATTTTGCCGCGCAGTTGCAGGCACGGCTGGTGCCGTATTTTCTGCGCAAGCGCGGGCGTCGCGGGGTGGTGATCGGTGCCACCAACGGCGATACGGGGCTGGCGGCCATCGAGGCGTTCAAGCACTGCGAGGACACCTGCGTGGTGGTGTTTTACCCAGAGAAGGGCGTACCCCTGGACCAACTCCTGCATCTGCAAGCAGCGGCGCACCCAAGGGTTCATCAGTTTGCAGTGAATGGCAGCTTCGACGAGTGCCAGACCATCGTCACCCAGTTGTTCCAGCAATGGCCCAATACGCAGCACGAGGCGATCAGTTTCAACTCGAGTAACTGGGTCAGCGTGTTGGCGCAACTGGTGTTTTACTTCCACGCGGTGTTGCAACTGGGGGGTGGTCAACGTCCGATCGGCTTCAGCGTACCGGCGGCGAGTTTTGCCGAAGTGTATGCAGGCTACATCGCGCAAAAAATGGGTCTGCCGATCACCCAGATGATTGTTGCGACCAATCAGAATGACGCGTTGCACCAGTTGTTTCAGAAGAACCACTACAGCAGGTCACGAGCCAACAAGACGCTTTCGCCTGCCATGGACCTGTCGATCTTTTCCAATCTGGAACGGTTCCTTTGGGAGCTCTACGGGCGTGACGATCAGGCGGTGTGTGCCCTGATGGAAGGGTTTGAGTCCAGCGGCGAGATGGTCATCGCCAACGAGTTCTGGTTGCAGGCGCGGATGATCATCGACTCCTACGCGGTCAGTGATGAGCAGACGCTGACGGAAATCACCTCGCTGTATCGCGACACGGGATACGTCATCGACCCGCATACAGCCACCGGCGTGCTGGCCGCCCGGTTGTATCGGCGAAGCCTGGTGGCGCCAATGGTGACCCTGGGGGAAATCTCACCGGTCAAGTCGGCGGCACTGCTTGGCGAGTTGGGCATCAGTGTGGCGGGGCTGCACCCTGAGGTCACGACGCAAGGACAGGCGCAGGTTTACCGGATTCAACCGGACGACCTCGATACCATCCATGAGCTGCTCAGCGCGCTGTGAAGGCGCGGCAACAGGAGGCCAAGTGAAGCGAATTCTGGACCCTCTCGATGAACACATCATCGCGGAACTACAGCTCAATGCCAGGGCTGCACATGCCGAGCTGGCGGCCAAGGTCAATCTGTCACGCAATGCGGTGCGCCAGCGTATAGAAAGACTTGAACGCGACGGGGTCATACAGGGATATACGGTACGCACGGGGGAGGGACGACAAGCCACTTCGAACATCAACGCGGTGATTTTCGTTTACCGCTACGACCGGATGCGGGGGGCGGAAGTGTTGCAAGCGCTGCGGGCCATTCCGGAAGTCATCCAGTGCGATGTCATGAGCGGTGAATTCGACTTGATGCTGCGGGTGGGCGCTGCGAGCCCACAGCGGGTGCACAAGGTCTGGACTGAAATTGCCGCGTTGCCCGGGGTGGAAAACACCGTGACCTCCTTTGTGCTGTCGTCTGTCGTGTAGCCCATTTTTCGTACCGCTAAAAGCCAACGTGTGTTGGCTTTTTTTTGCGTGCATCGCGAGCATTTGCGCTGTTTATCGAGTGGTTGCACAGGCATTGAAAGTCAAAAGATCGCAGCCTGCGGCAGCTCCTACGGGTTTTGCGTACACGCGCAAAATGACGGTCGCAGCGGACCCATGTAGGAGCTGCCGCAGGCTGCGATCTTTTGATCTTCTACTCAGGCCGATCGATTCGATCCAGCGCCCGATTCACCGCCAGCTCGCCGAGCATGATGACCTGAGCAATACCCAGCAGTGTATTGCGACTCGATCCCTGCGTCCGGTCCGCCAGATCCATCGTCATGACATTGGCCGAAGCCAGTGACTCGCAGGCGTGAGCCAACAGGGTTTCGGTATCGAGTTGCGGATTGACGATGAACATGCTGCAGAGTTTGCGGGGAGTGGCCTGTAGGTCGGCGGCAGAGGGGATGCGTTCGGAAGATATTGCCGGATCATTGTTCGGGGGATTGGGTGTGACCTTGAACATGATTTTCTTTTCCTGTTGTAGTGCAGCCACGCCGTCGCTGCTAAACGAGGGGTGGCGGCTGTACGCAGGTTAGCAGACCGGGGAAAAGAAGAAAGCCGGCGCGCCCAAGGGCGCCCTACGCACAGCCACCATCAAATGCAGGTATTGAATACCTGCCTGACGGACACTCGTACGATCTTCAAATACCACGGGCTGCTAAACCCGATCACTGGAAATCAGTGACGCGGGCCAAGTTACCGATGGCTTCCAGGGCGCACAAGCCGGCGGATTCTGGCGTACCTGTAGGCAACGACGCAAGGCGTTGTAGCTTTCATCGAGTAACACTGACAGCCGTTAAACAGGCCCTATCTATAGGCCCAAAACCTGTAGGAGCGAGCTGGCTCCGGGCGGCGTTCCGACGATGGTCGCCAACGATAACGCTGCAAGCCTGACACCACGCGGCGTTCTTCGGTTTTTCGCGAGCAAGCTCGCTCCTACCCGATTCTGAAGCTTTGTCCTGACACTGGTCAAAACGCCCACAAAATAGAGCAAATTGGCCTATTTCACTGCCCTGGTCCCAGCCCTAACCTAGTGCCCAACAACCCATCACCCGGATCAAGGGCATAACAAAATGACTGAATACAAATTGGCGCTGGTTGGCTTTGGTGGTGTTAACCGGGCATTGGCTCAGCTGATTGCCGAACGTAACGAACAGTGGAAAACAGAACTGGGCTTCACCCTGAAAATCGTCGGTGTGACGGACTTGTTTCTCGGTTCGGTGATTGGCCGCGAAGGGCTGGATGCCAATGTGCTCGCCCAATTGCCGGCAGCCAAAGGTGCATTGGCGCAACTGCCGGGTGGCGACGTCACAGCCCTCAATGAAGCGGTGATCAAGGACTCCGGCGCGGACATTATTGTTGAAGCCACCTTCACCAACCCGGTGGACGGTGAACCGGCGACTTCGTTCTGTCGTTGGGCGCTGGAGGGCGGCCAGCATGTCGTCACCACCAACAAGGGCCCCATCGCCTTGCACGGCGCCGAGCTCAAGGCACTGGCTCGACGCAAGCATGTCGCCTTTGAATACGAAGGCTCGGTCATGAGCGGCACACCGGTTATCCGCCTGGCCCGGCAGGCGCTGGCAGGCAGCTCCATTGTCGGTTTTGAAGGGATTCTCAACGGCACGTCCAACTTCGTGCTCACCAGCATGGAAGGCGGCCTGGGGTTTGCCGAGGCCGTTGCCAAGGCTCAGGAACTGGGCTACGCCGAAGCCGATCCGACGGCGGATGTCGAGGGGCATGACGTACGCCTCAAGGTGGTGATCCTGGCGAATGAACTGCTGGACGCAAAGCTGACGGTCAGTGACGTCACGTGCAGCGGCATTTCGTCCCTCAGCCTTGGCGACATCGAAAAAGCCCGACAGGACGGCGCTCGCTGGAAGCTGATCGGGTCGGCGATGCGCCATGCCGACGGTTCGATCAGTGCCAGTGTCGAACCGCGGCTGTTGAACAACGACCATCCGCTGGCCAGTGTCGGTGGCGCGACCAACGCGGTGTCGTTTACCTCCGAACTGCTGGGTGCGGTGACGGTTTCGGGGCCGGGAGCCGGGCGTACGGAAACAGCGTTTGCGCTGCTCTCGGACATCATCAGCATCCATCAATCCACTGCCCGCAACCAGGAGTAAACCCTGTGAAATTATCGCGCCTGGTTCTGGATATCGTGGAACCGCCCATTGAAGTCTTTAACGCCTATGACGGTTCTGTCATCGGTAGCGTAACGAATGTCTGTGCGTCGCAAGTTCCGCAGTTGTTGGAGACGGGACGCAGTGGTGCACGAGCGTGCGCCGCGTTAGCGCGTCATCGTCGGGCTCGCATTCTTGAGCAAGCCGCAATCAACATCGAACGTGATGCCGGTGTGTTTGCCAGGCTGATCGTCGATGAGGCCGGGAAGACCCTCAAACAGGCGGAAAAGGAGGTCAAGCGTTGCGTCAACACCCTCAAGCTGTCGGCCGAGGAGGCCAGGCGCAATGCCGGGGAGGTGGTGCCTTTCGACGCTTATGAAGGTTCCGAATCGCGTCAGGGCTGGTTTTCCCGTGTACCTCTGGGTCTGATCGTTGCGATCACGCCGTACAACGATCCGTTGAACCTGGTGGCGCATAAACTCGGTCCGGCCATTGCGGGCGGTAACGCGGTGATTCTCAAACCCTCCGAGCTCGCGCCATTGTCGGCCATTAAACTGGTGTCTTATCTGGTCGCGGCAGGCTTGCCTGAGTCCGTGGTCACAGTCGCCACCGGCGGTGCGGAACTGGGCAAGGCGCTGGTCGCCGCCCGTGAGGTGCGGATGATTTCCTTCACCGGCGGTTTCGTCACCGCAGAGCAGATCGCCCGCACGGCCGGGTTGAAGAAACTCGCCATGGACCTGGGCGGCAATGCGCCGGTCATCGTCATGGGCGACTGCAACCTTGAGGCCGCTGTCGAGAGTTGCGTGTCCGGAGCCTTTTGGGCAGCGGGGCAGAACTGCGTAGGCACCCAGCGCTTGCTGATTCAGGCGTCGATTTATGAAGCGTTCCGAGAGCGATTCGTCAGCCAGGCCCGTGCGCTTGTGGTCGGCGATCCATTGCTGGCCGATACCGATATCGGCCCCATGATTACTGCGCAAGCCGCGCAGAATGCCGAGCAAGTGGTGAACGAGGCCTTGCAGGAGGGCGCCACGTTGCTCTGCGGCCATCGGCGTATAGGATCGTGCTACGCCGCCACCGTGTTGGAAAACGTCGATCACGCCAGTCGACTCTGGCGCAACGAAGTCTTCGCTCCGGTGGTGGTACTGCAGTGTTTCGAGAGTTTCGATGAAGCCATCGCGTTGGCCAATGAACCCGAATACAGCCTGCATGCCGGGATCTTCACCAATGATCTGGCAACCGCGATGAGCGCCGCACGGAGGATCGAAGCCGGGGGAGTGATGATCAACGACTCTTCCGACTACCGCTTCGATGCAATGCCGTTTGGCGGTTCCAAGTACGGTAGCCTGGGCCGGGAAGGGGTGCGTTTTGCCTACGAGGAAATGACCCAACCCAAGGTGGTGTGCCTTAACACGCTGGGTTAGTCGATTCGCGGTAAATGGATCAGCTCGTATGGCATTGGGTCGGTTTGGACACCGGCCCAATGCGTTTTGCTGAATGGGGCGAGAGCAGATGGGCGGTGTGTTGTAACGCCTTGCAGCTGTAAAGGCCTTTACACCGCTGCTGCCAACGGCGGGAGTGACTACTATTAAAATCAATGGGTTAGTTTGTGGCATTGGGTGTGCAGCAGGGGATGAGTCAGCACGAAGCTGGCGAATCTCGTACAACAACAAGTGAGACACTCATGACCCACAAGAACAACCTGAATGACGCTCTGCCGGGAATGCGCGGCATGCAGCATATCGGCATCACGGTGCCGAACCTGTCTGAGGCTGTTGCCTTCTTCGTCGAGGTGCTTGGCTGCGAGCCATACTTCACCTTTGGCGAGTTCCGTTTTGAAGACGACTGGATGGAGCGGCACCTCAACGTGCATCCGCGCGCGTCTATTCGCGACTTCCAGATGGTCCGATGTGGCAATGGCACCAACCTCGAAATTTTCGAGTACACAGCTCCCGACCAGAATCGTCGATTGCCCCGCAACAGCGACGTCGGCGGGCACCACTTGGCGTTCTATGTGGACGACATGGCGGCGGCGGTGGAGTATCTGCAGTCTCGTGGCGTGCAGGTACTGGATACGCCATCGACCTTCACCGATGGCCCGGCCAAGGGCCTGACCTGGGTGTACTTCCTGGCGCCCTGGGGGCTGCAGCTGGAGCTGGTGAGTTTCCCGGACGGGATGGGCTACGAGAAAGGAGAGACGCGCCTTCTCTGGGACCCGCGCACACCTGAGCACTGATTCGACTTGAAAGCCCGGCCGGCCCGGCTCGGGCCGGTTACGGGCATTTGAAACTTTTGGTTTAGCTGTCCAGGGCGTTGGGAGGAACGATGTTGTGAAGCTTCATCCAGCGATATAGGGTCGGGCGCGACATGCCGAGCTCGCGTGCCGCGGCGCTGACATTCCAGCGCTGCCTGCGCAAGCAGTCCTCGATTTCGCGTGCGTGGGATGTCTGTCGTTCCTGTACGGGAACCGAACGCCTGGCCTGTTTTTGATTGACGCTCGGCAGGCATTCTTCGGGCAGGTCGTTCACCGTGATCTCATCCGTCTCCGCGGTGGCCAGCGCGTACTGCAACGCATTGCGCAGCTCGCGGATATTGCCTGGCCAGGCGTAGCCGAGGAGAGCACTCATGGCGTCGCCCCGGATTCGTGCGGGACGTTGGCGCTGTTCACAGAGCTCTCTGAAAATGCGTTCTATCAGGTAGTTCTTGTCGGCCCGTTCGCGCAGCGCCGGCAGGCGCAGGATCGCGCCATTGAGGCGGTAGTAGAGGTCTTCGCGAAACTCGTTTCGTTCAATCAACTGCCGCAGGTCGCGGTGACTGGCCGCGATGACGCGGATATTGACCTTGATCGGTTTTTCGCTGCCCAGTGGCATCACTTCCTGCTCGGCAAGCACGCGCAGCAGCCGCGTCTGCAGATGCAGCGGCATGTCTCCGATTTCATCGAGGAACAGTGTGCCGCCATCGGCCTGCTGGATCAGCCCTCGCATACCCTTGCTGCGTGCCCCGGTGAAGGTGCCTGGCTGGTAGCCGAAGAGTTCGCTCTCTATCAATGACTCAGGCATTGCCGCGCAGTTGATGGCGACGAAGGGGGCCTTGCGCCTGTTGCTGCTGTCGTGCAAAGCGCGGGCAAGGCGTTCTTTGCCGGTACCGGTTTCGCCATTGAGCAGCACGTTCAGCGGCTCGTTGCACAGTCGCTTGGCACGAGCGAGCATCTTGCGCATGGCGGGGTCATCGTCGGAGAGATCATCCAGCGGGCAGCGTTCCTCACTCGAACGTTGAGCTTGAGGGGTAACGGGCGCTCGGCTGGGCTCCATCAACGCGGCGAAGAACAGGGCGTTTTGACGGTGGGTACGGAAGGCGCGTACCTGGTCGGGGCTGGCGCGGGGGATGCTGAAGATGTCTTCAGGTTCGCAGTCGAACAGATCCTGGATACCGATCCGGCGCGCCAGTGCCGAAGGCCGCTCCGGCAACTGCAAGCCACATTCGGCGAGCAGTACACGGGCCGCGGTATTCGCCGCCAGGAGACTGCCATCCCCGGCAATCGCCAGCAGGTACTGGCGATTGATCAGGACGAACTCGCGGGAACGGTCGAAGCAGAGGATATGAGCTTCACGGTAGCGGCGCAGGAAGTAGGCATCCTCGATCATTCGCGCGTACTGCTTGACCAGTTGCAGGGCGAATTGCTGGGAGTCTTTGGACGGTGGTGAATTCAATGCCGAGATATCCAGCACGGCCAGCAGCTGCCCGTGGGGATTGAAGATGGGCACTGCAGTGCAGGTCAGGGCGATGTGATGGGCGCTGAAATGATCATGGTGGTGGCAGGTCAGCGGCAGTTGCTCCTTGATACAGGTCCCCACCGCGCAGGTTCCTGCGTGGTTCTCGCTCCAGTCGGCGCCGAGGTACAGGCCGGTCTTGCGATGCGCCGCTTCATCCAGTGGATCGCCGAGGAACTGCACGGTGATCCCCCGGCTATCGGTGAGGAGAATGACGTACCCCAGCTCGGCGATGTGGCGGTACAACTGCTCGACGCCTGCACGGGCCACGTTGATCAGCTCGTCCGCGTGGTCCTGGTGTTCGCGCAATACCTGACGCGGAACAAACCGCGGTGGCGCGGGCTTGGCCGGATCCAGACCGTAATCCTGGATACAACGCTTCCAGGACCGGGTGATGATGGATTCGTGCCCGGCGCTATCGCTGGCGTAGGACAGCACAGTGTCGATGTGCAGGCTGGGGGTCGAAAGGGTGCTCATGCGGCCTCCCGGGCACGGGATGAGGGGTCCGTGACGATCTTGTTCTTGTTTGGCATCAGCACGTGGGGGGCGGGCTGGCACGGTTGCAATCACATTACGAGTTTAGCCCTGCGCTGTCACTTCCCTCGTTGATCACGGCTGGCCCACCGCCAGAAGACCGGTAAATGGCCTAATGCCGATCAGTTAAGCCGAGGCACTGAACCCGTGGCGAGGGAGCTTGCTCCCGCTGGACTGCGCAGCAGGCCCATTTGTTGGGGCCGCTTCGCTGCCCGGCGGGACGGTGCGGCGATCCGACAAGCTCCCTCGCCACAGGTTAATCAGCGCTGGTCGGTCCCTTAACTGACTGGCATTAGGTAAATGGCCCCCTTATTTGTTGGCGGTGCCCGGCAATGCCGCCGCTGCGATCTCGCACTCAGTTCAGGTATCGCCAGCCTTTACGCATGTAAAACGCCTGGACGGATGCTTACAGGTGTAAAGCCTTCGCTTTACAGGTCATGCTCGAAAGATGTTTTTTTATTGATAAAAAATCATTTAAAAACAGCAGGTTAAGATTGGTTTTTGGCATTGGCACACAAGTTGCCCCTTCACTACCGAAGGGGCCGAAAAGGCACCCGGACTAATAACAATAACGTCGGCCACACCTGTTCCCACCTTACAGGCGTGCCGGCAAAAGCCTGGAGCTCTGCCATGCATGACTCTTCACCCCTGAGTGGCCCTCTGAGCCGCCGGCGCTTCCTCAGTCTTTCGGGGCAGTCGGCCCTGATCATCGGCGCTACCGCCGTTTTCAGCCAGCTCATTCCCGTCACCGTCATCGCCGACGACGTGTTGCCCCGGTTGCCCGCCGGGCTGCTGCAGATGGGGCGCGATATCTATCCCCATGACCGGCTCGGCGATGCGCCGTATGCCAAGTCGCTGGTCGAGCTGCTCGGTAAACACCCGGACCTGGTCAACGATGGCTTGAAGACCCTGCAGGGGCGAGCCCGCGCCACACAGGGCCGGCCTTTTGAAGAGATCGTCAGTGAGGATGATCGTGTCGCCCTGCTTCGCGAGATCGAGACCACGCCGTTCTTCCGCGAAACCCGCAGTGCGCTGATGTTTGGCATCTACGACAACAAGACGCTGTTCCCACTGTTTGGCTACGAGGGCTCGTCGGTGGAGAAAGGTGGCTATATCGCGCGTGGCTTCAACGACCTCGACTGGCTCTGATCAGCCTTCTCTTCGCGGCTCCATCCATTCCAACAATGAGGGTTAACCCCATGGCAGCGAAATACTCCCAGGACGACAGCGATGTCGTCGTCATCATTGGCTCGGGCGCCGGTGGCGGGACCCTGGCTCACGCCTTGGCCAAGCAAGGAATCCGTACCGTGGTGCTGGAAGCCGGCAAGCGTTACGAGATGTCCGACATCGAAAACGATGAGTGGGCCATGTTCAACAAGATTTCCTGGCTCGACAAACGCATCGCCACCGGCGGCTGGGACGTGGCACGCAACCACCCGAACCTGCCGGCCTGGATCGTCAAAGCGGTGGGCGGCAGTTCCGTGCACTGGGCCGGCGTGGCCTTGCGCTTTCGCGACTTCGAGTTTCGCATGCGCACCGAGAACGGCGATATCAAGGGCGCCAATGTGCTGGACTGGCCAATCAGCTATGAGGAGCTGGAGCCCTGGTACGTCAAGGCTGAGAAGCACATGGGCGTGACCGGTCCAAGCACCGGAATGCCTTATCACCAATGGCACAACTCCTTCAAGGTCCTGGCCACAGGCGCCCAACGCATTGGCTACAAGGAAATCCAGTCCGGCCCCATGGCGATCAACACGCAGCCCTATGACAGTCGTCCCGGTTGCATGCAGATCGGCTTCTGCATGCAGGGCTGCCGCATCGGCGCCAAGTGGTCGACTCTCTACACCGATATCCCCCGCGCGGAGGCTACCGGCAACTGTGAGGTGCGTCCGCAGAGCATGGCGCTTCGCATCGAACATGATGCCCGCGGCCGAGTCACCGGGGTGGTTTACGCCGACGCCGAGGGTCGCCAGCAGCGCCAGAAGGCCAGAGTGGTGTGCGTGGCCGGTAATTCCATCGAGTCGCCGCGCCTGTTGCTCAACTCCGAGTCCTCGATGTTCAAGGACGGCCTGGCCAACTCCTCCGGTCAGGTTGGGCGCAACTACATGTGTCACACCACCGCGGGCATCTACGCAGTGCTGCCCAAGCCGATTCACATGTATCGGGGCACCACCTGTGCCGGAATCATTTCCGACGAGTCGTACAACAACACTTCGCGGGGCTTCGTCGGTGGCTACCGGCTGGAAATCCTGTCCCTCGGCCTGCCGTTCATGTCCGCCTTCCTCGATCCGACCCCGCAGGGCTGGGGGCGTGCCTTCGCTTCGCGGATGGAGCGCTACGACCATATGTCCGGCGTGTGGTTGTGCGGTGAGGACCTGCCCATGGAGAGCAACCGCATCACCCTCCACGGCGCCGAGAAGGACCAGTACGGCCTGCCCGTCCCGGTGGTGCACAAGGACGACCATGCCTTCGACACCGCCATGCGTAATCACGGTGTGGAGCAGACCCGCAAGTGCTACGAGGCGGTCGGTGCCACCGAGGTGATCCGCCTGCCGTCTTACCCGGCCAGTCACAACATGGGCACCAACCGCATGAGCGCCAAGGATTCCGACGGCGTGGTGAACAAATGGGGCCAGAGCCACGACATCCCCAATCTATTCGTCTCCGACGGAAGCCAGTTCACCACCAGCGGCGGGCAGAACCCGACCCTGACCATTGTCGCCCTGGCCTTGCGCCAGGCCGAGCACATCGGCGCGTTGATGAACCAGCGCGCCCTCTGAGGAGCCAATCCCATGACCACACCCAGCAAAGCCCAGCGACTCTGGATGCTCGAGCAGATGCTCGTCAGCCGTTACCTGGAGGAGTCCATCGAACGAATCTACATGGAAGGCAAGACGCCTGTATTCAACATGGCCAATGGGCCAATTCCCGGTGAGATGCACCTGTCCAACGGTCAGGAGCCTTGCGCCGTCGGTGTCTGCGCCCACCTCGCGGTGGAGGACATCGTCACCGCCACTCACCGCCCACACCACATCGCCGTGGCCAAGGGCGTAGACCTGGACGAGATGGTCGCCGAGATCTTCGGCAAAAAGACCGGCCTGTCTGGCGGCCGCGGCGGCCATATGCACCTGTTCGACGCACGGGTGAACTTCTCCTGCTCCGGCATCATCGCCCAAGGCATGGGCCCTGCGGTGGGTGCTGCGTTATCGCGCCAATTACAGGGTAAGTCCGGAGTCGCCGTGGCCTACCTGGGTGAAGGCGCAGCGAACCAGGGAGCCTTCCACGAAACCCTGAATCTGGCCGCGCTGTGGAAGCTGCCGGTGGTCTTCGTCATCGAGGACAACGCCTGGGGCATCTCGGTGGCCAAGGCCTCTTCGACTGCCATCGAGCGCAACTACCTGCGTGCTGCCGCTTATGGCATGCCCGGCGTGTTCGTCCCGGGTAACGACGCCGACGCGATCTTCGCCGCGGCCGGTGAGGCCATTGCTCGGGCCCGTGCCGGTGAAGGGCCGAGCCTGATCGAGATCGAAACTCACCGCCTGGCCGGCCATTTCATGGGTGACGGCGAAACCTACCGTCCTGCCGGCGAGAAGCAAGCCCTGCTGGCAAAGGACCCGATTCCGGTTTACCGCCAACGCCTGTTGGATCTGGGCGTGCTGGACGAGGTCGGCGCCGCCGCCATTGAAGAACGTGCCCGAGGACGCGTCGACGCTGCGGTGCAGTTCGCCCGCGACAGTGCCTATCCGGCACCGCAAGAAGCTCTGGAAAGGGTGTTCGTGTGAACGGAGCCCGCCACAACAACGACAAGAAGGAGACCGACATGTACCGACAACCGACGATGAAGGCCGCAGTTTGGCATGGCCGACGCGACATCCGCCTGCAGGACGTTGCCTGCCCGCCACAACCTCAGGCGGGCTGGGTGCAAATCCGTGTGCAATGGTGCGGCATCTGTGGCTCGGACCTGCACGAATACCTGGCCGGGCCGGTATTCATTCCCACTGATACTGCCCATCCACTGACTGGCCTCAAAGGGCAGTGCATTCTCGGCCACGAGTTCTGCGGCGAGATTGTCTCCGTGGGGGAGGGGGTCCAGAACTTTGCAGTAGGTGAGCGTGTGGCCGCCGATGCTTGCCAGCATTGCGGCAAATGCTGGTTCTGCCAGCAGGGCCAATACAACCTGTGCGAGAACCTCGCCTTCACCGGATTGATGAACAACGGTGCGTTCGCTGAACTGGTCAACATCCCGGCAAATCTGCTGTACCGCCTACCGGAAGGTTTCCCTGATGAGGCCGGCGCGCTGATCGAACCTCTGGCAGTTGGCATGCACGCGGTGAAGAAGGCCGGCAGCCTCCTCGGCCAGACAGTGGTGGTAGTCGGCGCTGGAACCATCGGTCTGTGCACCATCATGTGCGCCCGTGCCGCGGGTGCGGCCCGGATCATCGCGCTCGAAATGTCCACGGCGCGCAAGGCGAAGGCGCTTGAGGTGGGGGCCACCGAGGTGCTTGACCCCAGCCAGTGCGATGCCATTGCTTCGGTGCGCGAACTGACAGATGGATATGGTGCCGCGGTTTCCTTCGAGTGCATCGGCCACAAGAGCACTGCCAAGTTGGCTATCGATGTCATTCGCAAGGGCGGGCGCTGCGTGATGGTGGGCATCTTCGAGGAGCCCAGCGAATTCAACTTCTTCGAAATCGTCGCCACCGAAAAGCAGGTCATTGGCGCCTTGGCCTACAACGGTGAGTTCGCCGATGTCATCGCCCTGATCGCCGACGGCCGCCTGGACGTCACTCCGCTGATCACCGGGCGGATCGAACTGGAACACATCCTCGAGCAGGGCTTCGAGGAGCTGGTCAACAACAAGGACCAGAACGTGAAGATCATCGTCAGGCCGTCCGCGCCTGCCGCTGCCCGTCACTGATCCCATCGACGGAGGAAACGAGACATGTCCGCAACAATCAAAGAACGCAAACTCACCATCGCCCGCGCCATGGCCGAGGCGATGGCCCAGGAAATGCGCCTCGACCCACGCGTCTTCGTGATGGGCGAGGACATTGGCCAACTCGGCGGGGTGTTCGGCAATACCCGTGGCCTGCATGAAGAATTCGGCAGCGCGCGCATTCGCGATACGCCTATCTCGGAAACCGCCTTCATCGGCGCTGCCGTGGGCGCGGCCTCTGACGGCATGCGTCCGATTGTCGAACTGATGTTCGTCGACTTCTTCGGCGTCTGTATGGACGCGATCTACAACCTGATGGCGAAGAACACCTACTTCTCCGGCGGCAAGGTCAGCGTGCCCATGGTGCTGATGGCATCCACCGGTGCCGGCTACTCCGACGGCGGGCAGCATTCGCAGTGCCTTTACGGCACCTTCGCTCACCTGCCTGGCATGAAGGTGGTGGTGCCGAGCAACGCCTACGACGCCAAGGGCCTGATGACCGCCGCCATTCGTGATGACAACCCGGTCATCTACCTGTTCCACAAGTCGCTGCAGGGCATGGGCTGGCTGGGTACCGAAAAGGGCGCCACGGTGGCTGTACCGGAGGAACCCTATACCGTGGAGATCGGCAAGGCGAAGACGGTCCGCGAAGGCAGTGATGTCAGTATCGTCAGCCTGGGCGCCGGCGTGCATCACGCGCTGCGCGCTGCCCGGCAGTTGGAGCAGCAGGGTGTCAGCGCCGAAGTCGTGGACCTGCGCAGTCTGGTGCCGCTGGACCGTGAGCACGTCATCGCCTCTGTGCGCAAGACCGGCCGACTCATCGTTGTCGACGAGGACTACCACAGCTTTGGTGTGAGCGGCGAAATCATCGCTAGCGTCGTCGAACACGACATCGGGATGCTCAAGGCGCGCCCGCAGCGAGTGGCTTTCCCCGACATTCCGATTCCTTTCACACCGCCGATGGAGCAATGGGCGCTGCCTTGCGCAGCAAAGATCGTTGCGGCCTACCAGAACCTGAAGAACGAGGAGTAACGACATGTCCAACTCAATCCTGATTCCCGCCGACCTCTGGGAAGGCGACGCTGAAGCCGTGATCACCTCCTGGCTGGTCAGTGACGGCGCGGAAGTTGGCCAAGGCGACCTGGTGGCAGAAATCATGTCTGAAAAGGCCCAGTTCGAGATCGAGGCGCCGGCTTCGGGCGTGCTGAAAATCCTCGAAGAAGAAGACGCGGTGGTCGCCAAAGGCGCGACCATCGGGTTAGTGGAGTGAGCCATGGGGCACATACTGAATGTTGCTGCCCGTACCGGTAGCACCGTGCTCTTGAAAGGCATGCGAAAAATGATCGCTGCGAAGATGAGCGAAAGCTTGCAGACTGCCGCGCAACTGACTCACCACGCTGAATGCGAGTTGACCAACCTGCAGGCGAAACGGGCGCAGCTGAAGGCTGCGGGTAGCCAGGTATCGCTCCAGGACCTGCTGCTGTTTGAGATCGTATGTTCCCTGAAGAACCATCCGGGACTCAACGCAACCCTGCAGGATAACCAGATCACGCGGCATGGTTCGGTGCATCTCGGTCTGGCGATCCCGCTGCCGGACGATCTGCTGGTGGCGCCCGCACTGTTCGATGCCGACCAACTGGATGCGCAGGGCTTGGCACTTGCACGCCGGGCCCTGGTGGACAAGGCACTGTCCGGGAAGCTCTCGGTGAAGGAGCTGACGGGCGCCACGGTGACCGTGACCAACCTGGGGCTGTCGCGGGTGCGTTTCTTCACGCCCATCCTCAATGTCCCTCAGGTGGCCATTATCGGGCTGGGAGGCATCCAGCGTCGCCTGCAACGAGGCGCCGATGGTTCGTTATCAGAGCGCGACTTCATGGGCCTTTCGCTGACCTTCGATCACCGGGCCGTGAATGGTGCTCCTGCCGCAGACTTCCTCGATGATCTGTGCCAACGAATCGAAGGGGTAGAGCCACCATGAGCCGGATCTGGCGCGTCAGTATCGAAGCCGGCCTGGAGGCTGAGCGAAAAAGGCTGAGGACGAGTCGATTTCCTTAAGACAATTCAGCCGTAGCGGACGTTTGAAAAGCGTCCGCTTTTGGCTGTGGATTCAACCGGTCTGTGCGATGGGCGTCCGCATCGGTGGCTAGCCGAATTGGACGGCACCGAACATTTGAATGAGTTCTACGTGCGGGAAGTACTATCAAGTGATCCGCCGAATCCAATGATTGCCTTGGTTTCCAGGTATTCCTCAAAACCGTAGACACCATACTCACGACCATTACCAGAACGTTTATAACCACCGAATGGAGCCATCGGATTCCAGGCGGGGTAATTCAGAAGCACTTGTCCCGCGCGGATACGAGAGGCCACTGCACGCGCTAGATCAAGGTCCTGAGACTGAACATGGGCGCTCAGGCCGTATACCGTATCGTTCGCGATAACGACCGCCTCATCGATCGTCTCATACGGAATGATGCACAGCACCGGCCCGAAAATTTCTTCTTGGGCGATGCGCATTGCGGTATCTACGTCGGAGAATACTGTCGGTCGAGTGTAGAAGCCCTTCTCATAACCCGGCACACGTCCTGGTCCGCCGCAAACGAGTTTTGCACCCTCACTCAGGCCAGCCTCGATCATGGCTTGCACGCGATTGAACTGGGCCTCGTTGGCAATCGGACCGAGCACCGTAGCTTCCGATCGCGGATCACCCACGATGATCGCATTGGCGGTTTCGGCTGCCAGCGTTTCAACCTCCGCCAGCCGGTCCTTAGGTACGATCATTCTTGTCGGCGCACTGCACGATTGTCCGACGTTGCGCAACGCTGACATCACGCCCAGTGGGACGGCTTTGGCAAAGTCGGCGTCGGGAAGCAGAATGTTCGGGGATTTGCCTCCCAATTCTTGTGTGACGCGCTTCACCGTATGGGCGGCCGCCTGTGCGACCAGCGCGCCCGCGCGGTTGGAGCCGGTAATCGAAATCATATCGATATCAGGGTGCGCAGCCATCGCAGCGCCGACCTCGGATCCACTTCCGTTCACGAGGTTGAAGACGCCTGGTGGAAGGCCTGCGTCATGGACCAGTTGTGCAAAAAGAAGGGCGCTCAGAGGCGACAGTTCGCTTGGTTTGAGGACCACAGTGCATCCGGCAGCAATAGCCGGGGCGACTTTCGCGGTGATTTGATAAAGCGGCCAGTTCCACGGAGTGATGAGACCGCAGACGCCTATGGGTTCGCGTTCAATCGCGGTTCCACCTTCAACCGTCTGGAAACGATAAGTGGACAGCAGATCACGTGCGACCCGAACGTGTTCGGCTGCAAGAGGCACTTGCATGGCTCGTGCGGAACCGATGGCAGCGCCCATTTCCAGAGAGATCGCCTGGGCAAGCTGTTCTTTTCGTTCAAGGATCAGGTCGTAGATTTTTCCAAGGAAAAGCGCGCGTGATTCTGCCGAGGTGGCAGACCAACCAGCAAATGCTGCACGCGCCGCAGCGACTGCCCGATCAACATCCTCGGCGGACCCTTGCGCGACCTGCGCAACGACCTCTTCAGTGGCCGGATTGACCACCGGCAAACTTGCCGGGATTGCCGGGGAAGACCAACAGCCATTGATATAAAATTTGTGAGACGTTTGCGGATCAACGCTGTAGCTATTCGAAGATTGTATTGTCATCCAACTGGCTCCCTTGAGCGGTAATAGGCACTGCAAGCAGCAGAGGGCGGTCTGGCTCGCGACCCTGCAAGGCCGCTGAAACATAGATCAAGCCGAACGTGGAAATCACCAGAACATCGCCGTGGCGACCAGGACATCGCTATGCCGCGTCTTCTCAATAAGCTAACAAAGCGTGCCAGATGAAATGTGCTGTTCTTGAGGTTTGCAAGGGAGAATCTGCCGTATCTGTCAGGCTGACTTTGTATGAGCGCAAGTTGACCCGATTTCGTCAGAAACCTTGCTGATAGACAGCTCAATGAGACCATTACCGGTCAGTGCGGTCGCAGGCTCATCGGTGGCGGTGGTGGGCCATATAGATAAGCAGGAAGGGACGTGGTGCTGCATCGTGCAATGCGCCGCCTTTGTAGAGCTGTCACGACGCGTACAGATGTTGCTTTGACCGGTATGTCACGCCTATCGCTATATAGAAGCAAGGTTGTCCCCAAGCGCATTGACGCTTGATTGGCCCCGCCTCACCTCGCAGCACAATCAGCGGGCGCGCCTCAGAAAATGCCCCCGTTCTCCTTTCGCCAGTCATGAATACTGCCGCACATTGCGTTGTGCGTGGCTTGCCAGCGCACCATAAAAGCCCGCAAAGGCGTAGAAACAGGGGGTGGAGCGCCCGGGTCTGGAGCATCCCGCAAAGTCTGCTGAGCAAGCCCTGCAAAACGGTGGTTTGTACCAAGCAGCCTATACTTTTAACAGTTTATGCATGGTCTCTTGGTGTTGTAATAAATCCGTGATGCAGCGTTGCTCCGATGCTTCCAGAACGGAGTAATTGCTTGCCCCGTCATGACCTCAACCATCATTAAGGACCGCACTCATGAGCTTTCTTCGACCCAAGTTTATTACCTTTGACTGCTATGGCACGTTGACCAACTTTCAAATGGGAAACATGACGCGCGAACTGTTCGCCGATCGTGTCCCTTTTGAGCAAATGGATCAGTTCGTCAAGGACTTCTCCGCCTATCGTCTGGATCAGGTGATGGGTGACTGGCGGCCGTATGATGAGATCATCAAGACCGCCCTGGCGCGCGTCTGTAAGCGTTGGGGTGTCGAGTACCGGGGTGAAGGCCAACTCTACTACGACGCCGTACCGACTTGGGGGCCACATGCCGACGTACCGGCCGGCCTGGCAAAAATCGCCGACAAGATTCCCCTGGTGATTTTCTCCAACGCGATGGACGAGCAGATCATGTCCAACGTCGACAAGCTCGGCGCTCCCTTCCATAAAGTCTTCACCGCCCAACAAGCCCAGGCCTACAAGCCGCGCCTGGCCGCCTTCGAGTTCATGCTCGATAACCTCGGCTGCGGGCCTGAGGACGTTTTGCATGTGTCCTCGAGCTTCCGTTACGACCTGATGCCGGCCCACGACATGAAGATCAAGAACAAGGCCTTCGTTGCTCGTGGTCATGAACAGCCGGCGAATGCCGTCTATGGCTACCACCAGATCCCGGATATCGGCGCATTGCCCGGGTTGGTCGGTCTCTAAGTCTCAGGGCACTCTTCAAGGCAAAAGGGGTTAGACATGGGCAGTGAGTCCTATTGGCTCGATACCGCACCGCAATTCACCGGTGCACAGCTCGGCGCATTGCCCGGGCAGGTCGATGTGGCCATCGTCGGTGGTGGTCTCACTGGCCTGGCCGCGGCCCGCGCCCTGGCCTTGAAGGGGGCCAGTGTGGTGGTGCTGGAAGGCGGGCGGGTGATTGGCGAGGCTTCGGGGCGCAATGGTGGCCACTGCAGCACCGGCGTTGCCCAGGACTACGCGGCACTCAGCGCCAGCCTCGGCGCTGATAAGGCGCGTGCTTATTACCAGGCCTATGAAAGCGCTGTACAGAGCGTCGTTTCATTGGTGGAGCAGGAGCAGATTGCCTGCGACCTCAAACGCAATGGCAAGCTCAAGCTGGCTGCCAAACCGATGCATTACGAAGGTTTGGCGCGCACCTGCGAATTGATTCGGCGGGAGGTCGACGCCGATGTCGAGTTGCTCTCTCCAGAAGAGGCCCGTGCTGAAGCCAACTCGGCCCAGTTCCATGGAGGCATGCTGCAACGCAACGGCGTGCAGATGCACATCGGGCGCTTCGGTGTCGGACTGGCCGAGGCGGCAGCCCGTCACGGCGCGCTGATCTTTCAAGGCGTGACGGTGACGGACTGGAAAGCCAGTGCCGGCGGCTATCAGGTCAATACCACCAAGGGCTCGCTACACGCCACGCAGGTTCTGCTGGCCACAGGCACGTGCCAGCAGGGCGGATTGGGCTGGTATCGGCGGCGGATCGTACCGGTGGGCAGTTTCGTGATCGCCACCGAGGTGCTACCGCAGGCCCTGATCGACAGCTTGCTACCGGCACGGCGTTCCTATGTCACCAGCCGCATGATCGGTAACTACTTCCGCCTGACGCCGGACAACCGCTTGCTGTTTGGCGGTCGTGCCCGGTTTGCCATGTCCGACAGCATTTCCGACGCCAAGAGCGGCAAGGTATTGCAGGCGGCGATGGTCCAGATGTTTCCGCAACTGGCTGGCGTGAGGATCGACTACTGCTGGGGTGGCCTGGTGGATATGACCTCCGATCGGTTACCCCGGGCCGGGCAGCATGGAGGGGTTTATTACTCCATGGGTTATAGCGGTCATGGGGTGCAAATGTCGGTGCACATGGGGCAGGTCATGGCCGAGGTCATGGCCGGCAAGGTCGAGGCCAACCCGTGGCGCGAACTCGATTGGCCGGCCATTCCCGGGCATTTCGGCAAACCCTGGTTCCTGCCTCTGGTGGGTGCGTATTACCGCCTGCAGGACTACCTGCACTGAGTTCATGTGGTTGCTTCTCATTTTTACGTTTCAATCACGCTGCGCTTAATCGCCAGCACTTGAGCCTTATCATTTGCGAAAGGTTGGACTGACATGACTGACGATAAAAAGAATATCGACTCCCAGTTGATCACCGGTGAAGAAAGTCTGCGTGTTTTTGAAGGGCTCAATCGTGGCATGTCACGCCGCAATGCATTGCAAATGCTGGGATTGGCCGGAGTGGCCGTCGCGGGTGCCGGCAGCCTGTTCGGCGCCGCCGGCAAGCTGTTTGCCGAGGAAGCTGCAAGCCCTGGCAAAGGCAAGCCCGGCGGTCGTATCCGCGTCGCAGGCTCGTCCAGTTCCACCGCCGACACCCTGGACCCGGCCAAAGGTTCGTCGTCCACCGACTACGTGCGCCATTACATGTTCTACAACGGTCTGACGCGTTTCGACAGCCATATGGTGCCGCAGCTAGAGTTGGCCGAGCGTATCGAAACCACTGACGCCACGCTCTGGGTGATCAGCCTGCGCAAGGACGTGACCTTCCACAACGGCAAGCCTCTGACAGCGGCCGACGTGGTGTTTTCTCTGTTGCGGCACAAGGATCCAATCACCGGTTCCAAGGTCCTGCCGCTGGCGTCGCAGTTCGCTGAGGTCAAGGCCGTCGGCACCCACGAAGTGCAGATTCAATTGAGCGGCCCGAATGCTGAATTGCCGTCGGTTCTTGCCATCTCTCACATGTTGATCGTTCCCGAGGGTACGAGCGATTTCAGCCAGGGTATCGGTACCGGTCCGTTCAAGGCCAAGGAGTTCAAACCCGGGGAGCGTTCGATTGGTGTGCGCAATACCAATTACTGGAAACCCGGCTTGCCGTATCTGGACGAGATCGAATTTATCGCCATTGCCGACGAGCCGTCACGGATCAACGCCCTGTTGTCGGGCGACGTGCACATCGTCAACGAGGTTAACCCGCGCTCAACGGTTCGCATCAAGGCCAGCACCAAGCATCGGGTCGTGGACTCGCCGTCGGGTAACTACACTGACCTGATCATTCGTCAAGACCAGATGCCAGGCCAAAGCCCGGAATTCACCCAGGCCATGAAATACTTGCTGGACCGCGAGCAGATCAAGTCGGCGATATTCCGTGGCTACGCCAGGGTCGGCAACGATCACCCGATCGCACCCGGTGCGCGCTTCTTCAACGCCGACCTGCCACAACGTGCCTACGATCCGGAAAAAGCCAAGTTTCTGCTCAAAAAGGCCGGCATGGAAAGCATCACCATGCCGCTGATGTGCTCGCCAGCTGCGACAGGTTCTGTGGACATCGCCGTGCTGCTGCAGCAGTCAGCCAAACAGGCGGGGCTCAAGCTCGACGTCAACCGTCTGCCGAGCGATGGCTACTGGTCCAACCATTGGGCGAAGCACCCGCTGAGCTTTGGCAACATCAATCCGCGGCCCAATGCCGACATGCTTTTCTCGCAGTTCTTCCAGTCGACAGCACCCTGGAATGAGTCCGGCTGGAAAAACGAACAGTTCGACCAACTGTTGGTACAAGCCCGAGGTGAAACCGACGAGGCCAAGCGCGGCAAGATGTACGCAGATATGCAAACCCTGGTGCATGAGCACAGCGGTATCGGCGTGCCGGTGTTCATCAGCAACATCGATGGTGCCGATCAGCGAGTCAAGGGCTACGGCACCAACCCCCTGGGCGGTTTCATGGGGTACATGTTTGCCGAGCAGGTCTGGCTGGACGCTTGATGAAAGTCGGGTTTTTGCTGCAGCTACATTGCATGAGGATAGGGTGATGAACAGCAACACACTGTGGTTGATCGGCCGGCGCCTGGGCGCGGCGATCGTGACCTTGTTGATTGTGTCCATGGTGGTGTTCGCCATCACGGCGGTGCTGCCGGGAGACGCGGCACAACAGTCTCTGGGGCAATTCGCCACGCCCGAGCAGGTGGCAGCCTTGCGCCTGAAAATGGGGCTGGATCAGCCCGGTGTGTTGCGTTACCTGCACTGGTTGATGAGCCTGCTTAGCGGTGACATGGGGCAGTCGGTGTCCAACGCCATGCCGGTCAGCGACTTGATGGCCGGGCGTTTGCCCAACACCCTGATGCTGGCGGCCGCCACGGCGCTGGTATCAGTGCCGGTGGCGTTGATTCTGGGCATCGGTTCGGCCATGGGCCGGGGCGGGCGCATCGACAGTGTCCTGAGCTTTTTTACCTTGACCATGGTGGCGGTGCCAGAGTTTCTGGTTGCGACCCTGGCAGTGCTGATTTTCGCGGTGAACCTGGGTTGGTTGTCGGCGTTGTCCTACGCCAGTGACATCACTTCGCCCTGGCAATTCATGCGCACTTACGCCTTACCGGTGATGACGCTGTGCTGCGTGATTGTCGCGCAGATGGCACGCATGACCCGGGCGGCGGTGATCGATCAGCTCGACAGCCCTTACGTGGAAATGGCCCGGCTCAAAGGTGTGAGCAAGATTCGGATCGTTCTACGCCATGCCTTGCCCAACGCCATCGGGCCCATCGCCAATGCCATCGCCTTGAGCCTGTCTTACCTGTTGGGCGGGGTGGTGATCGTTGAAACGATCTTCAACTACCCCGGCATCGCCAGCCTGATGGTCGATGCCGTGACCAACCGCGACATGGCCCTGGTTCAAGCCTGCACCATGTTGTTTTGTACGGCGTATTTGACGTTGGTGCTGATTGCCGACCTGTGCGCGATTCTTTCCAATCCGAGGCTGAGAAATCAATGAACAATCTCATTGTGAAATCGCCGGCTACTACCAAATTGGCGCTGGGCAAGGTTTCCCACGGATCGTCCTGGCTCGGCCTGATCGGCGCTGCGATGTGTGTGATCTGGTTGCTGGTGGCTATCTTCGGCCCATGGCTGGCACCGCATCCGGTGGGGGAAGTGGTCTCCGACAATGTCTTCGAAAACCTGAGCGCTGCTTACCCGTTCGGCACCGATTACCTGGGTCGCGACATGCTCAGCCGGATCCTCGTCGGCGCACGATTCACCGTCGGCCTGGCGTTGGTGGCCGCGGTGTTGGCCAGCGGTCTGGGGACCAGTTGTGCATTGCTGTCGGTGGTGTCGCCGAAGTGGCTGGATGAGTTGATCAGTCGCTTGATGGACGCCTTCATTTCGATCCCCAGCAAGATGCTGGCGCTGATCATGGTCTCGGCCTTTGGCTCCTCGGTCACCTTGCTGATCTGCACGGCGGTATTGAGCTTCACCCCAGGCGCATTCCGCATCGCCCGCAGCATGGCGGTGAACATTGAAGCGCTGGAGTACGTGCAGGTAGCTCGTACCCGTGGCGAGCGCCGGTTGTATGTGGCTTGCGTGGAAATTCTGCCGAATATGCTCAACCCGGTGCTTGCAGATCTGGGGCTGCGCTTCGGTTTCATTGTGTTGTTGCTCAGCGGTATGAGTTTTCTTGGCCTGGGTGTGCAACCGCCGGATGCCGATCTCGGGTCGCTGGTGCGCGAAAACATCGGCGGTCTCTACCAGGGTGCGCCTGCCATCGTGATTCCGGCTTTGGCCATCGGCACCCTGACCATCGGTGTGAATCTGTTTATCGACCGACTGTCGTCGCGACGTAGTCGACGTTCGGGAGGTCATTGAAATGAGTGCATTAATTAGCGTTCAGGACCTGCGAGTGGTCGCCTGTGGCGAGCTCGGTGATGTGGAAATCGTCAAGGGCGTAAGCTTCTCCCTGCAGAAAGGCGAAGTGCTGGCGTTGATCGGTGAGTCTGGCTCCGGCAAGACCACTATCGCCCTGGCGTTACTCGGTTATGCCCGACGCGGTTGTCGGTTGGCGGGCGGGGTGGTACAGATCGGCGAACACGACATGCTGGCGTTGAGCGAAGGCGAGCTGCAAGGCTTGCGCGGCAACCGTGTGTCGTACATTGCCCAGAGCGCCGCCGCGGCGTTCAATCCGGCGAAAAGACTCATCGACCAAGTGATTGAGGGGGCGTTGATTCATGGCCTGGGCAGCAGGACTGTGCTTGAGGCCAAGGCCATCGAGTTGTTCCGCGACCTGGCCCTGCCAGACCCTGATCACATTGGCCAGCGTTACCCTCATCAGGTTTCCGGCGGGCAACTGCAACGGGTGATGGCGGCCATGGCGCTGATCAGCGATCCATTGCTGGTGGTGCTCGACGAACCGACGACGGCGCTTGATGTGACCACCCAGATCGATGTGCTGCGCGCCTTTAAACGGGTGGTCCGTGAACGTGGCGCGACGGCGGTCTACGTCTCCCACGACTTGGCCGTAGTGGCGCAGATGGCCGATCAGATCGTGGTGCTCAATGGCGGTGAGATCTTCGAACAGAGCGCCACGGCACCCTTGCTTAAAGGCCCGGCCCACGAATACACCCGCAGCTTGCTGGCGGCAGCACGGCCGGACACCACCATCCGTCCACCCTGCGGTGTCGCTGAAGACACGCCTTTGCTGACTATCCAGGGACTGACCGCCGGTTACGGCAACAAAAACACGCATGGCATGCCATCGATCCTGGTATTGGAGGACATTGATCTGACGGTTCGCAGAGGCCAGGCGATTGGCGTCATCGGTGAGTCAGGTTCTGGCAAGTCGACTTTGGCGCGGGTGGTGGCCGGGTTGTTGGAGCCGGCCCAGGGCGGGCTGACCTTCGATGGCCAGCCCCTGGGTGGTAGCCTGTCGTCGCGCACCGACGAGCAGTTCCGACGCATTCAGATGGTCTTTCAGAATGCCGACACCGCGCTCAACCCGATGCACAGCGTCAGCACGATTCTGAGTCGCCCGCTGAAGATGTATTTCGGCCTCAAGGGTGCGGCTTTGCGCGAGCGTATCGGTGAGTTGCTGGACCTCGTTCGTTTGCCGCGCACGCTGGCTGAACGTCGTCCGAACGAACTGTCCGGCGGGCAGAAACAACGGGTCAATCTGGCCCGGGCCCTGGCGGCCAAGCCGGATCTGATTCTCTGCGACGAGGTGACCTCGGCACTGGATACCGTGGTCGGTGCAGCGATTCTCGAACTGCTGCGCGACCTGCGCCAGCAACTGGGGGTGTCCTATCTGTTCATCAGCCATGACATCTCCACCGTGCGAGCGCTGTGCGACGACATCGTGGTGATGTACAGCGGCCACAAGATCCAGGCCGGCAGTCGCCAGTCGTACGCCCAGGCACCGTTCCACCCCTACACCGACTTGTTGATCCATTCGGTGCCGGAGTTGCGTCAGGGCTGGCTGGAAAGCTGTGGAACAACGACCTGCGGCACGCTGCCGCCCATTGGTGCAAAAGCCAATGTGCCGGGGCTGTGCACGTTCCTCAATCGTTGCCCGGTGCGGGTCGACGGCCTGTGCAATTGTATCCCGCCGGACCGCCGGATGATCGTTGGCGGCAGTGAAGTCCTTTGCCATCACGACAGTGCCGAGCTGCTGAAAGCTCAGCAGGATTCCAACAGCATGACCGTGGGAGCCTATGCATGAACGGGCGTTTCGTAAGGCTGGCCGAACAGGGCCGGCCCATCATCAAACTTCAGGTAGACGGCAAGCCTATCGAGGCGCTGCAGGGCGATACGCTGATGGTCGCGTTGCTGACTCAGGGTTCGGCCTTGCGCCAATCGGAGTTCGATCCGGGTCGCCGCGCCGGTTTCTGCCTGATGGGAGCCTGCCAGGACTGTTGGGTCTGGACCCGCAGCGGCGAGCGTCTACGTGCCTGTTCCAATGAGGTCCGTGAAGGCCTGGATATTGTCACCACACAACCGGAGGCGATATGGCCACTGCGCGGCTGAGCACTCATCGAGTCGTTATCGTCGGTGCCGGGCCGGCCGGCACACGTTGTGCCGAAACCCTGGTCGCCGCTGGATTCAAGCCCATCCTGATCGATGAAAATCGTCGTGATGGGGGGCAGATCTACCGTCGCCAGCCCGAAGGTTTTACCCGGGATTACGCCACGTTGTATGGCACCGAAGCCGCCAAGGCCAACGATCTGCACCAGTGCTTTGATCGCTTGCGCGGGCAGATCGACTATCGCCCGGACACGTTGGTGTGGAACCTGACACCGGGGCAACTGTGCTGTGTCAGCCAGGGCAAGCACTCGACGGTGGATTACGACGCGCTGATCCTCTGCACCGGTGCCACCGACCGCTTGATGCCGATCGAAGGCTGGCAGTTGGCGGGCACGTATAGCCTCGGCGGTGCGCAGATCGCCCTGAAATCTCAGGCTGTGTCCATCGGCCACCGCGTGGTGTTCATGGGCAGCGGTCCGTTGCTGTATCTGGTTGCCAGTCAGTATGTGAAGGCGGGAGCCAAGGTCGCGGCAGTGCTCGACACTTCGCCTCTGAGCAAACGCATCCTTGCCATGCCGAAACTGCTGGCACGCCCGGGGTTGCTGTTCACCGGGATGAAGTTATTGGCGCAGTTGTATCGCGCGAAGATCCCGGTGCATCTGGGCATTTCGCCGCTTCAAGTGCAGGGCGATGCGGCCAGAGGTGTCAGTGGCGTACGCGTGCGCACGGCGCGCGGTGAGACCTTGACGGTGGATTGCGATGCCGTGGCGCTGGGTTATCACCTGCGCCCGGAAACTCAATTGGCCGACCTGGCCGGTTGCCGTATGCGCTTCGATGAAGCGTCGAGCCAATGGTGGCTGGCCACGGATGAAGACGGCCGGACCTCGGTCAGCGGCGTGTATGCCGCCGGCGACGGCTCGAAGATTCGCGGTGCCGATGCCGCCGAACACGCCGGGAGGCTGGTGGCCATGGCGCTGCTGGAGGATCAGCAGCAACCGATGAACATCGGGTTGCGCGACGAACAACGCCAAGCCCTGGCGGTGATGGATGAATTTCGCCTCGGTCTGGCACAGGCGTTTCCCTGGCCAAGCGCCCAGGCCAAAGCGCTGCCGGACGAGGCGATCGTCTGCCGCTGCGAAATGATCACGGCCGGCGAGTTGCGTCGGACCGTCAGTGAGAAGGGGGCCTGTGAAGTCAACCGGGCCAAGGCATTCAGCCGGGTCGGCATGGGCCGCTGCCAGGGGCGTTATTGCTCGCAGGCCGGGGCAGAGGTGATTGCAGCCGCCGCGGGCGTCAGCGTGCAACAGGTCGGCCGACAACGGGGTCAGGCGCCGGTCAAACCCCTTTCGATACTCACCGAGGAGGTGTCGCCATGACGGTACAGAAAGCCGATGTCGTGATTGTCGGCGGCGGCCTGATGGGCTCGGCGGCGGCGTTTTTCCTGCGCCTGCGCGGGCAGTCGGTGATCTTGCTGGAGCGCGACCAGATCGGTCAGTACGCCAGCGGCGTGAATTTCGGCAACGTGCGACGCCAAGGGCGTTATCTCGGGCAGCTGGAACTGGCCAATCGTTCCTGGGCGTTATGGAAGCGTCTGCCAGAACTGATTGACGATGACCTGGAATTCATCGCCAGTGGGCATATGCGAGTGTGTTACCGCGAAGACGAGATCGCCGAACTGCAAGCCTACGCAGACGCCCCTGAGGCAGAGCAGCTGGAGCTGAAGATCTTTAGTGGCGACGAATTACATAAGCGCTTTCCGTTTCTCGGCCCGGATGTGAAGGGCGGCTCTTATGCACCCCACGATGGGCATGCCAACCCGCGTCTGGCGGCCCCGGCATTTGCCCGCGCGGCACGACGCCTCGGTGCGCGGATCGAAGAGCGTACGGAAGTGGCCGAGGTGCAGAAGGTCGGCGGCGAGTTCCACATCAGCACCACCGACGGTCGTCAGTTCTGCGCCGCTCAGCTGTTGATCACCGCTGGCGCCTGGGGCCAAAAACTCTCGGCGCAATTCGGCGAACCGGTGCCGCTGGAGACCCATGGTCCGCAAATGGCCGTGACCGAGCCAGTGCCTTACGCCTTGCCGACAGTCATCGGTGTCTATACCAGGATTCCCGAGGAAGTGATTTATTTCCGTCAAATACCCCGTGGAAACATCATCATCGGTGGCGGCTATCGCAGCGAACCGGACATGCTCAACCGCCGGGCCTATGTCGAGCCTCGCAGCATTCTCAATCAGTTCGATCAGATGCGTCGCCTGCTGCCGGGTGTCGGCAACCTGAACATCATTCGGGTCTGGAGTGGTATCGAAGGTTACCTGCCTGATTCCCTGCCAGTAATGGGGCCAAGCGGCACCGTTGATGGCTTGTTCTATGCCTTCGGTTTCTCCGGCCATGGCTTCCAGCTCGGTCCGGGCGTGGGCGACGTGATGGCCGAACTGATCAGCACCGGCAGCACCAGCACTTCGATTTCGCCGTTCTCCATCAACCGGTTCGCTTCTTCAGTCGAGCAACGGAGCAAGGTCTCATGAAGCCCCGTGTACTGGACATTCTTAAACGCCTGATGGCCTTTGAAACCGTTTCTGCGGAATCGAACATGGCCTTGATTGAGTACGTGCGCGATCTGCTGCTGACCAAGGGCATCGAGTCGCTGATCGTCAAAGACTCCACTGGCAAAAAGGCCAACCTGTTCGCCAGTACCGGTCCGCGGGAGGTGCCGGGGATTCTGCTGTCCGGCCATACCGACGTGGTGCCGGCAGCGGGGCAGGCCTGGACCTTTCCGGCGTTTCAGGCAACAGTGCAGGACGGACGGATTTACGGGCGTGGCAGTTGCGATATGAAGGGCTTTGTCGCGCTGGCTATCGACGCCATGCTCGATGCCGCCGACCATTCATTGAGTCGGCCATTGCAACTGGCGCTGTCCCATGATGAAGAGATCGGTTGCGTCGGCGTGCGGCGTTTGCTCGACGTGCTGCACCTGGCGCCGGTACGGCCGTTTTTGTGCGTGATCGGTGAGCCTACCAACATGCAGTTCGTGCTCGGGCACAAGGGCAAGGGTTCTTACCGCACTTACTGTCGCGGCCTGGAAGCCCATTCCTCGCTGGCGCCGCGTTCGGTCAATGCGATTCACGTGGCCTGCGATTTCATCGCGGCACTGCGTCAGAGCCAACAGCAACTGCAAGAGCAGGGCGCCCAGGATGCCGACTATGACGTGCCCTACAGCACCGTGCATGTCGGGCAGATTGTCGGCGGCAAGGCGCTGAACATCGTGCCGAACTTGTGCACCCTGGATTTTGAAGTGCGTAACTTGCCGGCGGACGACCTGGATCAGTTCCTGGAACAGATGCGCAAGCGTGCCGAAGTGATCGTGCGCGAAGCCAAAAAGCTGTCCAGTGTGGCGGATATCGAGATCGAAACCCTGAACGTCTATCCGGGCCTCGATACCCACCCGAGCGTCGAAGCGGTGCGCTTCCTGAAAAACTTCGCCGCCCCGGACACCGGCACTGCCAAAGTCTCATTCGGCACCGAGGGCGGGTTGTTCAAACAACGCCTGGATGTGCCGGTGGTGGTCTGTGGCCCGGGCTCGATAGAACAGGCGCACAAGCCTGACGAGTTCATCGAGATCAGTCAGATGGAAGCCGGCGAGCACTTTCTGCAAGGGTTGTTGGGCTCGATGCGGCTTTAGTGTCCCGCTTGCTGACACCGAACATTGATCGGTGTACATATCCGTTTCTGTGGTCACGGCTACTATTGGTTTCGCTTTTACAGCGAGTCACTTGGAAAAACGGAACGCCGCCCGGCCTGTAGGAGCAGCCGGTCGACGCTCGATTGCTCGCGATGGAGGTCAACGATGACGCGGGGAGCCTGACACCCCGCGGTGCTCTCAGGTTTTTCGCGAGCAAGCTCGCTCCTTCAGGGCCCGCCGCGATCGGCCATCCATGGCCGTGCGCGGCTAACCCGGCATCCATGCCGGGTTGCCCACTGCGCAGAACCTCCACTCGGCCTCTCGATATAGGTGCATCAAGATCAACAGCTGCAGGCGAGCTAACGCTCGGCCTGATGGGTGGTGAAAAGCAGAGCGGATGGGCGCTGATTTTTTTGTGGGAGCTGGCTTGTCGGGTCGTCGCATCGCTGCGATGGCGGCCTGTCAGCCGATCAATCTTCTCCGGATGTACCCAGTCCAACTGTGGGGGCCTGCTCGCGAAGCTGTTGATCTTGGCCTGCAAACTGAATGACATCGTCAAGCACTACATCGTCTGACCGCGACAATATCTATCACCCCACCAACAGTAGAGCCTGCCGTCGAATGCCGATTTTCAGCATTCGACGACTGCTGGGGCGGCGCTTTCAGCATCCTCGTCCGGGACGACTCAATAGACTGAAGGCTGTCTCGGAACAGGACTCGACATCATGCTCAAGCATCGCCTGAAAGACCCCAGCCTGCTGGTAGAACTCGCTTACATCGACGGTCAGTGGACCAGCGCCGACAACGCCGCCACCCTTGACGTCATCGACCCCGCCAGCGGCCAGTTGCTCGCCCGCGTACCCGCGATGCACGGCAGCGAAACCCGACGCGCCATCGAAGCTGCCGAACGCGCCTGGCCGGCCTGGCGCGCACGCCCGGCGGCAGAACGGGCGGCGCTGCTGGAACGTTGGTATCAGGCGATGATCGATAACCTGGACGACCTGGCGCTGATCATGACCTGCGAACAGGGCAAGCCGATCAACGAAGCCAAGGGCGAGGTTCGCTATGGCGCCAGTTTCGTTAAATGGTTCGCCGAGGAAGCCCGCCGGGTTTACGGCGAAACCATCCCGGCACCCAGCGGCGACCGCCGCTTGCTCACGCTCAAGCAGCCGGTCGGGGTTTGCGCCGCGATCACCCCATGGAACTTCCCCAACGCGATGATCACCCGCAAGTGCGCGCCGGCCCTGGCCGCCGGGTGCCCGGTCATCGTCAAACCCTCGGATCTGACTCCGCTGTCCGCCCTGGCTCTGGCCGTGCTCGCCGAGCGCGTCGGCATTCCGGCCGGGGTGTTCAACGTAGTGACCGGTATGCCCGTCGGCATCGGCGAAGAACTGACCGGCAACCCGACGGTGCGCAAGATCTCTTTCACCGGTTCCACCGCTGTCGGCCGGCTGCTGATGCGCCAGAGCGCCGAACACATCAAGCGCCTGAGCCTGGAACTGGGTGGTAACGCGCCGTTCATTGTGTTCGACGACGCTGATCTGGAACAGGCAGTGGCCGGTATCATGCTCAGCAAGTTCCGCAACGCTGGCCAGACCTGCGTTTGCGCCAACCGGATCCTGGTGCAGGATGGGATTTACGAGCGCTTCGCCCAGCGCCTGGTGGAGGAGGTGGGCAAGCTCAAGGTCGGCAATGGCCTGGACGCGGATACCACCATCGGCCCGCTGATCAATGCGGCGGCGGTGAGCAAGGTTGCTCGGCATATCGACGATGCTTTGAGTCAGGGAGCCCGTCTGCTCTGTGGCGGCGTCCCCGAGGGCGACAGCCAGTTCGTCCAGCCGACGGTGCTCGGTGAGGCCCATGCCGGGATGTTGCTGGCCAATGAAGAAACCTTCGGTCCGGTCGCACCGCTGATGCGCTTTACCAGTGAAGAAGAAGCGCTGGCCCTGGCCAATGCCACGCCTTATGGCCTGGGCGCTTATTTTTTCACCCAGGATTTGCGCCGTTCATGGCGGTTCGGCGAGGCGCTGGAGTTTGGCATGATCGGTCTCAACACCGGGCTCATTTCCATGGAAGTCGCGCCATTCGGCGGTATCAAGCAGTCGGGCCTGGGTCGTGAAGGCAGCAAGTACGGCCTGGATGAATACCTTGAGGTCAAAGCCTTCCACATCGGTGGGCTGTGATCCGGTCACCGTTTGAACAGGACATTGAGGAGCCACGATTGATGAGCAAACCATTCAGAATCGCCGCGATTGCCGGCGATGGCATCGGCAAGGAAGTACTGCCGGAAGGACTGCGGGTACTGGAACAGGCCGCGAAGAAATGGCAGCTGGATTTGAGCATCGAGGTGCTCGACTGGGCGCACTGCGATTACTACCTGGAACACGGGCAGATGATGCCCGCCGACTGGTTCGAACAACTCAAGGGCTTCGACGCGATTTACTTTGGCGCCGTCGGCTGGCCGGACAAAGTGCCGGATCACATTTCCCTGTGGGGTTCGCTGCTGAAGTTCCGCCGTGACTTCGACCAATACGTGAACATCCGTCCGGTGCGGCTGTTTCCCGGTGTGCCGTGTCCGCTGGCCGGACGCGAAGCGGGGGACATCGATTTCGTGGTGATCCGCGAGAACACCGAGGGCGAGTATTCATCGGTCGGCGGCAAGATGTTCGAAGGCACCGAGCATGAGTTCGTGCTGCAGGAATCGGTATTCACCCGACGCGGCGTGGACCGGATTCTCAAGTTCGCCTTTGACCTGGCCCAGACCCGGCCGCGCAAACGCCTGACGGCGGCGACCAAGTCCAACGGGATTTCCATCAGCATGCCGTACTGGGACGAGCGCACCGCATTGATGGCTGCGAAGTACCCGGATGTCACCTGGGACAAGCAACACATCGATATTTTGTGTGCACGTTTCGTGCTGCAACCGGATCGTTTCGATGTGGTGGTGGCGTCGAATCTGTTCGGCGACATTCTGTCCGACCTGGGACCTGCCTGCGCCGGTACCATCGGCATCGCCCCTTCGGCCAACCTCGACCCGGAGCGACGCTTCCCCTCGCTGTTCGAACCGGTGCATGGCTCAGCGCCAGATATCTATGGGCAGAACATCGCGAACCCGATTGCGATGATCTGGTCCGGTGCCTTGATGCTGGATTTCCTGGGCAATGGCGATGAGCGCTACCGTGCGGCTCATGACGGTATTCTCAAGGCCATCGAGCAGGTTATTTCCCAAGGACCGATCACCCCTGATCTGGGCGGGCAGGGCTCGACCCAGGATGTCGGTGGGGCAATCGCCGCGGCGCTTTGAGCTGAGGAAACACCCGGTCGGCTTCACCGCTCTACTCATTCTTGTGTGTCACCCTTTTAGCCCGTTCACACTGCGGGCTTTTTTTTGGCTCTTCACGCAATCCCGGGGAACACCGATACCTGTAGAAACTGCGGTGCGGCGATCCGACTTGCCAGCGATGGCGACCTTACGGCCGAGCATTTTCTTCCTGGTGTACATATTCATTGCTGGGGTAACGGCCACTTAGGGTTCCGCCCTTACGGCGGGTCACTTGGAAGAGCCCCAAGTAACCAAGGGCTCTTGCCCCTGACGTTCGGTGCCTCGCCTAGGCTCGGCATGCCCTCGCTCCGGTCCTGCTCCGTGGGCCCGCCGCGATCGGCCATCCATGGCCGTGCGCGGCTAACCCGGCATCCATGCCGGGTTGCCCACTGCGCAGAACCTGCGCTCGGCCTCTCGAGGCGGCGTGCACCGCAACAGCACCGCGAGGCGAGCTAACGCTCGACCTCATTGTTTGGTGGTGCACGCGTTCCCTTGTAGGAGCTGCCGAAGGCTGCGATCTTTTGATCTTGCTTTTGCGATCGGGAGATTGCTGAAGATCAAGATCAAAAAGATCGTCCGAACGCGGCCCGAACCTTCGGCAGCCCCTACAGATATTTCGTTATATGTGTTCCCCGGGATTCCGTGAAGAACCTTTTTTTGGCGCAAAAAACCTGGACAGTTACTTCTCAAGGTAGCCAGCGGCCGCGCCTTTGCCCTCTATCTACGCAACTATCGACCCGGCGCACGGCCCCGGAGGGACTATTGGCGGACTATATTGAGGGGGAGGGTTGTCGTCTTTGTGCGCGCAGAATTGGCGCAAATACGACCGGTCGAACATATCCCGTTTGGCTAAAGCGGTCTACGTACTGGCGCGAACAGAGGGTTCGTGAGGGTTGACGACAAGGACTACCAAAGCATGCTTGCGGCCGGGGAGTACACCCAAGCCATTTTCGGGGGCCACTGCCTCCGTGGGTCCCCCCGGCCCGCCGGCCTATCTGCTTGCAACCACCTGCTTTAGCGCCTCGACGAAGCGGCATAGATCGCTCTTCTGCGTGTAGATGCCCGGCGATACCCGAAGTCCGCTGATGTGTCTGATCTGGCGGAACTTGACATGCACCTTGTGGGTTTTTCGAAGCTCCTGATCAATCCATCGAGCATCGCATTGATCGATGGAAAACAGGCTTACTGCGCCCAGCTCGACGGTATCAAGTGGCGTGTGGAGCCTGAAACCGGGAATGTCGCTGGCGAGGTCAACCCAGTAGCGGGTCAGCTCCTGTAGACGCGCGTGAATGGCTCGCGTGCCGATTTGCGCATGGAAACGGATAGCCGGGGCAATGCCGGCCTGTATCGCCGAGTTATAGGTGTCGAGATTCCAGTGGTCGAACTTGTCGATCTGTAGCGGCGGAGGATCGAAAGGCCCCAGCAACGGCCAGGTGCCGTCGATTCGGTCGCGCCTGACAATGAGCATGCCATTGCCGACCGGCGCCCCCAGCCATTTGTGGAGGCTGGTGACGAAGTAGTCGCAATCCAGTTCGCGGAAGCTGAGCGGCATCTGTGCAAACGTCTGGGCACCGTCCACCACCGTGACAACCGCCCGCGCCCGGGCTAGCGCACAGATGCGCTTGATCGGCAGGACCCGCCCGGTCCAGTGCAGCATGTGGGTCAGCTGGATCACCCGGGTACGCGGGGTAATTGCCTGCGCATACGCTTGCACGATGACATTCTCATCGTCCATCAGGTCGAAGTCGACGGTCACCACTTCGATGCCTTCGCGCTGCTGACGCTGCAACCATCCAGCTATTACGCTCGGATAGTCCCACTGTGAGACCAGCACTTGGTCGCCAGCCTTCAATGGAATGCCGAAGATGACTGTCGACAAGCCTTCGGAGGAGTTGCGGTTCAGGGCGATCTCATCGGGATCGCAATCAGCCATGTCAGCCAGCTGTTGCTTGATCGTTGGGAGCTCGGCGTCGAGCTTGCTCCACATATTGACGTCCGGGTTGTGGCTGATCAGCCGATAGGCATCGATCATGGCCTGCTCAACCACCAGCGGCGGCGGACTCACGGCCGCGTTGTTCAGGTTCAATAGAGGGCGCTGCTCCGGATAGGCTGCGCACACGCGCTCCCAGAATGCTTCCCCTCCGACAGACTTGTCTGACATCGACTGCACTTGCATTCCCGCTTCTCACCTCTGTTTGAATTGTGACTGAGGCTTGGGCACTCGCCACGCCCACGAGCTTCAACGCCACGATTAGTGATCTCTTTGGAGCAGCCTGGACCATCAATAGCCGTTCGTTAAAGCCGATATAGATTAGGGTTTTACCGAGTCTTCGAGCGTGCGCGCCTGAGCGTCAACGGGCGGGTCCCTGGGCGGTTCAGTGACCGGCTTATCGTCGCCCATGGATTTGCGGAACCCCCTGATCGTGTCGCCGATATCCGACCCCAAGCCTTTCAGGCGCCTGGTTCCGAACAGCATGATCACGATCAACAGGATGATCAGGAGTTTTCCGGTACTGAAGCCACCTAATCCCATTGTCTGTACTCCGCAACTGATTGATCGGTTTTGTGGTGGGGCCGGCGGAGGAAAACTCATCTGCCGGCGCTAACGCGGTTCGAGTTATTTGACGACGTAGAACTTGCGTACATAGGCGCTGCTTTGCCAGGCGCATGGTGCGCCTCGGGGCACGAATACCGTATCGCCAGTGTTGACTGTCAGATCGATCCCGTCCGCCAGCTGGAGGGTGACGCTACCTTCGATCAGGTGCATCAGTTCATGCAGCAGGTGCGGCCTCGCCCCGCGGGTATAGGGTGTCGAATCCCAGACGCCGATGCGCAGATTGGTCGCCTCTTCGACAAACAAATTGTGCGAGCGACATTGCGGTGCCGGGCTTAGCAGAATTTCTGGCCCCGGTGCCGCCGAGGGAGAGAGCAGGGTTAGCGGGGGGAGCACGGTGAGCCCGGGATGGCGCTCTTCAACGAGCTGGGTATCCGCGCAGAACGCCCAGAGAGAGTCGGGTTGCGCCTCGATCTGGAGCGACGTACCGCGGGCGATCACGGCGCTGTCGCCGGGATTTAGTTGGAGCCTGTGATCCTGGCTCTGCAGGATGACGCGTCCCGCGTGAACCACGATCGTTTCGCTATAGGGATAGTCATCGACGTTGAACTGTCCGCTCGCCTGGACCACGCCGGCAGCGATGTCATCCGGCCCGAGATAAGCAATGTGCCGGTCGAAAGGATCATTTGCCCCTAACGAACCGGGGGTGAATTTTGTTAGAACGGGACTGCCGTCGGCGTGTGCCAGCAGCACTGCAGTGGGCTCTTGCATGAAGGAGTTTCTCCAGGAATATGCGTCGTGTGGCGTTGGATGGATCTGTGGGGGTTGTCAGCCGATGGCCTGAGTCACCAGCGCAAACTGGCGCACTCCGCCGAAAGCCTGCGGTGGGGTACCACGAGCCATTTGCGCAACGGTGTCGACCTGCTTCAGCCCGGCCTCTTCCAGCCAAGGGGCCAGTCCGCTATCGGACGGTATATCCATGCGCACGAATGCGTCCGGCACTTGGGCCAACAACACCGCGATCAGGTGCTTGGCCTGCTCTGGATTTTCCGCGATGACCGGGCCGATGCAGCGACCACGGCCGAATGGACGCAGCAGGGCGAAGGCACGTAGCTGACCCCCGCGCTCGATACCGACCGAGTGTTCGACACTATCGAACAGATCGTTGAGCACGGCGTGTCTGTTCAGGCCGCTGCCGGCGTTGGCCAGTTCGATTTGATCGCTTCGATCGGCTTCGGTCAGCGGGCGGCAGCGCTCACCGGCTGGCAGATCATTGGGTACTGGAGACAGCGCATGCCCCTGATGTTGTTGAATATGTCCGAAATCAATGAATCCCTGACTGGCATAAAGTGGGGCACCGGCCAGCGTCGCATTGAGCATGGCGGTACGTGAACCGCAAGCCTCAAGTGCCAGTTCCATCAGCTTGCGACCGATACCCTGGCCCTGGTACTCATCACTGACGATCACCAGGCCGATAGTGGCGTAATCTCCCTGCGCACAGGTGAACGCGGTACCGATCAGACGACCTCCATCTTCTACGACAAAACCCTGCGCGATGCGCTGCAACATGGCCCATTCCTCCAGGCGGTGGGGCCATTTCAACTGTACGGACAAGGCGTGGGCCAGCGGCACATCGGCCGGGGTCATGGGGCGATAGGTATACGCAGGGCGTTGCGAGTTGGACATGACAGATCTCCGTAGACAGGGAGCGTGACCGGTCGGATTTCTCCGTTGAAAGTGTTGGTATCTCACCTGCTGTGAGGCCTGACAAGAGGCGGCCATTGATTCGGCAGATTCTGTAGGCGACAGCGCTGCAGGCCACAGTTGCTGCTCAAATGAGAGGCAAGATCGGCAGCAAATACCGGGTCGGTTTTCAGGAGGCAGGGCAAAGCCAAAGGCGCTGCCGATGGGTACATTGCTTAAAAAAAAGCGTGGGCACGCTCCCTTGCAGGAGCCGCGGTGCGGCGATCCGACTTGTCGGGTCGCCGCATCGCAGCGATGGTCGATAACGATAACGCGTGTGAACCGGATAAACGCGGCGTACTTGAGTCCCTCGCCAGCAAGCTGGCTCCTACAGTTTCCCGGGATTGCGTGAAGAACCAAAAAAGGCGCCCGGCCAGGACCAAACGTTACAGAATGCTCAGCGGATACTCGATGATCAGGCGGACCTCGTCGATATCGCTCTCGAACGAGGTTGCGCGATGCGTAGCCTGGCGCAGGCGGAAGGACAGGTCCTTGGCGGCCCCTACCTGGACCACGTATTTGGCTTCCAGGTCACGCTCCCACTCCTTCTGGTCGTCACCCGCCTTGTTGGCATAGGCACCCTTCGGATCGGCCTTGGTGCCATCGATTTGATCACCTTTGACATAGCGGGCCATGAAGCTCAGCCCCGGTATGCCGAATGGAGCCATGTTCAGGTCATAACGAGCCTGGATGGAGCGCTCGTTGGGGGCGTTGAAGTCGGAGTACTGAATCGAGTTGGCCAGCCAGATCGAGTCCACACCGATGTAGTCGAAATACTCGTCGCCATCGATCTTCTGATAAGCCAGGGTGAGCTTGTGGGCACCCAAGGAATAGGCTGCCTTTGCCGACCAGCTCGTGGTGTCCAGTTTGCCGGCACGGGCTTCGCCTTGGTCCTGGGTCTTATAGGCTATCAAGCCAAAACTCAGCGACTGCTGGTTAGCCAGAGGAATCGTATAGGAGGCACTGCCGAAGTGCTGACGCCAGACATTCTCGGCCTCACTGGTGTACGCCATCAGGCTGAGGTTGTTGTTGACTTTATAGGTGCCGCCAATGAAGTCGACACTGTCAGCTTCGGTCCCTCCGTAAGTGGTGAGCAGTTTGTCATCGGAGTTGGTCGAATTGCGATTGTTGAATGCGGTGAAGTGGCCAGCCTCGAAAGAAAAGGCGTCGAACTCTTTGCTCGACAGTTGGAAGCCGGTAGCGGTTTCCGGCAGCAAGCGGTTGTCGCCGGTGGCGAATACCGGAGCGGTCGGGCGTTGTTCTCCGTACTTCAGCACGGTGGAGGAAATGCGCATCTTCACTGCGCCGCCGATCTCGCCATAGCTATCTGGCACTTCGGCTTCGGCGGTGCGGTTGTTACTGATGGGCAGCAGGCCGTTGCCGACCCGGCCACGGCCAGTGTCCAGCTTGACGCCACCGAAGGCGAAGGCATCGGTGCCGAAACCGATGGTGCCCTGGGTGAAACCGGAGGCGAAGTTGAGCATGGCCCCTTGTGCCCACTCCTCGCGATAGCCATTGCGCTCGCTGGCCGGCTTGGCGCCGTTGGTACCTTGGCTATTGCTGCCGCCATTACGGAAGTCGCGATTCATATAGAAATTACGGTTGAGCAAGCCGAGGCTGCTGTCTTCAATGAAGCCATTGGCTTGCTGTTGCTGACCCGCTATTGCCAGTTGCGTGGTAGCGGCGATGACAGCCAAGGAGAGAGAGCTTAGTGTTGCGATGTTCATCGCTTACCCCAATTGATCTTATTAGTGTTGGTTATCTGCACGGCAGGCGATGCTCTTGCGGCAGGTCAGGTAAATCACTGCGAAGTAAGCCCGGGAGAGTCCTGTTGATCAGTGCTTTGCAGTGGACTTGACCAGCAGCCGGGGCCGCAGCGGTGGCTGTATCGCAGTTACGACGAGACCTGACAATGGGGGGCAGTCAATTCGGTAGATTGCATCAGTTGTGGTTTGACGGGCCGCAATTACTACTCAATCGGGAGGGGAGATCAGCAGCAAATGTCGGCTGATTTTTTGGGGCTGGTATGCGTAGAAACAGAAAATCTGGATGAGCAACAGGTCTGTTTTGTATAGCGCCAGATTTACCTCAGAGAAGTAAAAAATCTGGCGCCGGTTGGTCAGTAACTCCGCTCGCGATCAACCTGGCCAAGCATTGACTCACCGCGTTGATGCCGACGGATGTTCTCCAGCAACACGCTAAATGCGCTTTCTGGCTGAGTCATCGCAGCGATATGCGGTGTCAGCAATATCTGCGGGTGGTGCCAGAAGGGATGGTCCGGCGCCGCCGGCTCCTGTTCCAGTACGTCTAGCACCGCCGCGCTGAGCTGGCCGCTGGCCAAAGCCTCAAGCAGATCCTCTTCTATCAGGTGCCCACCCCGGCCCATGTTGACCAAGGCTGCACCTTTGGGCAGGTGCTGGAACAACTGTCGGTTGAGAATCCCTTTAGTCTGCTCGGTCAATGGCAAGACACAAACCACGATGTCGCAACGGCCGAGGAAGGCCGGAAGTTGCTCGGCACCCGCAAAGCAGTCCACCCCGGCAATGTGGTGCTCGCTGCGTGCCCAGCCCGATAAGTCGAACCCAAAGGTCTGCAAGGTGGCCAGAATCTGTTGAGCCTGCGTGCCGAGCCCCATGACACCTACCCGACGTTTGGCTGCCGGTTGCAGCAAGTGAGCCTGCCAGCACCGCGCCATTTGTTGCTGGCGATAACGGAGCATATCCCGGTGCAGGCTGAGCACCGCAAAACTGGCGTACTCGCACATGCCCCGGGTGATGCTCGGGTCGAGTAAACGTACCACCGGCAGGGTCGTTGGCAGACGGTCAAGGTCAAGTTGGTCGACCCCGGCCGACAAGGCGAACAGTACCTGCAGGTTTGGCAACAATGTTTCGAGATCGTCCGGCGCCTGCCAGGCTGCCAGGTAGCGAATATCCTTCGGATCGCCGATGTCCGGCCAGGCACGCCATTCGATATCCGGAGCGTGCTCAGCGAATAGACGTTTCCATTGTTCGCCGCGCACCGGGTCAGCTTTATAGAGCAGGGCCATGGGTAACTTCTCGCTTCAGATTGGGAGTATCCAGCATGCCCGAGTGGCAGAGCAGGATATGTCGAAAGAATCTGCGTAAACGCATAACGTTGCGTTGTATGGGGTGCACGTCGGCAGATTCCATGGGCGCTGGCTACAGCTGAAGGATTCTGCTGTTTACCGGGGTGAAAACAGTCGATCCGAATTTCTCAGAGGCCAAGTTCGGCTTAGACAATTGCGTCGAAAGCTTAACCTTTGGAACACATCGCAGCCGTTTCCCGGTTGCCAGGTTCACTATGGGAGATGCCATGAACAGTAAAGTCGAAGAAACCCCGAGTTTGCTCCGTCAGCGCGATCAATTCGTGCCACGGGGTTTGGTCACGGCACACCCGCTGGTCATCGACCGGGCCCAGGGTTCTGAAGTCTGGGACGTGGACGGGACGCGCTACCTGGACTTCGTCGGCGGTATTGGCGTTTTGAACATCGGTCACAATCACCCGAAGGTGGTCGCGGCAGTGCAGACCCAATTGCAAAAGATCAGCCATGCTTGCTTCCAGGTGGTGGCCTACAAACCCTACATTGACCTGGTACAGCGCTTGTGCGAGTTGGTGGGTGGTCAACAAGCCTACAAGGCGGCGCTGTTTACTTCCGGTGCAGAGGCTGTGGAGAACGCGGTGAAGATCGCCCGCGCGCATACCAATCGTTCAGCCGTTATCTCCTTTCGTGGCGGTTTCCATGGGCGTACTTTACTGGGTACGACCCTGACGGGCATGAGCCAACCCTACAAACAGAACTTCGGGCCCTTCGCTCCCGAAGTCTTCCATACCCCATACCCTAACGCCTATCGTGGTTTCAGCAGCGAGATGGCCTTGCAAGCGCTTAACGAATTGCTGGCGACCCAAGTCGCTCCGGATCGAGTAGCTGCGATCATCATCGAGCCGGTGCAGGGCGACGGAGGCTTCCTGTCCGCGCCGCCGGAATTTCTCCAGGCGCTGCGGGCTCTGACCGAGCAACATGGCATCGTGCTCATTCTCGATGAGATTCAGACCGGATTCGGCCGTACCGGCAAATGGTTCGGCTTCCAGCACGCCGGGATTCAGCCGGATCTGGTCACAGTCGCCAAGAGTCTCGCCGGTGGTTTGCCCATATCGGGCGTGGTGGGTCGTGCGCACATCATGGATGCGCCGTTACCTGGTGGTCTCGGTGGCACTTACGGCGGTAACGCCCTGGCTTGCGCAGCGGCGTTGGCGGTGATCGAAACTTACGAACAGGATCAGTTGCTCGAGCGTGGTGAGGTATTGGGCGAGCGGCTGCGTCAGGGCCTGCTGCGCTTGCAGGCACGTTACCCTCGTATTGGTGACGTGCGCGGCACCGGCTTCATGCTGGCAATCGAATTGATCAAAGACGATGAGGCCCGCAGCCCCGATGCAGAGCTCACCCAACAACTGATCGATCAGGCCAGGGTTGGCGGGCTGCTGGTGATCAAATGCGGGGTGTACCGAAATGTGCTGCGCTTCCTTGCTCCTCTGGTAACCGAAGAAAATCAGATCGACGAAGCGCTGACAATTCTTGAAGCGGCATTATTACGCGTGTTGGATTAATCTCAGGTCTCGGTTGGCGCAATGTAGCAATGCGCCGACCGAGGGCATTTAGAGCACATGGATTGATGAATGCATCATGGGAGGCTACACACCATGTACCTGACTGATTATCGTGCACTGCTGATCGATTGCGACGAAGTCCTGGTCGATCGGGATTCCGGTATCTGGACGGCCCTGCAACCTTTGCTCGAAAACCATCCGGGCATGCCAGGCAGGGAAGAGGTATTGGCTGAGTTTGACGAGGCGGTGCACACGCTCTATCCACGTTTTTCCGAGCTGGGCTTCAGTGGCTTATTGTGCTTTGCCCATCGTCAGCTGGCAGAGCGTTTTGGGCTCAAGGCCAGTTGGGAAGAGGGCATGAGTTTCGCCCGTTCGGCGTGCAACTGGTCGCTGTTCGAGGACGCGCCCGGTGCCATGTTGTATCTGCGCAAATTCTATCGGCTGCTGGTGTACTGCGATCGAGATGCCGAGGATCGCGAACAGCTCTGTGAGCGTTTGGGGATTGTGCCCGAAGACCTGCATTCCCGAGCCAGTAATCCATTGGAGGACAGCGAGTGGTTGCTGGCCAACAACCTGGAGCCCAAAAATATTCTGCAGATTTCCAGACCTCCTGCGCAGCCGCCAAAATTGGCTGGTTTGTGCCTGATCCGCCGTGGTCATGAGAATTATACTCAGGAATATTCCGCAGATTTTTACATCACCAGCATGGCCGACCTGGTGGCTCAGCATCAGCTATCTTTGCGACGTTGAGTTTGCTAAAACCACTGTCTATCTGAACGGCAATCAAGAGGTACCCGATGGAAGGTTTAATCAAACTAGACCGAATTGATATCAGTATCCTGGTTGAGCTTCAAAAAGACGGTCGAATGACCAACGTCAGTCTGGCCGATGCGGTGGGTCTGTCATCCAGTCCATGCTTGCAGCGGGTCAAACGGCTTGAATCGGCTGGCTATATTTCCGGGTATAGAGCTCATCTAAACCTTGCCAAGATCACCGACTCGGTCACGGTATTTACTGAAATCACGCTCAGCGACCATAAACGGGAGGACTTCGCCAAGTTCGAGTCCAATATTCGTTTGGTCGATGAGGTGCTTGAGTGCCATTTAGTCAGCGGTGGTTACGATTACCTGGTGCGCTTCATGACCTGCAGTATTCAGCATTATCAGGAAGTGATCGAAGGGCTGCTGGACAAGAATATCGGTATCTCCAAGTACTTCAGTTACATCGTCATTAAATCCCCAGTACTTAAAGATGGGGTCCCGCTGCGTAGGCTATTGCGCCACCATTAAATGGTTCGCCGACGGCACCTAGCTTGTGCGTTCCTGGATTGAACGCCAGACGCGATGCTCGCTCAATATCAACGTCGGTATGGCAACCAGCACAGGTACAAAGGCAAGCGCACAAATAACGGTCCAACCGTATCGATTCAATATGCCTCCCGATGCAAACGAGCCGAGCACCACGGCGCCAAAGACAATGAAATCATTGAACGCCTGGACACTGTTTCTTTCGCTTGTTTTATGGCACTGAAGGACGAGCGCAGAGGCGCCGACAAAACCGAAATTCCAACCAATCCCCAGAAGCACCAAACATAGATAAAAGTGGTAGGACTGCACACCGGCAAGCCCGACAGCAATAGAAGCGCCGGTTAACATCAACCCCAGCAACACAACGCGGTTTGCTCCAAAACGGCGGATCAGATTTCCAGTGAAAAAACTGGGTGCGTACATTGCAATGACGTGCCACTGCAATGCCAGATTTGATGATTCCAGTGAAAGATCCTCATGCTTCATTGCCAGTGGGGCCGAAGTCATCAGGAAATTCATCAAGGTGTAAATGATGACACCACAGAGCATGGCGTTGATGAGTCGAGGCTGCCGAACAATCACCGCAAGCGGGCGACCTGGAGTACGAACAGCGGCCTCATGGCGTGGCAAATCGACACCTGACAGCACCGCCGCCGAAACCACTGCCATTAATGCGGCTGCAATGTAAGTGGCAATAAACAGGTGTGACTCCCATAGGTTCATCGTATAGGTGACCGTCTGTGGACCTAATACACCCGCCACTAGCCCGGCAGCCATGACGATTGAAAGCGCCCAGGGCTGCCTGTTTTCTGGAACGCATTCTGCGGCGGCGAAACGGAACGTCAGCACCACAGCGGCATAAGCGCCACCAAACAGCATCGCAGCACAGAAAATGAAAAAGGAGGACAAATAAATGCCAATCGCAGCCAGCACTCCCATCAGGATGCCGCACAACGCTCCCAGCATAAATACGAGACTGCGCCCATAGCGCTGCGCAATGGCGCCGGCAGGTAGCGTGCAGCTCGCCATGCCCACGACAAAAATGGAGATAGGCAGCGTCGCCAATGCTTTATCCGGTGCAAGCATGTCTCCCACGATAGCGCCGGTTGCATAGACGATGACTGAGTTACCACCCGCCAATGCCTGGGCGGTTGCCAGTCGAAAAATGTTGCTGTTCCCAGATGCGGCTGACACGACTTCTCTCCCTTGAATGAATCGTCCCTTAATGCAGCTGCCGCTGCATCGCCAAGACGGTTTACCCGGATGACGATGAACGCAGTGCTGCATTTGGCAGGCCTCTCTGCCGACCCGTTGGCGCCTCTTACACACCGCCATATCGATACACGGTCGCACTCCAATACTGGCTGCCGTTACCTTTTTGGCGAGCCCATCCGTCGGCTACCAGTTGCTTGGCGATCATTCGATTCATGAAGCCATGACCGAGCAGCAGAACCGGTCCATCGCTGGCAAGGGACTGCAATCGTTTGGCTGCGGTGCTGGCGCGGATCCTCGCAGTGCCGGCGGATTCGACGTTGCGTGAGTAACCGCACAGCCATAAGACTCGAAGGATAAATGCCCAGGTAAACGGCGATAGCCGTGGCCGTTTCCAATGACCACAAGGCAGTTGTGCTTCGCAGAAAAGTGCGTCGACCAGTGCAGGCTTCAGGCCGAGCGCCTGGAGGGAGGTCAGCGCACGAGGCGCGCTGCTTGAAACAATCACCGTAGCGGTTGCGGCGAGTTGCATGCTGGCATGCGGGATCGGGTGGTGGGTAATTTCGGATCGGTCGTATTGCTCGATCCAGTCTTTCATCTCGAGCGCTGAGATCCTGTCGGTTGTGGCCAGTTTTGGCTGGCCGTGACGCATCAGGATTATTTCCCTGTTCACAAATTGACGTCCTTGTTCCGGTGTGTGGTAAATGACCAGCAAGTGCGGTTTCGGAAGCTCAAGGTACGCCTCGCGTACCCGCATAAAACCGCACAATGAGGCTCGAGATTATCGGCTTTTGGACTGGACGGTAATCCCGTCTGCGAAAATCAGTTGTCGACCATGACGGATGAGCCTTTTTTCTTCGAGGCGCGCGTACTGTGGTTTTCAAACCAGCCGTGATCGCGGTACCACGCCACGGTGTCAGTGATTGTCAGCTCCAGTGGCCGGAAACTCAGGCCAAGCTCCTGCTCGCTCTTGCGGTGGTTGAAGCAGGTGCGGTACTCCTCTCGTATCAACAGGCGCAACGTGGCCATGCTCAACAGGATGGGCTTGCCGGTCAGGCGCGCATAGATCTCCTGCACAGTCGCCAAGGTGTATAGAAGGGGCAGCGGTAGTTGTCGAACGGGTGTCTTTACGCCAGCGATACGTCCTAGAACAGGCACCAGCTGACGCATCGTCATATGTCGGCCCGCCGCGAGATAGCGCTCACCTCGTCGGCCCTGTTTGGCGGCAGCAATCAGCGCCCATGCCACATCACGGGCATCGACAACGGAGAAGCTGCCAGGGATCAGCCCGGGCAACTTGCCGTTCACGACATCGTTGACCAATTGTCCCGAGGAGGTCGGGCCAATGTCGGCAGGGCCCCACATCCAACCGGGCAGGACCATGCAGGCATGCATCTCGGGATGTGCTTCCAGGAACGACAAGACGACACGGTCGGCGAGGATCTTGCTGCGGTAGTAGTCATCCGCGTCGGCGTCGGCCCGCAGGCATGTCTCATCGATGGACGAGCCAGGTGCGCCGTCGAGCACGGCAATGGAAGACGTATGGACGAATCGTCGTATACCGGCGCGGTAGGCCTGGTTAAGCAGGCGCCGCGTACCAGACACATTGATCTTTTCGAGTTCCTTCCAGTGACTGCCGCCCTTGTAGTTGTCGCGAAAGAACGCCGCGGTGTGAAACACCGTATCGCAACCTTGCAGCGATGCTGCGAATGCGTCGACATCGGCCATGTCACCCACGACCAGTTCCACACCTGGCAGATTGTTGAACTGCTGTTCACCTTTGGCTCTTGAGCGGACCAGGCCTTTGACCGTGTAGCCACGAGCGACCAATTCACGCACCAGGTTGTTGCCCAGCAAGCCGGTTGCTCCAGTAACAAATGCGCTGCGCATGACTCAACCCTCACCCTGTTCGGCTAACGGCATCAACACCGCGCTGTCGAAGAAGACCTCTTCACGGATGGCCAGCCCGTTTCTGAAGGTGAAGTGTGCGGCGAAGTGCACGGTAATATGGCGTCCATGGGGTGCAATCACCCGGCCTGGCAGCACCAGGGGTGCGGCGAAGGTGCCGGTCAGTAAGGCAGTCAGCGCCAAACGATCGTCAGCGACCATGAATGGGGTGAAGGTCACTTGGGCGTCAGGGAACGCTTCGAACAGCGCAGTCTCTCGTTTGCGCATGGCGTCGCGACCGGTTTGAGTCCCCAAACCGTCGAGGTAGATGAAGTCTTCGCAAACCAACGCAAGCATCGCCTCCACATCACGGCGATTGAAGGCTCTTGAGGCGCGTTCCGCATAGTCGTTGGGGCCAGTCGTCATTACAGTCCATTCCATTCGTGTCGAGGGCCTGTAGATATACCTTTGAGGCCTCCCCCGAAAAACAGCGACTACTGCATAATGGCTTTGCACATATGCAGACCAGGGAGGACAGGACGCATGGCGTTGCAAGCAAATTGGGACGATCTTCGTCTGCTGTTGGCAGTCTCGCGACGTGGCAGCTTCCTTCAAGCTGGCCAGTTGCTGGGTATCGCGGCGTCTACCGTGTCCCGCCGCCTGACCCAACTTGAGGTCGCACTGGGCGAGCCACTCGTTGAGCGGGGCGTTGAAGGATGCTGGTTGACCTCGCGGGGCCAATCCCTCGTGGAAGTTGCCCTGGCTGCGGAAGCGGGCTTGAGGCGTCAAACCGCTGCAGGCATCTCCGAGCTGCACACAGAGCTGGCTGGCAGTGTCCTGGTCAGTGCAGGCGAGGGGTTCTCGTCTTGCGTGCTGGAGGCCGCGAGTCGCTTCACTGCTCTGCACCCGCGTTGCTCGGTGGAGCTGATGGTCACAGCCGACTTTCACAAGATCGTCCGCGGCGTGGCAGACATTGCTGTACGTACAGCTCATCTGGGTGAGCCGTCGCTGATTTATCGACCCATAGGCCGGCTCGCCTACGGTGTCTTCGCTGATGCAGGTTATCTGAAGCGGTTTCCAGGGGTGACCCCGGCCACTGCGGTCAATGTTGCCTTGCTTCCCCCGCTGGACATGTTGCCGCAAATGCGTGCGGCAAAGGCCGGTGGTCTGGACCGCGCGCAGATCAGCGTGAATTCGTTCGCCGTGCAGCTCGAGTCGGTGAGGCGGGGTATGGGGGTGGCCGTACTGCCCCGCATACTGGCGAAGGATCTGATCGGGTTGTTCCCCGATCTTCACCTTCCAGATATGGAGGTCTATCTGGTGACCCGGCCGCAGGCATTGAAGCAGGCCCACATCAAATGTTTTTTTGCCATCCTGGAGCAGGTGCTACTCGAAGCCCTGTCCATGGAAAATGTCGAAGGTTATCTCTTGGGGGGTGACCGGCGAGTATCGGAGCAATAACGATCTCTACCGCGTACGGGGCACCGTGCAATAGACTGGGTTTTGCGGTGAGCGTGGAGCGCTTGTCAAATACCCACTCAAAGGATGAGCACATGAGCCGTACCGGCCATATCTGCCTGATGGCGACCTATAACAAATGGATGAACGAAAAGATCTATGGAGCGGCCAGGTGCCTGTCCGATGATGAGCTCTCAGCTGATAGAAAAGCGTTCTTCAGGTCGATTCTCGGGACGCTGAACCACGTGGCAGCCGGAGACACCGTGTGGCTAAAGCGATTCGCCAAACATCCGGCGAACCACTCGGCGTTGGAGCCGGTGAGGCGACTTTCTGATCCGAAAAACCTTGACCAGGCGTTGTTCTCAACTATTCGAGAACTCTCAGAGTATCGAGAGAGGCTTGATCAGATCATCGTCGAATGGGCCAGCTCTATTACAGAGTCCGATCTGGATCACACCCTGCATTACGCCAGCTTCAAGGGTGTCGTGTCCGACAAGGACTTTTACGGCCTGGTGATGCATTTCTTCAACCATCAGACCCATCACCGTGGCCAGGTTACTACGCTGCTTTCACAGGCTGGTGTCGACATAGGTGATACAGATTTAGTCGTCCTCATCCCATCCCGATCCGGCGTATGAAGAAAAGCGGGATACCGGTATTGAGAATTCACCGCCACAAGGGGTAATTCGATTCGGATCGCACTGATTGCATCGCTGTCGCCCTGGCTTGATCCATGACGAACACCTTGCACCGCTGGTGGTGAACGTGCGGTGTCCCTCCGCATCGTTGCCTACCTGATAGCTAATCCCGGGGGGGGCAGGGTGACCTTGCGACACAAGCGTCTGGCAAAGCCATCTGGTCATCGCCCAGAAACCAAGGCACGGGATTGACTCCAGTGGCAGGGCCAATGATGGTGCAGTAAGTGACCCTCATGCGACACTCCCCGCCCTACAAATCAGGGAGCGTGTTGACATGGTGCGTTTGCTTGCAGTTTCAGGGAGTCTTCGTGAGGCCTCCTCCAACTCAGTGCTGTTGCGTGCAGCTGAGGTTCTCTGTCCCGAAGGGCTGTCGATAGCGCATTATCACGACGTTGGCCAGTTACCTCATTTCAACCCGGATTTCACGGAAAATCCTCCTGAATCCATCATGGGCTTACGCTTGAGTATCGCCCACGCGGACGGCGTTCTGATCTCTTGCCCTGAGTACGCTCGCGGAATTCCCGGCTCATTCAAGAATATGCTGGACTGGCTCGTTAGCTCTGAGGAGTTCCCAGGTAAACCCGTTGCTCTTTTCAACGCTTCACCTCGGGCTTCGCACGCGCAGGCGGCACTGCGGCTGGTTCTGGAAACAATGTCGGCTTGTATCGTGGAGCAAGCATCGATATCCGTAAATTTGCTTTCCACGCAATTGAGTGCAGAGACTATCGCAAATGATCCAACGATCCGCCCACTGATCGTTTCGGCACTTGAAGCATTCAAGCAGCAAATCGATGGAAAAAAAGCGGGCTGATACACGTACGGATCATGGCCATTGAGCCGTGCAGACTGGATCAAACTCATGATCGCCACCGCCCGTTTTCCGCTGCGTAGAGATCCTGCAAAGAGCCAGTTCTTGCGTCCAGGAGCCCATGGTCGGATCTGGTTGTCGGCCCAATTGTTGTCAATGGGAACCGCCCCGTCATCAACATAGCGCGATAGTGCTGCCCAGCGTTTCAGGCTGTAATCCAGTGCTCTGCTGATAGCCGAAACCGTCATGCACCAGAACTTTCATACGAGTAGAGCGCCGGTTGGCGAACAGATAAGCACAGTGCGGCTTAGCCGCGCCGAATACCGCGATCACCCTGACCAACTTGCTTCGTGGCCATGACCGGCAGAGAACGGCCAATAGCAGCCCGTCATGATCGGCTGCTATTGGCACAAAGGAAGCGCTGGCCGACACCGACCTACGGCGAGTGTCAGCAATGGGCCGCGAGCGTCGCGTTACTTCGATGCCACCACTGCCGGCGGCTGCCAGCTGCCGGCGCCAGCAGGAAGAATCGAAGGTTGCGTGGTCTTCGGCCAATAGAGGCGCATCACCAGATAGGCCGTGTCGTCAGGCGCCGGCAACCAGTTGGACTCCTTGGCCTTGCCCGGCGAATCCTTCTGTATGTACAGGGTCAGTGAGCCATCCGCGTTCTTCTTCATCGCCGACAGCATCGGCGAGTTGATCAGGTAACGGTTGAGCGGATTCTTGATCAGCAGCTGGCTCTTGCCGTCGTACATGGTCACCGACCAGAAGGCATTGACGGGCGGCAGTTTGCCGGCCGGGAAGGTGAGCGTGTACTTGTGCTTGCCGGTATTCAACGTCTGGCCGGTGCCGTCGGTGCGCGTGTTGGGATACATTGCCTCGACGGCGTCGTTGCCATAGAGGCCGCCCTTCGCGGCACCGGCACGCTTCAGCCAGTCGGCCTTGTAGAACGTTTGGTCGCCGAAGTACGCGCCGACGTTCCAGCCGTTGATGTTCTTCGTCCCGCTCGCGAGGAACTTGTCGACCTTCTCGTCACCGGCCTTCATCCCGAGCAGGACCACGGCCTTGTGCTCGAGCGAGAGGTCCTTGAATTCGAAGCTGCGACCGGGGCCTACGCCGATGCTGGCCAGCTTCGCCCGGATCGCCTGGTCCTCAGCCGATGGCGGCACATACTCCAGAGCGGCCGACAGGTACTCGAAGAAGTTGGCCTTGATGCCCTCCGTGGTGGCCGGCACGAAAGCAATCTTCGGCGCAGCGGGCGGCGCGGGTTGATGGAGGAAGGCGGACAGCGGCTGGACCTTGTAGCCCGCCTGCACCTTCTCGACGTTCGGCATGTCCTTGGCATTGAAGAGCTGAGTCCGAATGCCGCTCAAGGCGAAGGGAGTGGTCGAGGTGAAGACTTTCTTGATACCGGGAGGGGGCGCGCCTTTCCAGTCGGGACCGACCACCATGTAGTGGCCTGGCTCGCTGCCGGTGGCACGGCTGCCGATGTAACCGTAGTTGTAGGTGTTGCCGTCGATTAGCTGCACCGAGTAGTAACGCCGCTTGTCCACCGCCGGCACCGAGATCACCATCGGCTCCGCGCGCAAGTCCAGCCAGACAAACGAGTACGGGGTGTCGCTGTTCGGAGTGATGATCGCTGTGTCTTGGTAGGTGAAGACGCGAGGCTCACTCTTGATCTGATTGAACGGCGCCTTGTATTGCGGGCCGCCCTTGTCCACGGCATATTCGTTCATCACGGCGTAGTTCATGACCAGCGGCAAGCCGTAGATAAAGCCTTCCTCGGCGATCGCCTTGGTCTGCTCCAGACTCGGCGCGGCCACGCCCTTGGCCACATCCGCCTTGTCTGCCTGCGCGATCGGATCGTTCTTGCCCGCACACCCCGTGAAAAGCGTTGAACCTGCGACGACGAGTGCCGCAGCCATTGTCCAGCCCCGGTTAGACTTCCTGTTCATTTTCACCTCGTTGGTTTTGAGCAAGCTGGCACCGTGAGTATTCATGACCACGGTGAAATAATCTGAATGCCTGAAGCCCTCCCGACTTTTTTCAATAGCGCCAAGTCATGTTGGCGATCAGGGCTTCAATCCAGGCGTTGTCGAACTCGCCTGATACACGATTGCCAGACAAGGGTTTTGCTGATCGACTGACATGCCCCTTTCCAGATCGCGACCCAACGGAAATTCAGGTCTGTCTCTTTTATTTAGCGAATGAGTAAATCCTGTGGCGAAGCGCCAACTCACACGCCCAGGGAGTGTAGATCACAATAAATGGACTTACCCCTACAAAACCGGACACCAACTCCCCGTTATTTGTACGTTTTTTTCGCCACGATGAATACGAGATGCAGGTCAGATTCAGTTCCGTAACATTTACTCGCCGCCGTTACGGGCCATTTGGCTTAGAGAACAGCCGATCGGCTCGCTGCCGTCAAGGACGGATTGAGGCGAAAAGCGAAGCCGGCGCCTTCGCCCACGAAGCAGTCATGGTTATTGTTAAACCAGAAGGGTCATTGGACTCAATGCAGCCGCTTGGTGAGCCCGGACAGGATGCGCTGTTGGCACAAGCTGACACTGGCGAATTTTGCCTCAGCATCTGCCTTCAGCCGTTCGAGTTCTCCTAACGATGCGCAGGAAAGCGCTTCGTGGTATCGGCGCAAGGTATCGATGGCTTGCTGCATGACCTCATCGGCGGCGCTGACGTCGCTACCCAGCTCTCTTGAGGTCATGCCTTTGTAGCGTGCTTGAAGACCTTCATCCATGACCTACTATCTCAAGGGCAGCGGGGAAGTATAGAAGCCCGGTTAGGGTTGCAGGTGCAGGCCCCCCGAACGCGTTGTAGCGTGCGACCTGGAGGAAGCGTCCGTCGCACCTTGCATAATTGCGCGGGTGTCCACTTATCTGGCAGACAGCAACTCGGCAAACGTAGCAACCAGGTGATCCATCACCACCCGCACCGCAGGAGACTTGCGAATGTCGGCGTGTACCGACATCCATAGGGGACGTGGTGAAGGGGGGGCATCCACGGATACTTTGACCAGTTCCGCATCCGCGTCGCCGAGCAGGCAAGGTAGCAGGCTAAGGCCGAGGCCCGATCTCGCAGCCTGATATTGCGTCAGTACGTCGTTCGTCCGCAGCACAAAAGGACGCACGCCAGCGAAGTCCTGAAGCCAGCGCTGCTGGGGGATGTGGTCGAGGCTGGTTTCAAAACAGATGAAGGACCAAGTGTCGGGCAACGTATTTTCAGTTGCAGCATGGGCATAAAGGGCCAGCGGCAGCATCCCCACTTTTCGGACGATACGACTTTGCGTATCTGGTCGCACAAAGCCTAACGATATATCCGCCTCACCACGTTCGAGTGACACAACTGCTGATGTCGCACTCAGGACGACATGCAGTTCTGGGTAATTCGAACGTAGGCTTGCCAAGCTAGGCGCGATGACGAATGAAGTAAGAACCGGCAAGGCACTGATGACAACCGTTCCCGAAACGTCCGAGCTTTGCCCACGCACATGGCGTTGAACATCCTGAGCAATACCCTCCATTGAGGCCGCAACGTCAGCAAGAGACCGACCTTGTTCGGTCAATCGCGTTGTCCGAGGCAATCTATCAATAAGCTTGAGTCCTGTAGCAGTTTCAAGATGCGAGACGCGACGGCCTACTGTCGTATGGTCAACCCGCAACTCATTCGCCGCACCGGACAGAGAGCCGTGACGCGCCACAGCCAAAAAATACTGGAGATCCTGCCAATTCAGCATATAGGTGTGTTTCCGCACGCTTCGCCTGTGATTTCACGCATTTTATCGGCTCTTGATGCTTGAGAAGATGACATCGTCATTACTTAGGAGCGATCTACGATGTTGACCTTATTCTATGCTGCTGGCGCGAGTTCCATGGCGCCGCATATTCTGCTTCATGAGGCTGGCGTGCCGTTTCGAGCCGAACGGGTCGATCTGGCATCCAAAACGTGGACTGACGGCGATTACAACCTGATCAACCCGAAGTCTTACGTCCCAGCCCTGCGTCTAGAGGACGGTGACATGCTGACGGAATGCCTAGTCATTCTCACCTATATTGCTGACCTTGCCCCCGCAAAAACATTGCTTGCGTCACCAGACGATGTCCGGCGTTACCATGAAATGGAATGGCTCAGTTTTATCGCAACCGAGCTGCACAAGAATTTCATCACGCCTGAGCGTCACGGCGGCGTAGCCGCCAACTTTCTGTCGAAGACGGTCGAGGGGCAAGCGGTGACCCAAGTTCACGTATCACCGCGCCTCGCCTATGTTGACCGCTGCCTAGAAGGCCGTTGCTTCCTGATGGGTGAGACTTTTACAGCGCCGGACGCTTATCTATTCGTAATGCTGAGTTGGGCGCGTCGCATCGGACTTGATCTTGCACCATGGCCAAACCTCGAAGTATTCGCGACGAGGGTGACATCGATGGATTCAGTGCAAAAAACGATAAGAATAGAGGGGCCGCCCCATTCGTTGCGACCTGCTGGAGATGAGTTCCACATAGCCTCCGGCCGCCAACACACGTTGCGTGGGTAGACCCGCGCCAGCGCGAATTCATCGTCCAGGATCCCGATGGCTATCTCGTAAGGTTGGTAGAGCGTTTGGGTGAGCGGCCGGTTTATTCAATCTGAACGCTGGCTAAGGCGACCGTCCGCTTCACGCCCTGAGGAAGTCAGTCAACCTAAATCGAGGTTCTTCAGGAGCGGTGAACCACGCTTCCTCAAGGCATTCAAATAGGTGGTTTCATCGTAGGGCGTCCTGGTCTGCCAGCACCGATACAGAACCCGAATCCATTTGTGTACGAGGTTCGCGTTGAGACTATGGCTGAGCGCGATGCTGGCAATCGAAGCGCCGGGCTGGGCACACGCTTGAATGACCTGGGCCTTGAAGGACTTGGAGTAGGAACGGCGTTGTGGCTGCATGAAAATACCCGCTTGAAAGGCTAGAACTGGTGCCCACTTGAATTTAAGTGCGCACCATGTCCGGGCCTTGCGGGGCTGGGCAGATGACTTGGCCGGACGGATACCTTGCGACGATCCTCCAGCGCGCCCGATGCGCCAACCGCAAACAGCCCCGGTTTAGCGTCACCCTTCGACGGTCATGCGCATGGCCAGGCCCGCGAGGACCGTCCCCATCAGCCAGCGCTGCACGGTCTGCCACACGGGCCTGCTTGCGAGGATTGCCGCAATGGAGCCAGCCATGACGGCAATCAGGGCGTTGACGCTCACGCTAATGACGATCTGCGTAAATCCAAGCACGATGGATTGCGCCAGCACGCTGCCGTGGCCGGCGGGGTCGATGAACTGGGGCAGCAACGACAGATACATGACCGCGACTTTGGGATTCAGCAGGTTGGTGACAAACCCCATCATAAACAGCTTGCGCGGGCTGTCCTTGGGCAGGTCGCGCACCTGGAACGGAGAGCGGCCGCCGGGCTTGACCGCTTGCCAGGCCAGGTAGAGCAGATAGAGCGCGCCGCCGAGTCGCAGGGCGTCATACGCATAGGGAACCGCCAGGACCAGGGCTGTGATGCCCAAGGCGGCGCACAACATATAAACGACGAAACCCAACGCCACGCCACCCAGGGAAATCAGTCCGGCCATTCGTCCCTGGCAGATCGAACGCGAGATGAGATAGATCATGTTCGGGCCGGGAGTCAGCACCATGCCGAGTGAAATCAGGCCGTAGGCAAGCAGGTTGGACAGTTCGGGCATGGCGTAACTCCTGAAGGAAGAGATAACGAATTGAAGCTGCGCTAAATCCGTATAGAACGGCTTTCGCGATCTCTGAGGTATGGACCTGGATGGTGCGGACGATAGTAGGGCGGCCAAAGGGAGAACGTTAGATACAGATTGACTGACAAAACGTCATACAGCGGTCGCAGCACTTGATGTCGGTGGCTCGCGCCAACCGGGCGATGGCCGTCGCGCGCGGCATTTGGTGCTCGCAGAGCATGTCGGCAATTCGCTTCACGTGTTCGCGGCCTTGGCCTTGGGCCACCGCAGTTGGCGCGTCCTTTCAATTGAACCAGCAATGGCTGCTGCACGCAGGCTACGCCTATGATCCGTCGCCCATTAGAAATGCCGATCGTAGCGTGCGCGTTCCGGTTGGGAATCGCCAGGCCGTGACTTTGGGCGGTGCTTATTCGCCGAATTCCGATCTGACGATAGACTTTGCTTATGGTTATCTCTGGGATTCCAAAGTCTCAGTGAAGCAGTCGAACAACTTCTGTCTTCAGCCGGAATACAGTGCCAACTACGAAAATAGTACGAATGGATTTTCAGTGCAGGCAACCTATCGGTACTAATCGACAGGACTCAATTTTTAATAGAGTCCATTTTTGCGAGCCTTCCTGAAAGTTTCCCTTTCGTCGTTAATCAACTGCTCCGTCGGGACGTCACACCTCTGGCAGTTGATGAGCGCGCAGCGGGGGGACAAATATGAAGAGCTGTGTGAGAGGCCGATTGCGTTCTTTCACGATGCATTGCCGCCACCTCATGGGCAACCCGAAGTGTGAACTCCAATATGGCGGCATTCAGGGCGGGTAGGGCGAGCTGATTCGGGTTGATCTTGAAAAACAGGCATCGTTCTGGCTGCTCCGGCCTGAAGGTTCGCTGGTGCGGGCCTCTTTTTTGGTGATTCACATCCCTCAATGCTCATGGGCATGTGAATGGATCGTGAGGGCACCAGGTACCTTGGTGCGTTCGAGTCCCCCACGTTCCAGCCACCGGAGGGTCTGCTCATAGGCACGCTGCAGCAAAGACTCGGTCTGGTCAAAGTTGAAAACCGAGACATCCACCGGGCACAAAGGCGGGACGATGTGCAGACTGGTGAAAGTGCGGAAGTGTTCGATGTCGCTCACCAGTTGGCGCATGCTCATCAGATTGACGGTGTGCAGGGCCAAGGCGACCAGTCCTCGGGGAGGTTGCGTCAGGTCGCAACTCATTCCGGTGGGGATTACCACGACGTTGGTGGCTCCCAAGTCTACGGCAGTCGAAATAGGTGTATTGCTTGCCACGCCGCCGTCAACCAGGAACTGATCGGCGATTTGTACGCAGGGGAACACCAGCGGAATGGCAGCGCTGGCCAGCAACGCCTGCTCGAGTTCGCCACTGGACAGAACCGTCTCGGCACCACTGAGCAGGTTGGTGGTGACGATGTATAGGGGTAGCACCGCATCCTCAATGCGGTGAATGGGCAGTGCCTGACCCAGCAGCCGATTCAAGGCCGACGGCTGCAACAGATAGCCACGCCGTTTGATCAATCCTCTACAGGTATCGAACCAGGAGAGGGGGAAGATGTCAGTTTTACTCAGCCCGCGCCAGAATCCGGCGAGCGCCTCGACGCCATCGGAATCGGGTCTTGCGGCAAAGTAGGCACCATTGATAGCGCCTACCGAAGCACCAACCACCATGTCGAATCGAACATTGGCTTCGACCAGGGCCCGCAACATTCCCACCTGCACCGCCCCCAAACTGCCACCGCCAGCGAATACGATTGCGGTTTTGGTCGCCATGGCGGAAGTCTCTGTGCGCAAATGTATCGAATGAGTGTAGCTGGCGGGTCGGCATTACTCACTTTGAAGCGCAAACTCGATAGCGCTCAGCAAAGCATCGCTGCTGAAGGGCTTACGCAGGCATTCGATGGGTTTATAGCGACTGGATTCGGCCAGTGTCGCTTCATCCCAATGTGCCGACATGCAAATCACCGGGAATTTTCTGTCCTTGAGCGTCAGTGCGTGCATGACGTCTATCCCTGACAGGCCGTTCATTTTCAAATCCAGCAACAGGCAGGCGATGTCATTGAAGTTTTCCAGGGCCAGGAATTCCTCGCCCGAGGCGAATACCCGGGCGCGGTATCCGGCCGACCGAAGCAGGTTGGCCAGGCTTTTGCGCACGGACGCATCGTCGTCCACGATGCAGACGATGATCATGGCGCTGACGGATGACCCGGGCGCGGCGCAGTCATTGTTGGTAGTCATGTAGGACTCTGCACGCCAAACGTCGGCTCTGAGCTAATCAAGCCATACAGGCTGACCAGACTCACCAGCGAGCGCGTCTGCATCTTCTCCATGATGTGTTTGCGGTGGACCTTGGCGGTGATTTCGCTGGTGCCCAGCCGGTTGGCGATGTGTTTGTTGGTCAGACCCTCCACGATCAGTGGCAGCACTTCGCGCTCACGGGGGGTCAACAGGGCGGCCCTTTGACGGGCACTCTGAGTGCGTTGCCATTGCTCGAACGTCGTCGCTGCGCGCTGACGGGTGGTGCGCAGGACGTCCAGCAACTGGTCGTCGTTGAAAGGCTTGGTCAGGAACTCGACCGCTCCCGCTTTCATGGCCTGCACCGACATCGGGATGGTACCGAAACCGGTCATGAAAATCACCGGCCACGGAAGTCCGCGCCGCCCGAGTGTGGATTGCAGTTCCAGGCCTGTCGCCTCGGGCAGGCTGACGTCCAGCAACAGGCAAGCGGGGCCGATGTCGAGGTCAGCGCTGAGCAATTCTTCGGCCGAGGCGAATATCCGGTGCGCGATGCCTTCGGCCCGCAGCAGTCGGCTGAGCGCTGTGCGCACGCAGGCGTCATCGTCCACGATGAACACCGGCACACTGTCAGGATCGATCCTCTGCTGATCCTCGGACGCCAAGGGCCCCGGGGCCGCAGGATGGAACAGGGGCAGGGGTGGTTCACGTTCTTTCAATAATCGGTAACCTCGGCGCGGGACCGTCTGGATGAGCTCTTTTTCTCCGAGCAACTTGCGCAGCGAGGAAATCTGCACCTGCAGATTGTTTTCCTCGACGACGGTGTCAGGCCAGACCTGTGTGATCAATTCATCTTTGCTGACGATTCGGCCATCGGCCTGCATCAGCACCGAGAGGATTTCGAACGCCCGGCCCCCGACACGCAACGGCCGTCCATCCAGAAAGGCTTCGCGCCGTTCCAGGGAAATAGTGGCTTGGCCGAGTCGGATCATACGTTCCTCTGCTCTGCGTTGACGGGGCGTGACGCCGGAACGTCGTTTCATCAGGGCTACACGCTAGGGGACGGCCTCGCATAATGCAATTATCCCGAGGGATAACACGCGGTGATTTCAGAGCGCAAAAACCACAGGCGGCGGGGGCCCTCAACGGCCATTCTGGTGCCGAAGACGGACAGGATTGCTTGAGTGCAGCCCCCGGGCCAGAGCCTTGCGTATACTCTCAGGCTCAGCCCGAAACGAATCTTCAGCGGTGATTGTTCATGCCCAGCAGCCCTCTCTCAGCATCCGGTTCCCACAGTCTTGATGTCGTACACGATGAAGCCTGGCTGGAGCGTTGCACCTTCACCATACTGCGCCGGGAAAACGACCTGACCTGGTTCACGCTCCAGGATCGGGCATCGGGCACACGCTGGCTCGCCGCCCGGGCGCCGATTCAACGGCCTGCTCTATGCCAGCGGCTGGAGCGCGATTTTCACCTGAGGCTGGATCCGGCCTGGGCGATTGCCCCTGTCGCGTTCATCCGCTCGGCCGAGGGGCCTCTGTTGATCTATCCCGTGTCCGGGGTGCCGCTGACTGATTTGATCAGTGACACAGGGCTGCCACTGGCGCGCTTGCTGGCCATCGCCGTAGCCGCGGCTAACGCGCTGGCGAGCGCCCAGAAGATGGGTGTACGACATGCCAGCCTGCTACCCCACCACTTGGTGGTGGATATGGCTGACTCGGTCAGACTACTGAATTTTCACCGCCATGCCGGGGAAGCGCCCGCCGTTGAACTGCCCGGCCTGGAGCAATGGCCTTATCTGGCCCCCGAGCAGGTACGACGCGATGCCGCCAGTTTTGATGCGCGCAGCGATGTCTACGCGCTGTCCGCGATTCTTTATCAGGCACTGTCCGGCCGACTGCCGCTCACCGCCCGCGACCCGTCCCAATGGCTGCATGTGCACGCCGCTGTCCAGCCGCAATCACCGGCGATTCATATCGCCGATCTGCCGGAAGGCATTTGCCGAGTGCTGCTCAAAGGCCTGGCGAAAGAACCGGGTGCGCGCTACCAGAGTGCCGAATCAATGGCCGCGGATCTGGCCTGGTGCCAACGGCAGTGGCTGGAACATGAGCGTATCGACGCGTTCCGCCTGGGCGCTTTCGATGCGTTGCCTTCCTTGGCCCGCAGCGATGTGCTGTTTGGTCGAGAGGCCGAACGTACGCAGTTGGTCGAGCTGATGCATCAGGTGGGCAGCGATGGCATTGCCCGGGTTCTGCTGGTCGGTGGCGCGCCGGGTGCCGGCAAGTCGACGCTGATCCATCAGGGTGTCCGGCCCCTGGCGTCCGGCTACTGGGCCAGTGGCAAGAGCAATCTGTTGCAGCAGGAAATTCCATTTGCACCCTTGGCAGAAATCTTCAAGTCGCTGATGACCCAGTTGCTGGGCAAGCCGGCTCTGGAGTTGCAGACGCTGGGCGAGCAACTGGTCGAACGGCTCAAGGGGCGGGGCAGGCTTCTGGTGGAGTTGGCGCCCGAGGCCGAGCTGGTCATCGGGGTCACACCTGAGCTGCCGAACATGCCGGCCCGACATGCGCTCGATCACGCCAACCGGACCCTGCTCGATGTACTGGAAGTCTTCGCTCAGCCGGGACGCCCCCTGGTGCTGTTCGTAGATGACGTGCAATGGGCGGACGATTCGACGCTGTCGTTTTTGCAGGCCTTCGTCGCCCGGCGGCCTCGGCATCTGGCGCTGATCCTGGCGTATCGCGAGGCCGAGTCGCAGGCCCTCGAGCGCGAGGGGGGAGTGCTGGAGGTGCTGGGCCGCGAGCAATCGTTGCCTTGTGCAAGCGTCATGCTGGGGCCATTGTCGGTGCCCGCGGTCGCGCAGCTGATCGCCGCTGAACTGGACGCCGACCCCAAGGAGATTGAGGCGCTCGCGCAAGTCGTGCATTACAAGACGGCCGGCAATCCTCTGTTTGTCAGCCAGGTGTTGCGCGCATTGATCGATGAATGTCTGGTGTGCTTTGACGTGCAGGGTCGCCGCTGGATCTGGAATCAACAGGAGGTGGATGGTTATCGCTACGCCGACAACGTCGCGGACTTGATGGTACTGCGACTCGAACGCCTGTCACCGATGGAGCGCGAAGTGCTGCGCACGGCCGGCTATGTCGGCGGGCGCTGTGATGAATCACTGCTGCATCGGCTGTTGCCGTGTGAGCCGCAACAAATCATCCATGATGTGCAAAGCCTGGTCGATGCAGGTTTTCTGCTGCGTGAGCGCGAGCAGCTGGTGTTTCCCCATGACCGTGTGCTTGAGGCGGCCTGTCAGCTTGCGGCGCCAGCGGGACGCGCCGCCGAGCATGCGCGTATCGCTGGCGCCATGCTTGATCATTGGGGCGAGCAGATCCATGAGCGTGTGTTCGAAATCGCCAGTCAGATCCAGCGCATTGACGCCGATGAACTGGAGGCGCATCGCCGCGCCGCGTTCGTCGAGCTGTTGGTCGAAGCCGCCGAGCGCGCCCGGGGCACCGCCGCTGTCGAGCAGGCCGTGGGCTATCTGCGCATGGCCGAGAGTCTGCTCGGCCAGACGGGTTGGTCGAGCCTCTACAGCCAGACGTTTGCCACCCAATGGCTGGCTGCCGAGTGCGACATGCTCATGGCCGACCTGGAAGGCGCCCAGCGCCGCCTCGACGATTGCCTGACCCACGCCACCACAGTGCTCGACCGCGCGAAGACCTATCGGTTACGGGCCACCTTGCGCACGCTGCACTCCGATTACGAGGGGGCGATCACCGAGGCGCTGAACGGTCTGGCCTTGCTGGATATTTCCCTGCAGCGCAAGCCTTCGCAGGAACAGTTGACCCTGGCGTTTTCCCAGGTACGCGCACTCGTCGGCACACGTCAGATCGCTGATCTGGTGCATTTACCCAAAGCGAATGACCCGTCTGTCGAAGCGGCCATGGAATTGCTCAGCACGCTGACGTCCTCGTTCTTCGTCAACGACGATATTGGTTTGTTGCATCTGGCGAAAATGGTTGAACTTACGCTGCTGCATGGCACGACGCCGGGCAGCGGTTACGGGTTTGCCTGGTATGGCGTGATGATTGCCGAACGCTATGGCGAATATGTGGACGGACAAGCCTTTGCTGAATTAGCGCTTGAGCTCACCGACAAGCATGGCTATGAAGCAGGGCGCACAGGCACGCTGGTAGCGCTCGATCAAGTCAGCCCGTGGACCCGACCGATGGCCTACGCTCGACAGAAGGCGTTCGCCGCATTCGAATGCGGCCAGGCCGGTGGCGACCTGGGCATGTCCTGTTATGCCTGCAACCACATCGGATCCGATCTGCTGTTCATGGGCGAACCCTTGCAAGGAGTGTTGAACGAACTGGAGCATGGGTTGGCGTGGGTGCGGCAATTTCATTACATCGATATCGAGCGCATCCTGCTGGCGCAACAGGCATTCGCCACCGACCTGCGCGACGGGCGCCCGCATCGGCCATTGGCCGAACTGGACGGCACGGAACATGACAGGTTCGGCCCCATCGATCGCCGCAGCGTGTCACAACCGACACTGTTCTGTTCGTGGCTGTATTCCGGTATGTCGGCGTTTTATTTCGGCGATATCCCTTACGCATTGCGACGTTTCGAAGAAGCCGCCGCGCTGGCCTGGTCCATTCCGGCGCATATCAATCTCGCCGATTACTACCTGTTCTACAGCCTGGCGCTGGGCAGTGCGCAAGCGCCGGGCGAGGTGGCGGAAAAACTGGAAAAACTCGAGCGGCAACGCCAGCGGTTCCTGTCGTGGGTCGAACTCAACCCGATAACCTTCCGCAACAAATTGCTGCTGATCGAGGGCGTCATCGCCCGTTTGCGCGGTCAGGAACTGGTAGCCATCCGCTGTTTCGATCAGTCGCAGATCGCGGCGGCAGCGGCCGGTTTCATCCATGAGCAGGCGCTGGCCCATGAACAGCTGGCCGGTATCTGCCTACCCAACGGGCTGGTGTCGGGTGCCAGCCACCACCTGCGTGTCGCGCGCGACTGCTACAACCTGTGGGGTGCCGAAGGCAAGGCACGTCAATTGGAAACCTTGCACCCGTTTCTGAGTGCGCAGCCGTCGTTCGAGCCGGTCCGGCCTGTGACCCAGGTCCGCCTCGATCTTGAAGTGGGGATCGAAGCGGCGCGTGCACTGTCGCAGGAGGTTCTGCTCGACCGACTGGTCGAAACCCTGATGAATCACTTGATGATTCAGGCCGGCGCCGACAATGGCGTGCTGATGATCGTCAGCGGCGCCGAACTGCAACTGGCGGCGACGGCTTCGGTCGAAGCCGGCAATGTACGGGTCGCTCTGGACGCCGGGCAACCGCTCGAACGGATGGCGCCGACCTCGGTGCTCAACGCTACGATGCGCACGCGCACGCCCCTGGTGCTCGACGATGCCCGGGCCGATTGTCCCGAGGCCTACAGCGCCGATCTGCAACAGCGTCAGGCTCGGTCGGTGTTGTGCCTGCCGTTGCTCAAACAAGGCACGTTGATTGGCCTTGTGTATCTGGAAAACAGCCTGGTCCCCAAATTGTTCAGCGCCCAACGCCTGACCATGCTGGAAATTCTCGCCTCTCAAGCTGCGGTGTCACTGCAAACCGCCAAGCTGTATGAACAGCTGGTCGAGGACAACCAGCTGCGCGCGCAGATGGAAGCGGACTTGCGCAGTTCCCGGGCGGAACTGGCGCGTAGCTCGCACCTCAAGGTCATGGGCGAGCTTTCTGCTTCGATTGCCCATGAAATCAGCCAACCGCTACTGGGCATCGTGTCCAATGCCTCGGCCAGCCTGCGCTGGCTCAAGCGTGATCGACCCGATCTGGAAGAGGCGATTCAGGGACTGGAAGACATTCGCTCGGACAGCGCCCGCGCCGCCGACATTGTCCAGGCGCTTCGCGTACTCGCCAAACAGGTGCCGTTGCAACGGTTGCCGGTGCAAATCGATCACTTGATCGGTGAGGTCGTACGCCTGACCGCCACTGACCTTGCGAACCGCAACGTGAGCCTGGAAACCCGGCTCGATGCGCAATGCCCGGTGTCGGTCGACGCGGTACAGATCCAGCAGGTGGTGTTCAACCTGATCACCAATGCGCTGGAGGCCATCGCCGGAGCAGGGTTGCCCAATGGATGCATCATCATTGGCTCAGCGGTGAAGGACGCTCATGTTCAGGTCTGCTTCCAGGACAACGGCCCCGGAATTGACGCGCACCAGCGCGAGCAGATCTTCGATGCGTTCTACACCACCAAAGGCAGCGGCATGGGAATGGGCCTGGCCATCTGCAGGTCGGTGATCGGCGCGCACGGCGGGACGCTGGTGGTCGAGGATAGCGAGCAGGGCGCCCGGATTTGCTTCTACCTGCCACTGGCACCGGCCGGCGCCGGATAAAAAAAGGCTCTTCACGGAATTCCGGGGGAACACATATAACAAAATATCTGTAGGGGCTGCCGAAGGTTCGGGCCGCGTTCGGACGATCTTTTTGATCTTGATCTTCAGCAATCCCCAGATCGCAAAAGCAAGATCAAAAGATCGCAGCCTTCGGCAGCTCCTACGGCGTGATACATCCGCGAAATCAGGTCGGTTGGCCGGCCTGGTTCTTCATGCGTGCGCATTTCCCCGTAGGAGCTGTCGAGTGCAACGAGGCTGCGATCTTTTGGCTTTATTACTGACAAACAAGATCAAAAGATCGCAGCCTTCGGCAGCTCCTACAGTTGGGCTGGGTACATTCGAAAGAAATTGGTCGGCTATCAGGCCGCCATCGCTGGCAAGCCCGTTTCTACAGGTATCGGTGTTCCCCCGGGATTGCGTGAAGAACCTAAAAAAGGGCCGCATGAGCGGCCAAAGGGGAGGAGTTCGTTTTGTCGATCTCGATCAGTTCACGCGTGCAGCTCTTGCGCGCGCGACTGTCCCACGCCGTCGACCAGGCTTTCGCGAATTCTCCATTCGGGTATGTCCCGATCAATCACGGGTGGCTGGCCAGGGTGGCTCGCTTCATGATCAAAGGCCCGTCGCCATGCCTTGGGTGTCATCCCTTCCAGGCGGCTGAAGGTGCGGGTGAAATGCGAGTGGTCTGCGAAACCGCATTCATAGACGACATCGGTGATCGGCATCGAGGTGATCAGCAGGCTTTTGGCTTTTTCGATTTTCATCATCACTAGCCAGCCTTGCGGCGAGTGGCCGGTAACCTTTTTGAACGCCCGGGAAAAATGGCTACGGGACAGGTTGCAGTGTTCGGCAATCTCGCTGATGCGAACGCAACTGCCCATGTCACGCAGCATCAGCTCCTTGGCGCGGCGCTCCTGCCAGCCGGACAGGGCACCCAGCGGCCGGGCAAGGGTGCATGGATGGTTTGAAATCACCGATTGCGGGTTCATGGCGGCTCTCCTGATCGTTCAGGAAAGTCTGTCCGCCGGAGACATTTAAAGTCCTTAAGCAAACCTTAAGAGTTCTGAAATCCAGTGTCCGTTGCAGTGTGTCCTTCCATGCCGTTCAGCTAGCTTTGGAAGCGAAGGATGATTTGTTTTTTACCGGACTCGTCAGAGCGTTCCAAAGGTCAACTCCATCGCCAGTACAGCGGACAACGCCAGCATAATCAGCAACGCGATAAACATCAGGCTCAACTCGGCGACCTGCTTATAAAGGGCAATCGGCCTTTTCGTGACTCGTGCAATTGATTTATTAGAGGAAGCCATCACCCGTTCTCCCTTTTCCGCCCAATACGTTATCGCTCCAGAAGGAGTACAGCAGGATCACCGGCAGGATGAACTGCGCGCCGATCAGGGCGGACAGCCGACGGGTGGCCGGTGATGCCGCCGCCCGCAGGCTGACGGATGGCGGGCCGAAATCATCCAGCGGCACGGCGTTGGCGGTAGTCAGGGTAAGGCGCATCGCACAGGGCGGGCTTGACCTGAGCAGCAAGGCGATGGCGTTGCATGGTGGTGTCGCACGATTCATTTTTCACTCCTCGCATCATGCCGGGCCCGCCGTCTCCATGATGTCCGGGACGACAGCTGTTGCGGGTACCAGGGGGGCTGCAACTAATGAGCCACTTCAATAGCGCAAAGGAAAAATTAAAATGAATGAACAGGCTCTGAGTGTTTGACGCGAGAGAAAAGGGGAAGGGGGGAATATTCCTCAAATCAGGTGGTAAACGCCCGGTAGGGTGGGTGAAATGCCCCATTTATGGAGATAGCCGCGGCCCTTTTTCACCGACCGCTTTGGGTAGGGGCTTCTCGTACCCGACGGCGGTTCGACCGGCTGCGATTGGCCTACCGCAACGAGCGATAGGCAATGGGGTCGATGTAAGCCGACTGCAGGTCGCGCTCCGGGATCTCCCAGATGATTTGCCTTGGCGGCGTTTCTTTGGAGGCCGGGTTGTTGAGGTAGCTGTTTGCAGCACCAGAGAACGCTCCGCCGTCTTTGGCGAAGTTACCTATGGGGGCGCCCAGTGCCTGTTGCAGAAACCCTGCGAAGTTGGAGTTGCGTGAGAATGAAGTGCCGATGAGCACGGTATTGGGGAGGTCGGCATCGCCAAACAGGTCTGCCTCAGTATCAGGGCTGGCGGCTGACGCAACGGGAAGTTCGTGGGTGCGGGTCTCGGCGAGCATTTCGGGTGTGGGTTGCCATTTGAGCGGCAGCCAGTCGATGCCCGCCAGATGGACCAGGTCGCCAGGTCGCACCGCGAGCGGGGCATGACTTTCGTTGAACGACCTGCGTGGCGTTGCGCTGATGCCCAGGGTCTTCAGGCGCTGCGCGATGGCCTCGGCCGCCGCCTTCGCACCGGATTCGCTCCAGTGCGTATCGGTGCGCAACCAGGCACTGGCCCCCAGCGGCATCAGCGCACCGGTGAGGTCCAGATTCGACACGCCCCCCGCATCCAGCTTCGAGGTCCAGGCCAGGATGCGCCCTTCGAAAGCGGCCGGGCGGTGCAGTGCGCAACGCTGCCCGGCAGCGATGCGGCTCTTGTCTGGAACGATGACCACCAGCAGGCCGATGTCACGTTGGGAGAGCTGCTGCTTCAGATCAATCACTGCCTGGACTTTGGCATCGGCATTGCGCTGTGCCTGATGATTGACCTTGAGTTCATCGGCCAAAAACAACCAGTCAGGACAACCCGAGCGAACCCTCGGCCCCGTGTCGCGCAGGAGCAGCCAACTGACACCGCGCTCCAGCTCGGCGAAGGTCGTGGGGAGGTAAGCGTTGGACAGTTCCTTGGCGATCCGATGGGTGATATCGCCATCGAGAATCTGCGCGGTCAGCACTTTATCGGGTAGCAGCGAGATCTGCCCTGAAACGATCAGACGGCCAGAGGACAGCAGGCCGACGACCAGGAATATCAGCAGCGCCACGCCGGCCAACCGACTGCTGCGTGTCGCCAGATCATCTGGCTGAGTGGGGGGCGGGGTGTGCTTTAAGCTCGTCATCAGAATTGGAAATACAGGAAGGGTACGGTTTCGCGACTGGCGATCAATGCGAACGACAGCATGAAACCGGCGATGGGCCAAAGGGCGGCGGTGTAGAGCGAAAGGCCGCCCAGTTGTTTCTCACAGTAAGGGCGCAGCAGCGGTGCGACGACACCGAACACTCCGAGCAAACCCGCAAGGCCGTGCACCGGGCGCAGGGTCGTGGACAGTTCGTCACCGAGGGCGATGCCCTGCAGACCGAACTGTCCGGCATACAAGCTCAGCGCGCTATGAAAGTCGGGGGCGCGGAACAGTGTCCAGGCCAGGCACACGAACAGCAGTGTCAGGCCATGGGAAAGCACCGGTGGCACCGCGGGCAGGGAAGAGCTGTTCCAGGCACGATTCACACACAACGCAATGCCATGGGCGCTGCCCCACAGCAGATAATTCCAGCTATCGCCACCGTGCCAGAGGCCGGCGATGGCCATGATCAGGAACAGGTTGCGGTAGGTTTTCCAGGTGCCGTTGCGATTGCCGCCCAGCGAAATATACAGATAGTCGCGTAACCAGCTGGACAGCGACAGATGCCAGCGGCGCCAGAAGTCCTGGATGCTGTTGGCCAGATACGGACGATCGAAGTTCTCGGGAAAGTGAAATCCCAGCATCAGCCCCAGCCCGATGGCCATGGCACTGTAGCCGGCGAAGTCGAAGAACAGTTGCAAGGAATAGGCAAGGCAGCCAACCCAGGCGTCGGAGAAGCTGGGGTTCGGCACACTGAACGCCACGTCGACTACCGGCGACAGGGTGTCGGCCACCAGGACCTTCATGCACATCCCGACCATGAATCGGCGTGCGCCCAGCGAGAAATTCTGCAGGTTGAAGTAACGTTGATTCAGCTCACGCCGAACCCAGTCATAGCGAATGATGGGGCCGGCGACCGAATGGCCGAACATCGAAATATAGGTGGCGTAGTGAGTGAAGCTGCGTTCAACCGGCACGGTACGGCGATGCACATCCACCAGATAGGAAATCGCCTGCAAGACGATAAACGACAGCCCCGCCGGCATGATGACCCGCTCCCAGTCCGGGGGCATGGCGCCGTACCCGGTGAAGGTATCGATCAAGGTGCCGGCAACGATGTTGGCGTACTTGTACCAGCACAGCACCGCCGTGTTGAGCACGATCAGCGTCGCGAGTAGCCGCACGCGGCCCTTGCCATCTTCGCGCAAGGCGTCAATCAGCAAGCCGCCGACCCACGCCGTGATCGTCAGCACCACATGCACCGCGAGGAACCGTGGGCTCAACCAGCCATAGAACAGCCAGCTGCCGATCAGTAACGTGACGTTGCGCCAGGCGGCCGGGCACACGGCATAGGCCGCCAGGAACAGCGACAGGAACAACGTCAGAAACTCGAGAGAGGCAAAAACCATGGTGGTGGCGCGATCCGATCAGTGGGCCAGGACGTCAGTCGCGAGCAACAGGTGAGGGCCATTTGCGCCAGGTAGCAGCACAACGCTATAGCGCTCGCCAGCCTTGAGCTGGCCCAGGTCCAGCGGGGCACCAACGTTGGTTTGGGCGCAGACCAATTGCACCGACAGGTTGACCGGGTTGATCGCTCGGCGTTGCACGCTGCCGTCGGCCACCGCCTTGAACAGGTCGGCGTTCTTCCCCGCCGCGCGCAAACCGGCCTGGGTGCACGCTGGATCGGCGCTGATAAACGCCAGCGAGGCTCTCAGGCTATTGAAGTCGTCGGGTTGCTCACGGATGACGACCTGGCGGATACCTTGAGCGCTGTCTGGCAAGGCGATCACACTGGCGAATTCGCCTGCTGCCACCTGGATGTCCAGCGGCTGGCTTTTGCCGTTGCGTTGCAGGGTGCCCTTGATCGGCTGATTGGCGGGCACGGGCAGGTAGTCGGACACGGCATTCGAGCCTTCCAGTTTGAGGCTTGCGCGCGAGCCTTCGGCCAGCAGCTGCAGCGGTTGGTCGGCGGCGTTGATAAAGCGCAGGAAGGCCGAGTCCTGATCCGGGCCCGTCGGGTACAGGGCAATGTCGGCGGCCTGGGCGTGCAGGCTCAGCATCAAGGGCACGAACAGCGCCCAGCCACAGGTGGACCGGGTCATTTGCCGGCTCCCGTGCTGCTGACAGTGTCGGCAGGCAGTTTGGCCAACGCGCCACCAATCGCATTGCCCCAGGATTGATAACCGGCGACGGTGAAGTGCTGCCCATCGGTGGTGATCCACTGCCCGGGTTTGGAGAACGTCAGCGAATCGATGTAGGTGCAAGGCGCCACGTTCGCGGCCAGAAACTGCGACATCAATTGGGTGCGGGCATCATTCTTCTGGTACATGCCACCGGCTTTGCCCCAGGCCGGACCCACCCAGGCGCAGCGGGTTCCGGTAGCGGCAATGGCCTTGGCCAGGCCGGTGACGCTTTGCCATGCCCAGGCCTTCGGAAACACCGGTTTGTCATAGGACGCCATGGTGTCGCCGATGACCACTACCACCAGGTCGGGCTTGTCGGCGGCGATCAGGTCCTGGATCGGTGTGGTGGTTGCCTCGCGCCCCTTGATCACGATCTTGTCGTTGCCTTTGCGCTCGGCGCCGCAGTCGACCTTCTTGCTGATCAGCCAGTCACCGGCGCTGGCGCCGCAGGCACCGATGGAGTGGACCTGGGCGCCTTGGCGAGTCAGGTTGTCGTGCAGCGGCTCCAGCAAATGGTCCGCGAGGCTCATATGGCTCTCCCCAAGGACAAGGAGAGTCAGACCGGCAAGGGCAGAAGTGGGCATCGAAAGCTCCAGAATGATCAGTTGGAATAAGGCGAGGTGTACGGGCTGACCGGCAGGCTCATGGGGCCGCTGATCTCCTCGAACTGGTAGCGCAAGGACAGGGCACCGCTGATTTGTTGGTAGTCGCGGGCGTTGTCCAGGCCCAGATTGGCGCCCAGCAGGAAGTTCGCAGCGACCTTGTATTCAGCCGCCGCGGCGACGCTGTAGCCGATCCCGGTTTTGTTTTGCCCTTCGTAGCGCAGGCCCGAGGCTGCTTGCAGGGCTTTGTCGTTGGGGAAATAGTCGACGCTGTCCTGCTCGAAATGCTGCACGCCGACCGAGCCCTTGACTTGATACGTCAAGCGCCCGGTGCGTTGTGCCCAGGTCACCGGAATGCCCAGGGCGAAGAACGTCTGCGGGCTGAAATAGCCGCCGTGTCCGTAGGTGAAAAAGTCCTGGTTGTTGGCGTAGCTGATGCCGGTCATGCTCAAGCCGACGGTCAGTTTGCTGTCCGTTGCATTTTGCAGGTACCAGTACACACCGCTGCCCAATTCACTGCGGCTGTTGGACTCGACATGGTTGCCCAATAGCTGGTGCCAGGAGGCGTAGCCATAGGCGCCGACTTCGCTGTCGTCAAAGCTCAACTGACCACGCCCGCCGTTGGCGGTCACACCGCCCCAGGACTGCCCGCTGCGTTTGTCCGTGGTGCCGGCAAACGAGGTGAGGCTGTCAGTCACCGGACGCCGGGAAACGCTCACGCCGTAGCGGACATTAGAGGTGTCGCTGATGGGGCGATCAATGCTGATGCCGCCCGTGGCAGTGGTGTATTTGAAACCGAGCGGGGTGGTACCGAGATCGGCTTTGAGCCCATCCGCGGGCCGTTGAAGGGCGACGGAAAGGCCGACGCCCTCGGCTTTCTGCGAACCGACGCTGCCGCTCTGCGCACCGTTGCCAAAACGCGACAGCGCCTCGCTGTTGGCACTGCCGGCGTTCAGCGAGACGGGCGTCACGCGTAGCGCAACGCGGCTCTCATCCAGCGGGATATTGATTTCCAGCGGTGTTTCAATATCGGTGAGTTTGCTCAGTCCCTTTTCACTGTTGTTGCTGCGAATGCTCACGCCCTGGGTGACGTAGGCACTGCGCTCCTGAAGGATTTTATTGAGCGCCAATTGCGCGGGGCTGATGTCCTCGCTCACCAGTGCTGCACGGGGCAACTGCGACTCGAATGGGTTGCTCGCCTGCTGCGGCCTTGGCGGGGCGTCGATGGCAAAAGGGGCGCTGCCCGGCATCTCCTGAACCGGTGGCGGGATGGCTGCCAGCAAGGTGTCGCGACTGACTTCGTTACGTGAACCCGACACCCCGGCAAAAGGGTTGGGCGCCATCGTAGAACCGGCCAGTTGGCCGCCTTGGCTTCTGCGTTTCTCGCTCTGTTCGATGGCCACGGCTTTGCGCAGCAGATCAGCCGCCGTGCCGGTCTTGCCCATGTTCTGGTAGAGGCGCGCGGCCTCGGTCAGCGTTTGAGGGTTACCGGATTCGGTCTTGAGCAGCTGTTGCAGCGCCTGTTCGGCAAAGGTCGCGTCATGTGCCAGCACCGCCGCGTCGGCAGCACCCAGCAGCAGTTGCGGGTCGTTTGGCTGGCGCTGTAACAGCGGTTTGTAGAGTTCGAGGGCTTTTGCCGTATCGCCGTTTGCCGAGTACATCCGCGCCAGGGCCGCGATGGCCGCGCTGTCACCGGGACGTTGCGCCAGTGCGGGCGCCAGCGTGTCATAGGCGTTGGCCAGATCGCCTCGCTCACGCAGCTGGTCCGCCTGGCGGATGCGATAGAGATAGAGCAGGTCGTCGAATCGCTTGCGGGCCGGCGCGTTCAAGGGCTTGTTCTGAAGGTCGCGCAGAATCTGGTTGACCTGCGTGTCTTCTCCGGTTTTAAGCAGGACAGCGGCGTATTGCAGGATGAAGTCCGCCGAGGGCGCTGTGGTCTGTTGCAACCGGCCGCGCATGAGGGCCAGCGCACGGCCCGGCTCGCCGATGTCGACGTAGGCCGAGGCCAGGCTGGCCGTGCGGTCTGGACTGTCGTTGGCCGTCGGCTGAATGCGCTCGAGCAAGGTCAGGGCTTCCTGGCGCTGTCCGCGCTTGCCCAACTCGATCACCTGGTTGAGTTGCAGGTTGAGGCTGACGTCAGCGGCCAGCGCTTGCATGTCCGGGGTGCGCTGGTTGGGGCGCAAGCGTCCCAAGGTTGTCTGGGCGGCTTTCCACTCACCCATCTGGACCGACAGCAAGGCGCTGACGTAAAGCGCATCGGCATTGTCGGGGTGGGCCTGGAGCATGGCATTGATCAGGTCCCGAGCCTTCTGGGGTTCGCCCATCGCCAGATTAAGGCGGGCCAGGGCGAAACGCGTCCAGATGTTGTCCGGCTCAACGCGCAGCGCGTCTTGCAAGGCGTTACGCGCAGCGGGCAAGTCGTTGCGTTGTTCGGCGAGGGCGGCCAGTTGCGTCGCGCGCAAGGCTTGCAGGCGTGCGGACTGGCCGATCTTTGCCTGTCCGGTGGCGGGCAGGCTGTTGATCAGTTGCAGGGCTTGATCGTTCTTGCCGCTCTTGAGCAGCACGTTGACCAGGCCTTCCTGTGCTTGAGGGTCGTCGCGGCGCAGGCTGAGCACCTGGCGATAGTTGCGCTGGGCGTCATCGAACTGGCCCGCGCCGGTCTGAATGTCCGCCAGGGCGAGGCGAGCGTCCAACCCGTTTGGGTTGAGCCGCAGCGCCTGGTTGACCAAGTCCTGTGCCTGGGCTGTCTGGCCTTTGGCCTGGGCGTCGCGGGCCTGTTGCAACGCAGACCAGTAGCGCACTTCGTTCAGCGCAACTTGCCAGTGGCTGCCGCCTTGTTGTCGCGTGGCCTGACCCAGGAGCTTTTGCGCTTCGTCCAGTCGGTGTTGCTGCTGGCGAACAACCCCAAGGCCACCCAGCGCGTCGGCATCGTCGGGCCGGGTTTTCAAGCGCGCCTGAAAAGCCTGTTCTGCGGTGGCCTGATCGCCTTCCTTGAGCGCCTTCAGGCCGCGCGCGACTTCGGCGGGCGGTTGCCATTCCTTGCTGGCCGTCGTCGCTGCCTGTTGCTTGCCCTTGTTCATCTGCGCGCGGATTTCCACGTCATCCGGATGCGTCTTGAGGTACGCCTCGAACAACGGCACTTGTGCCGGATCGGGCTGACCGATCCAGGTCAGCGCCAGGCGCCAGCTTTCGTCGGCATCACCGGCAATGTCGGTACGTTGGGTCAGCGCGGCCAGGGCGCGGATGCCCTCGGCACGGCTGTCCTCATGGCGCACCAGATGCTTGGCGTAAAACAGCGCGACGATCGAGTCGTTGGGCATTTCACGTTGCAGGCGCTGAAATCCGCCACGCGCTTCAACCCAGTCAGCCTGATTGAAGGCAAGGTTGTTGTAATACTCGCGGCCGATCGTACCTTGAGGTGGACGGCCATCGAACAGCGAGCGAAACACCACGGTCGCCTTGTCACGCTCACCGGCATCGACGAGGCGCCGAGCCTCTTCCAGGCGCTGCTGGTTCTGCGGTTGTGCCAGGGCGATGTCCTGCGCCAATTGCAGTGCCTGCCGAGGCAAAGGCTCGATGGCCTGCAAGCGGGCGAGGTATTGCTGCGCCTGTTGTGGCTTGTCCTGTTGCACGCCGATCAAGCCCAGTCCATACAGGGCGTCAACCTGGACCGGGTCCAGCAACAGGACTTTCAGCCAGACTTCCGCCGCGCGTTGAGGGTTTTTGTGCGACTGCCAGTACTGCCCTTGCTCGACGAGCAATGTCTGTGGCGTCGGACTTTGAGCGTGGGCAGCAGCGGCCGTCCATGCGCTCATGACGGCGATGGCTAGCGTGCGGTGGTGCGCGTGCATGCGGTCTCCCAGGAGAGTTTCAGCGTTCCGTCTTCCCGGAATCGATAATGTTTATCTGCCCAGCCGAGCGCGAACAGGCTGAGCATGAAGTTGTAGTAACGCGGCGGACCGGCGTCGGTATTGGGCCTCGCCAGCGCTTCGCGCAAGGCGACTTCCACGCGGTCTCGTTGCTGATCGGCCAACCTGGGTTGCCCCTTGGCCTGAAGGTAGGGAATCAGTGCAGCCCGGAAGCCGAAAGGGCTCTGACCCTGGACACTGCCGTGCAGAACCTGGACCGTTTCCGGGGGGGAGCCCGTCGCGACAGTGCTGCGGGCCATACCGTCCAGCCGTTTGAGCAGCAGCGCTGCCAGCGGTTCGGAGGTATCACTCATGCCCAGCCAGAGGTACACGCGAATGGCGTCGTAGCTGCCCGTGTCGCCGTTGACCGGGTCGCTCACGAAGACCCCCGATTGTGCTGAAGTGCCTTGATAACCGACCCAGTCCGCGATGAAACCGTGGCGGCTGGATTGGGCAATCATCGTCGCGGTGTTATCGGCAATCGCTTGCCAGGGCCCGGAGGGTGCTTCCTTGGCCAGCCGCCGTAACAGCGGCAGTGGCAGGTAGCTGGGGTTCAGGCGCCAGAGCGCGTCCGGCTGGACGAAGCCCTGTGGTCCAGGCAAAACCATTGGGCCCAGCCCGGGCAAATTGACGACCAATTGCGCTTCGATCGTCGCCATCAGCTGCAGGGCGTCCCGGTGATAGTCCGGCCGATGCCACAGGCGCGCGGCTTCGAGCAGGGCGTAGGCGATCCACAGGTCGGCGTCGGCGGCCGAATTGACGTCTTGCAGGCGCCACTGACCGTCTTTGCCTTGCCCCCATAACCAGCCCGGCAGGCGTGTGGCGGTGTCTGCGCCTGCGAGGTTGGCCGAGGTCCAGCGCCAGAGTTTGTCAAAGCGTGGCTGATCGTTGCCGATCAGTGCGAAGAGCATGCCGTAGGACTGCCCTTCAGAGGTGCTGTGATTGTTCTCAAGGCTCGATTCCAGAACCCGGCCGTCGGCCTGGACGAAGCGTGTTGCATAGGTTTGCCAAAGTGGCCAGGCCGGCGGCTCGCAGGAGCTTGCGGCCGCCATCGCCGGCGCCAACAGGGCGAGCGCGAGCACAGCGCTCAACCTGCGCGCGTTACCGCGCAGGCCCTGGCGAAGTGAAGCACCCCGGCTGCTCATGGACGGCACAGGCATGAACGACACTGGCCCGCGCGGCTCATTGGCCAAGACGACGTTTGGCCCGTAAGCGCAGGGCCAGGTAGGCCATGGACGCAAGCAGCAGGACCCCGAGAAGCGTGAACAGCATGAGCGCAATGACGTTCTGCGAGAGGTACCACTGCAGATAACGCAACGGACCCAGGCGCCCGACGTAGTAATCCTGCTCGGCAACCAGCGATTCGACCTGCTTGCCCTTGACCACGACCAGACTGCCTTGCAATTGCCGGGCATTTTCTTCGCTGCTGAGCAGGGCACTGGTCACGTCGGCCAGGCCGCCGGGCCTTGTGCCGGCGATAAACACCACGCTGCGCCCACTCTTGAGCGGCGATTCGAATCCGGTCAGATAAGCACTGCCGTCCTCGGCGCTGAACCTGAAGCTGCTGCGCGCTTCACGCCGATTGGTTTGCGTATCCGGGCTGATCCAGTTGCGCAGACGCAAGGGCAGGTCAGACAGTTCAAAGTACTGAGCAGCGTCTTCGCCCCTGGCCGGCAGAAGGTGCTGCCATTGATCCAGCAGCGGCTGATTGTTACCCGAGGCGAGCACCAGCAAATCCCGGTCGCTTTGCTCGGCCATCTGGTCGGCGTGGACCACCTTCACACCGGTGGCCGGATAACCGGTGGAATCGCCGAAGCGGCCCAGCAGGGTCAGATAGGCGCTCAGATCGGCCGGGCCTGGCTCGTTGGGCAGGATCACCGATGTTTCAGACAAGTCGGCCATGCGGGTGAACGGGAAGCCACTGTCCTTGAACACCCCGAGGTTGGGCATCGCCATGAAATGTTCGTATTGGCTGAGGTCCAGGGTCGAGTCCGGGTCGATCACACCGCGCATGTTGTCGATGATGATGTCGCGGCATTCGCCCTGTTTGATGTAGTCATACATGAAACGAAATTGCAGGCGCGATTGCAGCGCGACTGAATTGAGCGGCAACAGCATGCGCGACGTGCGGGCCAGGCTGTCGTCGGTTTTGAGCATCGACAGCAGGCTGTCGCTGCTGCCGAGTTTCTCGATCGAAGGCAGGTCGATCGACTTGATGAAGGTGTCGTTGAAACTGATCAGCAACGAAGAGTTGGTGGAGACCGGTTGCGGCGTATAGCGGTATTTCAGGTCAAGTTGCGCACCGGGCTCACGCCAGTTGAACAGATCGGGTGGCAAGCGCAGGGCAACGGTCATTTGTCCCGGGTTATAACCCGACACATTGAGTTCTGCGGGTTTCGCCAGTTCACCCAGACGAACCGGGCGATCGGAGGGCAACCAGTTTGGCGCGTCGTACGGTTGGCGTGGCTTGAGCGAATCGATCCGGTCGATCACCACGCTCTGCCCGGAAAAGGCCGAGCCGCCGAGGACCAGCGCTGTCGCGGCGACTTTGAGATCGGCGCCATCGCGCCCGGAGACGATCAACAGTTTGCCCTGAGCATCATTGGGGTTGCTCACGAGGGTCAATGTCGGCCCGGTGGCCTCTTTGATCGGCAAACCACTCAAGGTCGTTGACTCGCTGGCGCTGATAAACACCACCGCGTTGCCTTTGGCCGGCAGGCTGCTGAGGCTGGCTGGAAAGGTGGCGCCGCGGTAGCTGGCCAGTGCGCCGAACCAGGAAGACAGGATGCCGGCGGCTTCAAGCTCCGGACCGCTTGGGCGCGCGGCGAACACGAAGGGCAGCTTCAGGGGCGAGGCGTCTCGACGATCGAACAGAGGCTGCGGCAGAGCGGACAGGTCGTTGGGCTGCTTAATCGAGGACACCTGGAGGCTCAGCTGGCTCTCGTTGCCGATCCTGGCCCACAGGCTGGAGTGCAAAGGGTCTTCACATTGCATCGTGTAATGACCGATGAACTGCAGGCTGAGCCGGTTGAATTCGGTGATGGTCTGCGGCGGAATCTGCACGGTCCGGGTCTGCACTTTACCGGCCTCTTCCTTCGGGAGGGGCAGGCTGGCGGCCACTTGATCGTTGATCAGCACGTTGATTTGCGAAAGATCGGCCAGCAGCGCCGGTGAGTAGCTGTACTGCAGCGTGACCTGCGCAGCCGTGACGACTTCATCGGCGCGCACATCGAAATTCACACTGTCGGTAGCCTCCACGCCTTTAAGGGTCATCGAATAGCTTTTGCCCAGCTCCTTGAGGGTGCGGGTATAGCTGTTGCCCGGGGCATCGGTCCCGGGCAACGACGTGACCGGCATCACCGCCGTGTCCGTGGCGCTGATTGGGGCGGCAGCACTCAAGGCATAACCGGTCCAGCCCACTAGCGAGCAGGCGATCAGCATGAGTGTGCGGCGAGGAAGAAAGGTCCGGCGAGTGGAAGGCTTCAAGATCGTTGCGTGTCCGCGGTGGAGTCGATAGGTGATGGAGCGACCGGGTGTTTGCGCAGTAGCGCGTGGCTGTCCTTCAGGGTCGCAACGAACAGGCGCAGGATGGCGCGCAAGCCAATGCTGCTGACCTCGCGCAATGCCGACATGGGCGCGTCCAGGCGGCCGTTACCCCAGGTGTTGGCCCAGGTGTCGGCCCGTGAAAAGGTCAGTCGCACCAGTTCACTTTGCTGGCGCAGGGTCAACGCCTCGAATTGCACGCCCGTCACGTTGTCGTTGCTGAAGATCGTTGTGGCGGGAAAGAGGCTTGAGGGCGGTGTGCGCAGAATGCACAGCCGCACTTTCTCATCGACGCTGAGCTGAACCTGCGGTGGCAGTGCCAGGCCCACGCCGTTTTGTGAGAAGTCCTGGGTTCTGCAATCGAACGAGGTGCCGTCTTCGCGATAGACGCGCACAGGCAGATCTGCGGGCACCCTGGGTTCGGTACGCACCTGAGAGGACTCGGTGGCCACCGCCACGGCGGTGCTGACGATGATGATGTTGTACACCGTCCAGGCCAGGTTGATCAGCAGGGTCGTGACCTGGGCCGAATCACTCCCGATCAGTTTCACCACGCCGATCACCAGACCGATCATGTTCAAGGTCAGCAGGACGATGTAAGGCCGCGCGAGCTTCCAGTCGAAATAGTCCTTTTCGATGGTGCCGCCCTTGTCGGTCACGTTGAACTTGCCCAGCGAAGGGCTGATCAGGGCCAACAGTACCGGTCGCATGATGTACCAGGCCAACACCGACTCATAGACTTCGTTCCAGAAGGAATGGCGGAAGCGCCCCTGGATGGCGGAGTTGGTCAGGCTGGAATGGAAAATATGCGGCAGCACATAGACCGTGACCATCAGCGCCGAGGCATGGAAAATCTGCGCGTCGAACATCAGGTAGGCCAGGGGTGCGGTCAAGAACACCAGGCGAGGCAGGCTGTAGAAAAAGTGCATCATGGCGTTGAGGTAGCAGATGCGCTGCCCCAGGTTCAGACCTTTGCCAAACAGCGGATTGTCGGTGCGAAAAATCTGCGCCATGCCCCGTGCCCAGCGTATGCGCTGGCTGATGTGCCGGGAAAGGCTTTCGGTGGCCAGGCCCGCCGCTTGTGGAATGGCGAGGTAGGCGGTGTTGAAACCACGGCGATTGAGCTTGAGCGCCGTGTGCGCATCCTCCGTCACGGTTTCGGTGGCGATGCCGCCGACTTCCAGCAAGTGAGTGCGCCGGATGACCGCGCAGGAGCCACAGAAGAATGCTGCGTTCCACAGGTCGTTGCCGTCTTGCACCAGGCCGTAGAACAGTTCACCTTCGTTGGGTACCGAGCGAAAGGTATCGAGGTTCTTTTCGAACGGATCCGGTGAATAGAAAAAGTGCGGCGTTTGCAGCAACGCCAGGTTCGGGTCCTTTAAGAACCAGCCCATGGTGATCTGCAGGAAGGAGCGGGTGGGCACGTGGTCGGCGTCGAATATGGCGATGAATTCGCCATCGGTGACCTTGAGTGCCTCGTTGAGGTTGCCGGCCTTGGCATGTTGATTGTTGTCGCGGGTGATGTAGTTGACACCAATCTGCTCACAGAAAACCTTGAATTCCTCCCGGCGTCCGTCATCGAGCATGTGCACCCGCAGTTTGCCCTCGGGCCAGTCGATGGCCTGAGCCGCAAGCACTACCAGTTTGACGATGCCCAACGCTTCGTTGTAGGTGGGGATGAAGACATCTACCGTCGGCCATTCAGCGGGCGGTTGTTGCAGAAACTGCGGTGTGCGGTGCAGCGGCCAGGCGGTCTGTACATAGCCGAAGACGAGGACGAGCAAGGCATACAGTTCGGCCAGCACCAGCCCGTAGCCAAATACGGCATCCTGCCAGTTGTCGAAGCCCAGGGTGTCGGTCAGGCGCCAGTACATGTAGCGCAGCGAAGCGATCAGCGAGAGGGTGATCAGGGTCAGGATCGCCAGACGCCCGGCTTGCTTGCGGATGATCAGGCTGGCGGCAAAACAGACGGCGGCAAACGCGGCCTGGGAATACAGGTTCAGCGGCGCAGTGAGGATACCCAGCACCAACATTGCAGCGATCAGCCCGGCCGAGATCTTCAGGCCTTGGCGCCAACGCAGGGGCCAGCGACTGACGCGAGCCTGGAAAGAATCCAGTAGCTGCTGCAACCACCATGTCTTTGCAGGCAGCTGATTGAGCCGGGCGGTCATGGCGTGTCCTGCTGACTTGAAGCATCCGCCCAAAGCAGGGCATGGACCGCGCCTGACAACGAAAGAATGTCCTGACAGCCAATGCTCTCAGGTGCGTACTGCAACAGGTCCCGACCATAGGCCAGCGACTCGTTGAACTGGTGATCGAGGCGAATCGTCCCGATCAGGTTGGCACCGAGTCGCCGCCGAAACAGCACGCCCATGTCCCTGCAGAACGAACGCGAGTCATCCCGTTGGTTGAGTACATACCGTTGTCGCTGCGCGCGTCGCCGACTGGTTTCCAGCCACTGGGTCATGGTATCCAGCGCCAGGTAGGAAGCCGCGTCGGCCACCGTCATCACCAGCACCAGATCGGCTGCATCGAGTGCCTGTTGCGAATACACGGTCGCACCCGAAGGCGTGTCCAGGATCACGGTATCGTTTTCGCTGAGGTCCATTGACGCAAGGTGCTGATTCAACCAGTCAGAATCTTCAAGCATCAATTGCTTGAGCAATCGGCGATCGTTCACCTCGCCAGTGCCGAAGGGCAGGCACTCGCTGTCGCCAAAGCCCGGCTGGCGATGAGCGCTCCAGTCTGCGCCCTGCTCTTTGAGCTGGATCAGCCCGGGAACCTGCCTGGTGACACCCAAGTGGCTGGACAGCGCGTTCTGAGGGTCCAGATCAATTGCGATGGTTCGCCCGCCAGGGCGCCGAAGTGTTTTCGCGAGGCCGGCGGCGACGGTGCTTTTACCCACCCCACCATTCGCCGAAACGATAGCGATGACCTTCGCCCTGGTTCGCTTGCGAGTCGTTTCTGGCAGACCGTCTCGACGAACCTGTTTGAGTTCACGCAACAGGTCGCTCAATCGCTGACGGTCACCTGTAGCAGAACTCGCAGGTGGCTCGGTCAGGAAAGAGGATTTTGGCGAAGGTAGCGAGAGGGCAGCATTCTTCACGGGCTCGACCGGCGCGCCAATCAATAAAGCAGGCTGTGGCTCGTCCAGTAGAAACACGGGGGGCGTTGGTGTTGGGGGAGGCAATGCCACTGACGGCTCTGGCTCAGTCAGCGCAGGTGTAACCGGGTCTTCTTTGAAGTCTTTATAGTTCGGTTGTATTTCCTGGTAGCTTTCCGCATTGGCGCCAAAACGTGTAAAGAGTTTCGTAATGTCGTCTACATATTTCATGCGTTGTACCAGGAATGAAATAGCTCAGGAACTCAGCATTCCATTAACTTGACAAAGTTGATGCGTAGTCTGGATGTTGGCAGAGTGCCACTAATCTAGGGTGCCTGCGTCCTGGTGTCAATGAATGTTATAAGAAGTCAGTGAGGCTTGTTGGTGTTGGGCTGAGCTTTTATCAAAGCGTTGCGTTATTCGTGGGAAGTATACGTATTGGAATGCGCCCAATAATTACTGTTCAATGCGGTGTAATGTGATGGTAGGTAATGGGTATATTAGCGCGATGGGAGGCGAGTATTGATCGCCTTCGATGGTTTGATGCCGGGTTATATATTTAAAGAAGTTGACTGATGTATCTGAAGGAGTAGTGGCGACTTCAAAATATACTTGTGCGGATAAGGCGCCGGGTGTCGCGGATGTCGGGCAACGTAAAATCGCAAAGAAACTTCCCGTCTGGCTACAGCGACTGAACATCAACACGCCTTATCAAGCGACCCATTTGAAAAACGGACATGGCGATTCCTGGCCCGCCGTTCACCGGCAGGCTCAATGTTAATTTTGTTCAGGGTTGTGTTCGGGACACTTGGCGCTGCGCTGGGTAAAGTCATGATCGCTCGCTCGCCCGGCCTGGTGTGTTTCAGACGGATTACTGAATGGCCAGCAACTGGTCAGGGTGGGCACCCATTCAGACAAGGTGCAGGCGACAGGCTGAGACATTCAGCTAACGTTCAATCGTTCGCCTCGCCAGTCGCGTTACACACACTCTCCCCTGAGGTGACTGGCGGGGTGAACCCTTGGCGTCGTGGTCCCTTGTAGATGAGCCAGGGCATGTAGAGCAGCGCTGCCATCAGTAAGATAATCATGAAGTCACCGCCCCGAGCAGGTCTTGGGCATCCACCCAAAGCGATGCCCTGATGCCCCCATTGCATGCGCCGCCCTCCGTGACTGGATGCGACAGAGGTAGTGGCATTTTGATTTCTTTTGAGCTATTTATCTCTATGGCCGGCATGGAGCCGGTTCAAGGAGATGAAATGGTCACTGATCGCGAAATTGCACTTGAGCAGGCCCTTGTAGCAATTATTGGAGAGGCCATCGCCAGCGGGTTTGATGTCAAAAGCCTGATGGACAACGCGGCAGCCGGCTTACTTGGAAGTGCTTCGTACCGCTGGGTTGGGCATCCGCATGTGTCAAACGCCCTTCAGGTGATGATTGATGCTCATGCGCAGGCATTGGACACCATGCCCCCGCAGTAATTGAAGTTTCAGGTTTCAATACCCGTTCTGGCAAACGCTTCAAACTGTCGCGATTACTTTTCCGTAACTGCGATTTCAGGTCGCGACATGCTCGCAATGCGGGCGGACTCTTCGGCCGGCACCGTGGCGAGGGTGATCAGGAGCGTTGACGCAGTCTCCTGCCATTGCGTGACCGGAAGCGACAGGTGGAGATTCCAGGTTTCGGTGTTCAGCTATGCTTTCAGCACTTTGTTCAAGAAATGGATTTCACTATGAGCAGCGTAAGAAAGCCGACACAGCGAGAAATCTCCGATGCCTTGGAACTTAGCGAAAGCGAGGTCGCGTTGTACGTTGCAGACGTAGAGGAAAAGGCTGACGGCTCGGGGCACTGGATCTTTTTCAGCGTATTGACGCCTAACGACGTACTGTTCTGGCTCAGGGTCGGTAACAACCTGAGGCTTGAAACAGATGCCATAAACCTCCTCTGGACAAAACAATCACCGAGTATCGCTCGGTAGGTTTCCGGGATCGCGCTTTAACTGCGCCAAGCTCTTATCCTTAAATGCTCACGAGACCTTTTCGCTGGTCTCGTAGATGCCTGTTCTTTTATCACCTGTTAGAGGTCCGGTTTGAACACGCCGGCGGCCCCATCGACAGTATGTCCGAGGGCAATAGCGTCATTGCCGCCGATTGGCGGCGTTATCCGCGATCAAACCTCGCTGATGTTGACCCAGCGCTGTTCCCGTGCCGCCAATCGAACCGCCGCCGCCAGTCGCTCCACTTCCAGGGCTTGCTCGAAATCAGTGCCGGCTTGCCCGTGTCCGGCCAAGGCCATGATCAGCTCATGCACTTCCAGCGTCTTCAACTCGTTGTAGCCCAGCTGATGCCCCGGCGCTGGACTGAACGCTGCGTATCCAGGCAGGTTCGGCCTCGCAGCGCCGCGACCAGGGGGCGCTGGATCGGCCATGAGGTCTTCGCTGAATTCGCCTTGAAAGCTGATGATCTCACCGATCAGGTCATCGATTGTGATGTTCCATGCCGTTCGTGGCGGCAGAAGGTGGTTAATCCCAGTCGTGACTGAGCTTTGGGTTGATGGGTGGGATGCATTGCAAGGTGGCGAGATCCAGCAGCGTGAAGTGGCCATCCATCCAGCCGCCAGTGTCGATGTGATACACGTTCCCGAGTACGGCAGGCTGACTCAGACGCGTGTGGCCCACGATCACTGCCCGAATACCCTCCACGCCTGATGGGTTTTCTTCAGTGATCCGCTTGCGCGACCACAGGAGCGTTGCGGCTATGTGATCCGCTTCGAATTCCGATCCGGATAGTGCACAGATCATTTCTCCCCAGCTGCCCTGAGGTACATCGGCGTGCACGATGCCTATCAGGCCTTGCGCCGTCTCGACCTCGATCACCAGCGGCAAGTCCTGGAGAATGTTCGCGTAGCAGTCCTGCTCAATGCTGGAGAGGCCGTAGAACCAAGCTCCACCATTGATCAAGTGCATGTAGCTTTGAGCGCCGGTGCAGCCAGCGGCGTACGAATCGACGCTCATCTGCTCATGATTGCCGCGCACAGCATGAAACCAGGGCTTGCGTAAAAGCCATTCATCGACGTCCAGAGATTCAGGGCCTCGGTCAATCAGGTCTCCGACGCTGAACAGTCGGTCTGCCGACGGTTCGAAGCCGGCCTTGTCTAGCGCAGACTGCAGTCGGGTGAAGTGTCCGTGAATATCGCCGACAGCGAAATCCCGACCCGCCGTGTTTGCGGCGAAGCGCTTCACGCGCGATACCTCGGTCGTCTGGAGCATGCAAAGTCCTCCGCTTGCCGTTCACCGGCAGGCTGGCAGGTCAATTATGAAACAAATAAAAATAAGTGGGAGGGGCGGGAGATGCCGTTCGGCTAACGTTGATCGTTCGCCCCGTCAGTTTCCGCCCAACTGCAGGGACATCTACCCCCAAGAACCATCACTTTTTCGGCGATTTACTGCTGGAAGGAATATGCAGGTAAGACATTACGCTTTCGGTCAGCTCTGTCGCCAACTTGACGGCTTCTTTATTGCGGGCCATCACACCCGCCACCAATCCTTCGATCAAGGCGAGCACGGCGATGTTGGAGCTGGTCATGACCGGATGGTCGGCGGGGGCAAATAGCACGTGTTCGGCAATGCTGGTGAGAGGCGATGCGGGTGAGTCGGTGATTGCCAGCACCGAGGCGCCGCGCTCATTGGCAAAACGCGCGAGTTGCAGGGTGTCGAGGGAATAACGCGGCAGGGAGATCGCCAGCAGTACGTCCTGATCGGTGATGGCGGCCAGGCGGTAAGCGGCGTTTTCGTTGCCGCCTTCCATGCTGATGGCGGTGGCGTCCGCACAGAAGGGCATCAGGGTCGAGGCGGCCAGACCGGCGAAGTAGACGCTGTTGCCAAAGCCGAGGATGTAGATTTTACGTGCCTCGGTCAGGCGGGTGACGAACGCTTCAAAGGCATCTTCATGGTTGTTGGTCGCTGCCGTGGCGAGGTTGCTGGTGGCGCTCTGGATTTGCTCATGCAGGCCAAATGCGCCACCCGGTCGATGCGCCAGTTCATTGCGAAGCTTGTCGACCGGCGACACCATCTGCTGCAAAGTCGCCACCAGCTCGGCCTTCATGCCGGTGTAACCACCGAGGTTCAGCGCTTTGGCCAGACGGTTGACGGCGGCGGGAGAGGTCAATGTCTCGTGTGCCATCTCCTCAATGGTCAGCGTCGCGGCTTTGAGCGGGTGACGCAGGATAAAGTCCGCCACCTTGCGCAGTGACGGCGGCAGTTCGGAAACGATTTCCGTCAGTTTGCGCATGACCGGTGCGGCATAGACAGTGGTGTCTTTCGATGGGGTTGGCATATCCAGCTCAACATTTCCTGAAGGTGAGAGAAGGGCTGTGCCTGATGCCCTGACAAGATTGGCTGGAGTGTATCCGAAGCCAACCCTGTCAGGGCAGCGCCGAGCAGTGGATGGGTGGGCGGCGGTCTTACTTCAAACTCCCGGACAGAAATTGCCGCAGACGCTCGGACCGTGGATTGGCCAGCACTTCACGCGGATTGCCGCGCTCTTCGACCCGCCCCTTGTGCAGGAACACCAGTTGATTGGAAACCTCGCGGGCAAAGCCCATTTCGTGGGTCACGACCACCATGGTGCGTCCTTCGAGTGCGAGATCCTGCATGACTTTAAGTACTTCGCCGACCAGCTCGGGGTCGAGTGCCGAAGTCGGTTCATCGAACAGCATCACTTCAGGTTCCATGGCCAGTGCACGGGCAATCGCCACGCGCTGTTGCTCTCCACCGGACATATGCGCCGGCCAGGCGTCCATGCGGTGTGCCACGCCGACTTTGTTCAGGTAGTGTTCGGCTTTTTCCCGGGCTTCTCGCTTGTTCATGCCAAGCACATGCACCGGAGCTTCCATGACGTTTTCAAGGGCACTCATGTGCGACCAGAGATTGAAGTGCTGAAACACCATCGATAGCCGCGAACGCATGCGCTGCAACTGCCTGGGTTCGGCAGCCTTGAGCCCGCCGAGTTTATTGGTCACCAGCTTGAGCTGTTCGCCATTGAGCACGATGTTGCCGGCGTTGGGTTGCTCCAGCAGGTTGATGCAACGCAGGAAGGTGCTTTTGCCGGAGCCGCTGGAGCCGATAATGCTGATGACGTCACCGGCTTTCGCTTCCAGGGACACGCCCTTGAGCACTTCGTGGGCGCCGTAGCTTTTGTGAAGATCCTGAATTTCAAGTTTGTACATGGTTTCAACTCTCTGGAATCAGTCGCTGAGCAAACGGCCTTGGCGAATAGGGGCGTTACCGGCCACTTTGGCCAACCACAAACCGGGCTGGGCAAAGCGCAGGCGTTCACGGGCATACAGGATGCCGTCGGTGCTGGCGTGCACCACGCTGTGGTGATCGGTCAGTGGATCAATCACTTCGAAGAGCGGATCGCCGACCTTGACGTGGGCACCCAACGGTTGCAGATAACTCACCACCCCCGGGTGCGGCGCATAGGCATACTGCGCGCCAGCGAAAGGCATCGCTTCACAACGACTCGGCGGCGCTACAGGCCAGTCACCGCTGATCAGGCCTTGCTCGGCGAGATAGCCGAGAATGGCCTGGGCACTGTCGACACATTGCTCGGGCTCGGTGTCAGCCATGCCACGCAATTCAATCGTGGTGGCCACGCACGCCAGCGGAATATTCGCTTCAGGAAAGCGCTCGGCCAGGCGTAGCCAGGGAATTGCGCAGGCTTCATCGAAGGCGTTGCCTCCCGCCGCCTCGGCCAGCAGGGCCACGCCAGCGCCGAGGCGGGCGGCCAATGAGCACAAGCGGGACCAGTTTTGCGGCATGGCATACAGCAGCATGATCGACTCGAAGTCGCAGTGCAGGTCCAGCACCACATCGGCATCACAAGCATGCTGCAGCAACAGGCGCCGCAAGCCATCGAGTTCCGATGTCGGTGCCGGCATGTTGGTCAGGGCATCGCCCATGGCGCGGCGGATCAGTGTGATGTTGACGCTGGCATCGTTGCCCAGTTGACCTTCCAGTTGCTGCGCCACGGCTTCGGCGAGTTCCGGGAAGTCGCGATTGAAGTTCTTCCCGCTGGAGAACTCAAAGCGCCCCTGATGGGTGGCCTGGAACATCTGTGCGATACCAATCGGATTGGCCATCGGCACCAGTTCGATCACCCCGGTCAGGCGACCTTGATCTTCCAGTTCTTGCAGACGGCGCTTGAGTTCGACGGCAACGCGCATCCCCGGCAGCTCGTCGGCATGCAGGGAGGCCTGGATGTAGGCCTTGCGCGGCCCGCTGCCAAAACGAAACAGCGACAACTTTCGTTCTGTGCCCGAGGCACTCCACGGCAAAAGGTATTGAATGTGCTTCATAACGCTCCTTAGTGCTTGCGCGGTGCCAGATAGGCCAGCCAGCGGCGCTCGGCCAGCTTGAACAGACGAACCAGGAGGAAGGTCAGGGCCAGGTAGATGAGGCCGGCAGTGATGAATGCCTCGAACGGCAGATAAAAGCGCGAACTGACGGTTCGCGCGGCACCGGTGATATCCACCAGCGTGACGATGGACGCCAGGCTGGTGGTCTGCAGCATCATCAGCACTTCGTTGCTGTACTGCGGCAGCGCCCGGCGCAAGGCCGACGGCAGGAGGATGCGGCGGTACAAGGTCAGGCGCGACATGCCCACTGCCTTGGCGGCTTCGATCTCGCCGTGGGCCGTGGCCTTCAAACTGCCGGCCAGGAGTTCCGCGCTATAGGCGCTGGTATTGATTGCGAAGGCCAGGCAGGCACAAAAGGTCGCGCTGGACAGGTAAGGCCAGAGCGCGCTTTGACGTACCGCTTCGAACTGCGCCAACCCGTAGTAGATCAGGAACAATTGCACCAGCATCGGGGTGCCGCGAATCACGTAGGTGTAGAGCCAGGCCGGGAGGTTGATCAGCGGTGATCGGGAGACGCGCATCAGCGCTATCGGAACCGCAAGCACCAGGCCAACGGCCAGGGAAATCAGCAGCACTTTCAGGGTCACCAAAGCGCCGTTGAAATACAGCGGCAGGTTTTCCAAGATCAGGTTGTAGTCGAGAATCATGGGGGGCTCCCAGTCACAGTTCGGCGGCTTTGATGCCGACCGAGTAGTGTTTTTCCAGATAGCGCAGCACCAGCAATGACACGCTGGTCAGCATCAAGTAGAGCGCGGCAACCGCGAGGAAAAACGTGAACGGCTCATGGGTGGCGTCCGCTGCGTTTTTGGCTTTGAACATCATGTCCTGCAAACCGATCACCGAGATCAGCGCGGTGGATTTGGTCAGTACCAACCAGTTGTTGGTGAACCCGGGAATGGCGAAACGAATCATCTGCGGCACCAGAATCCGCCAGAACACCTGAGTGCCACTCATGCCGTAGGCCGCGCCAGCCTCACCCTGACCTTTAGGGATCGCCATGAAGGCGCCACGAAAGGTCTCCGAGAGATAGGCACCGAAAATTAAGCCCATGGTGCAGACACCGGCGATGAAGGGATTGATGTCGATGTACCGGGTGTAACCGAGTGCGAGGGCAATGCGGTTCATCAGATCCTGGCCGCCGTAGAAGATCAGCAGGATCAACACCAGGTCAGGAATACCGCGAATCAGGGTTGTGTAACCTTCGCCCAGCACCGCCAGCCATTTGAACGGCGATAAACGAAAGGCTGCGCCGATCAGGCCCAGGGAAATGGCCATGGTCATGGAGGTCAGGGCCAGATTGATGGTCAGCCAGGCGCCATCGAGAATGCTCGATCCGTAGCCGTGAAGCATGATGAAATTCCTCAAGCGAGCGCCGGGAGGCGCGCAAGACAAGCCAAAAGCGGCGCCCGCAAGGGGCCGGCGCCAGGGTTTCGGATAAAGGCTTATTCGCCGTAGATATCGAAGGCGAAGTACTTGCCCATCACTTGCTGGTACTTGCCATTGGCGCGGATCGCGTCAATTGCTGCACTCAGGCGGGCGACGTTCGCGCTGTCGCCTTTGCGCACCGCGATCCCGGCGCCTCTGCCGAAGTATTTCGGGTCGTTGATGTCCGGCCCTGTCAGTGCGAAACCCTTGCCCAATGGTGTTTTGATAAAGCTCTCATCGGTGTTGACGATGTCTGCAAGCGTGGCGTCCAGGCGACCCGCTGCCAAATCGAGGAAGGCTTCATTTTGCGAGGAGTAGCGCACCACCAGGGCGCCGGCTTTCTCAAGCTGCTCGGTGGCGAAACGGTCATAGGTCGAGGAGCGTTGCACGCCCAGTTTCTTGCCTTTGAGATCGACCAGCGGGTCGTTGATCACGCTACCGGTCTTCATCGCGAACTTGCCCGGCGTGTGGTAGTACTTTTTGCTGAAATCGACCGACTTCATACGGTCTTCAGTGATCGACATCGACGACAGCACAGCATCGATCTTGCGCACTTTCAGCGACGGGATCATGCCGTCGAATTCCTGGATGACCCACTCGCATTTGACCTTCATCTCTTCGCACAGCGCGTTGCCAATGTCGTAATCGAAACCACTGACGTTGCCCTCTGGCGTCTTGAAGGAGAAGGGCGGGTAGGCGGCTTCGATACCGATACGCAGGCTGTCGTCGTCGGCGTGTGCCAGCAAGCTTGCGGCGCACAGTGCCAGAGCACCTAGAAGTTCTGTCTTGTACATATTGTTGACTCCTTGGATGGGGCGTTGGGGTGATACGGGGTTACCGTCCGGTCTGGCGAGGTGGACTGTCCTGATGATTTGCGAGGGTATAAATGACATAAAATAATTCACAAATCAACTTAATGAAAATAAGCATATCAGAGCAAGGCTGCACGCAGGGCACTGGTGGACTGACCTCACCTGTGTCATCAATCCTTTGAGCAAAAAAAACGGGCGCCGATAAGGCGCCCGTTTTTTTATTCCGGTATCAAGGTTTTTGCGCAGTCGGAAACTGAGCCAGTTCGCAGTACTGCGCTGTCCTTAGCGTCGATCCAGCCAAACCGTTTGCGCATTACAGAACTCGCGCACCCCGAAGTGCGAGAGCTCACGGCCAAAGCCACTCTTCTTCACGCCACCAAAACTGACACGGGGATCGCTGGCGCTATAGCCGTTGATGAACACGCCGCCGGTTTCAAGTTCGCCGGCCATCTGCCGGGCGAGTTCGACATTGCGCGTGAAGATAGTGGCGGTGAGGCCGAACTCGCTGTCATTGGCCAGCTCCAGCGCATGGGCTGCGTCTCGGGCCGTGATGATTGAGGCCACAGGACCAAACAACTCCTGTTTGAACGATGTCATCTGATCGGTCACGTCGCCGAGTACCGTGGGCTCATAGTAGTTGCCGGGGCCTTCAGCCTTCTTTCCACCCATCAGCAGCGTCGCGCCTTCTTCCAGTGTGTCGCGCACCTGTTGATCCAGCTCGTCGCGCAGATCGAAGCGAGCCATCGGGCCGATGTAGGTGTTGGTGGCGAGTGGATCACCGCCGACCAGTTGCTGGGTGGCCTCGACGAACTTGCGGGTAAATTCCTCGACGATGCCTTGCTCGACAATCAGGCGTTTGGCGGCGGCGCAGACTTGTCCGGTGTTTTGAAAGCGCCCGATCACCGCGGCTTTTACCGCCTCATCGAGGTCTGCGTCGTCGAGCACAATGAATGGGTCGGAGCCGCCCAGTTCCAATACACACTTCTTCAGTGCGGCTCCGGCCTGAGCGCCGATGGCCATGCCTGCACGGACGCTACCGGTGAGGGTGACTGCCGCGATACGTGGATCGGCGATCGCCCTGGATACACCCTCCGGCGTGACATTGATGACCTCGAAAACACCTTCAGGAAAGTCCGCTTGCTGGAAGGCTTCCAGCAGCAGGTAGGCGCTACCCATGACGTTTGGCGCGTGTTTGAGCACGTAGGTGTTGCCGGCGAGCAAGGCGGGGACCGCGCCGCGCAGGACTTGCCAGATGGGGAAGTTCCACGGCATGACGGCGAGAATCGGGCCGAGCGGGCGATATTCAATGCGTGCCTTGTCGCCTTCAACCAAGGTCGGTTCTGAACTCAGCATGGCGGGGCCGTGTTCGGCGTACCACTCGCAGAGCTGCGCACATTTTTCAATTTCACCGCGGGCCTGAGTAATCGGCTTGCCCATTTCCTGGGTGATCATGTTCGCCATGGCCTGCGCATTGTTGCGCAAGGCCTGGCCGAGGTTGATCAACAGCTGCGCGCGCTGCTCAACCGGCTTGCTGCGCCAGGCACGAAACCCGGTAGCGGCCCGCGTCAGCGCGGCCTGTAATGCCGAATCGGATTCGAAAGGGTAATGGCCGATCTGCTCGCCGGTGGTCGGGTTGATCGAAATGGCATGGGTGAGGCTGGAAACGTTGGTCATGGCACCGTCCTGCGGGGTGGGAATGTGCTCAGGTTATGGGGGTATATGTTTTATGGAAACTGAATAATACTGAGCATAACGTTCACGTTTGGAGAATGAATTGGATCTGGTTCAGCTCGAAATTTTCAAGGCTGTCGCCGAGCACGGCAGCATCAGCGTGGCCGCCCAGCATATCCACCGGGTGCCATCGAATCTCACGACCCGGATCAAGCAGCTCGAGCTGGACTTGGGGGTGGACCTGTTTATCCGCGAGAAGAGTCGTCTGCGCCTGTCGCCGGCTGGCTGGAGCTTTCTGGATTACGCTCGGCGTATTCTCGACCTGGTTCAGGAGGCGCGGGCCACCGTGGCAGGTGAAGAACCGCAAGGAGCCTTCGCCCTGGGCTCGCTGGAAAGTACTGCAGCGGTACGCATTCCAGAGCTATTGGCCGCCTATAACCAGAAGCACGCAAAGGTCGAGCTGGACCTGTCCACCGGCCCCTCCGGGACGATGATCGATGGGGTGCTGTCAGGGCGGCTGGCCGCGGCATTTGTCGATGGCCCGGTGTTGCATCCGGCACTGGAGGGCGTGCCGGCATTCGAAGAGGAAATGGTCCTGATCGCACCGCTCAACCATGAGCCGATTCATCAGGCCAAGGATGTGAATGGCGAAAACATCTATGCCTTTCGCTCCAACTGCTCCTATCGCCATCATTTCGAAAGCTGGTTCGCCAATGGCGCGGCGGTGCCCGGCAAGATTTTCGAAATGGAGTCCTATCACGGCATGCTGGCCTGCGTCAGCGCCGGTGCCGGCCTGGCGCTGATGCCCCGCAGCATGCTCGAAAGCATGCCTGGATGCACGACGGTCAGCGTCTGGCCGTTGTCGGAGTCGTTCCGCTATCTGCGCACCTGGCTGGTGTGGCGCAGGGGGACGGTGTCGCAGAGCCTGACGATGTTTGTGCGTTTGCTTGAGGAGCGTGGGGTGGTGTTGGTCGAAAAATAGTGGAAAGTTAACGGTCTGCGCTGAAAAACCGGATAATGGCGGCCAAATCGTTTAGCTCGTTATTCTGGTAAGCACGCATGGAAATCAAGGTCAACTTTCTCGACAACCTTCGACTTGAGGCCAAGTTCGACGACTTCACGGTGATTGCCGATCAACCCATTCGCTACAAGGGCGATGGCTCGGCACCGGGGCCGTTCGATTACTTCCTGGCTTCGTCAGCGTTGTGCGCGGCGTACTTCGTGAAGTTGTATTGCGAGACTCGCAATATCCCCACCGAAAATATCCGCCTGTCGCAGAACAACATTGTTGATCCGGAAAACCGCTACAACCAGATTTTCAAGATTCAGGTCGAATTGCCGGCGGACATCTCCGCCAAGGACCGACAGGGGATCTTGCGCTCCATCGACCGCTGTACGGTAAAGAAGGTGGTGCAAACCGGGCCTGAGTTCGTGATTGAAGAGGTCGAAAACCTCGACGCCGATGCCCAGGCGTTGCTGATGCCGCATTCGACTGGCGAAGCGGGCACCTACATTGTGGGCAAGGACCTGCCGCTGGAACAAACCATCGCCAACATGTCGGGCATCCTGGCCGACCTGGGCATGAAGATTGAAATCGCTTCGTGGCGCAATATCGTCCCCCATGTGTGGTCGCTGCACATCCGCGATGCACACTCGCCAATGTGTTTTACCAACGGCAAGGGCGCGACCAAGGAAGGCGCGCTGGCATCGGCGCTGGGCGAGTTTATCGAGCGGCTCAACTGCAACTTCTTCTACAACGATCAGTTCTGGGGCGAAGACATCGCCAATGCGGCGTTTGTGCATTACCCGGACGAGCGCTGGTTCAAGCCTGGCTCGAAGGATGAACTGCCGACTGAAATCCTCGACGAGTACTGCCTGAAGGTTTACGACCGGGATGGCGAGTTGCGTGGCTCGCATCTGTACGACACGAACTCCGGCAACACCCAGCGTGGCATTTGTTCACTGCCGTTTGTGCGCCAGTCGGACAATGAGGTGGTGTACTTCCCGTCCAACCTGATCGAAAACCTGTTCCTGAGTAACGGGATGAGCGCCGGTAACACGCTGGCCGAAGCTCAGGTGCAATGCCTGTCCGAGATTTTCGAGCGAGCGGTCAAGCGCGAAATCCTCGAAGGCGAAATGGCCCTGCCGGATGTGCCGCAGCAAGTGCTGGCGAAATACCCGGGCATTCTGGCGGGTATCCAGGCCCTGGAAGAGCAGGGCTTCCCGGTGCTGGTCAAGGATGCATCGCTGGGCGGGGAGTTCCCGGTGATGTGTGTCACCTTGATGAACCCGCGTACCGGTGGCGTGTTTGCCTCGTTCGGCGCGCACCCAAGCCTGGAAGTGGCGCTGGAGCGCAGCCTGACGGAACTGCTGCAAGGGCGCAGTTTCGAAGGACTGAACGATCTGCCCCAGCCGACCTTCGAAGGTCAGGCGGTGACTGAGCCGAACAACTTCGTCGAGCACTTCATCGATTCCAGCGGTGTGGTCTCGTGGCGCTTCTTCAGTGCCAAACCGGATTTCGAATTCGTTGAGTGGGATTTCTCCGGTCAAGGCGAAAACTCCAATGCCGAAGAGGCCGCGACCTTGTTCGGCATTCTCGAAGACATGGGCAAAGAAGTGTACATGGCGGTCTATGAGCACATCGGCGCCAAGGCCTGCCGCATTCTGGTGCCGGATTACTCGGAAATTTATCCGGTAGAAGATTTGATCTGGGATAACACCAACAAAGCGCTGCAGTTCCGCGCCGACATCCTCAATCTGCACAGTCTGAGCAAGGTCGGCCTGAGAACGCTGGCCCAGGGTCTGGAAAACAGCGAGCTGGATGATTACACCGACATCACCACCTTGATCGGCATCGAGTTCGACGACAACACGCCTTGGGGCAAGTTGACGATCCTGGAGCTGAGGCTGCTGATTTATCTCGCCTTGCAGAAGTTTGATCAGGCCAAGGATCTGGTGGAAGCCTTCTTGCAATACAACGACAACACCGTCGAACGCGGCTTGTTTTATCAAGCCGTGAACGTCGTGCTGGAAATGCAGCTGGACGACGATCTGGAACTGAGCGACTACGAGGTCAACTTCCGCCGGATGTTCGGTAACGAGCGGATGGACGCAGCGATAGGGTCCGTGGATGGCAGCGTACGTTTCTACGGTCTGACGCCGACGAGCATGAAACTGGAAGGGCTCGACAGGCACCTTCGTCTGATCGACAGCTACAAGAAGCTGCACATGGCGCGGGCGAGGGTGGCGGCTTTGTACAGCTGATAGCGATAACAAAAAAGCACCTTGGGTGCTTTTTTGTTTTTTGGCTATGACATGGGCTGTGGCTGCCTATGAGGAAGCTCTTCTATATAGAAGGGCGTTCTGGTCCTTCTATATAGGCGTCCTTTGGGGCGATTTGCAGGTTGTTGATAGAAAACCCGAATCAGTGCTTGACGGCAGATTATAGATGTCTATAATTCGCCCCACTTCCGGCGCAGTCGAAACGGAAAACTCCTTGGTAAACAACGAGTTACGCAGTTTTGACAGCAGGTTGCTTCAGGTCATCGAAGCCAAAAGGAAGTTGAAAAAGAGGTGTTGACAGCAGCGTGTAACGCTGTAGAATTCGCCTCCCGCTGAAGAGAGATCTGAAGCGCAAGTGGTTGAAGTTGAAAAGGAAACTTGGAAAACTTCAGAAAATAATCACTTGACAGCAAATGAGGCTGCTGTAGAATGCGCGCCTCGGTTGAGACGAAAGCTCTTAACCAACCGCTCTTTAACAACTGAATCAAGCAATTCGTGTGGGTGCTTGTGGAGTCAGACTGCTAGTCAACAGATTATCAGCATCACAAGTTACTCCGCGAGAAATCAAAGATGTAACCAACGATTGCTGAGCCAAGTTTAGGGTTTTCTCAAAACCCAAAGATGTTTGAACTGAAGAGTTTGATC
>NZ_JAHUWC010000021.1:0-126295 GCF_019219185.1 Pseudomonas sp. PDM26 | reverse complement strand
CCGAACTCAGCAGTGAAACGATGCATCGCCGATGGTAGTGTGGGGTTTCCCCATGTGAGAGTAGGTCATCGTCAAGATTAAATTCCGAAACCCCTATCTGCGTACGCAGGTAGGGGTTTTGTTTTTGTCCGCCAATTGTAAAAAAAATCACACCAACGTGACTCCACGGTTTTGGTATGGTGCGGCTCTTTGTTAATGGACTGAGTTTGCGCCCACGGATTGGCATCCCCTTTCAAAGAGTTGCTGCACAAGTGCCCGAACCGATACCGATCAAGGACCACGAAAAAGAGACATGCCTGGTCAACAAGAGACTCATGGCCTGCGCCTTGTTCGTTGCCGCTGTCACCTGTGCGCTGGTAGTGCGTATGTATGTCCTGCAAGTAGTCGAGTTCGACTATCACTCGACTATCTCCGAAAACAATCGTGTACATGTCCTGCCGATTACGCCCACCCGCGGGTTGATCTATGACCGCAACGGCGTACTTCTCGCTGACAACCGCCCCAGCTTTAACCTGACCATCACCCGCGAACGTGCTTGCGATGTAAACGAGGAGCTGGACGAGGTGGTCAATCTCCTGCACTTGCCCGCTGAAGATCGCACGCTGTTCGACAAGGCCATGAAACAGGCACGTCATCCGTTCGTACCCGTGACGTTGTTCTATGAGCTGAACGAAGAACAAATTGCCATCCTTGCCGTCAACGAATTCCGCTTACCGGGGCTGGATGTCGAGCCGCAGTTCGTTCGGCACTATCCATTGGGCGAGCACTTCGCTCATTCGGTCGGCTACGTCGGACGCATCAACGAGAAAGAGTCAAAGGCTCTGGATACGGTCGAGTACCGAGGCACCCAATCCATCGGCAAGACCGGAATTGAAAAATTCTACGAGACGCAACTGCACGGCCATGTCGGTTACGAAGAAGTCGAAACCAATGCCCAGGGTCGCGTGCTCCGCGTGCTCAAGCACACTGACCCGGTGCCAGGCGAAAACATTGTCCTGAGCCTCGACGTCAAGCTGCAGGAAGCCGCCGAGCAAGCCCTGGGTGATCGCCGTGGCTCGGTGGTCGCGCTGGATCCGTCGACCGGTGAAGTGCTGGCCATGGTCAGTAACCCGAGTTTCGATCCGAATCTGTTCGTCACCGGTATCAGTTCCAAAGAATACTCTTCGCTACGGGATTCCATTGATCGGCCGCTGTTCAATCGTGTGCTGCGTGGTCTCTATGCCCCGGGTTCGACCATCAAGCCGGAAGTGGCAATCGCCGGCCTCGATGCAGGTGTCGTCACGCCACAGACCCGTGTGTTCGACCCCGGTTATTACCAGCTACCGGATTTCGATCACAAGTACCGCAACTGGAACCACAGCGGCGATGGTTGGGTGGATATGGATGCGGCGATCATGCGTTCCAACGACACCTATTTCTATGACCTCGCACACAAGCTCGGTATCGATCGCCTGCACGACTACATGGCCATGTTCGGGCTCGGTGAGAAAGTCTCCCTGGACATGAATGAAGAGTCCCCTGGCCTGATGCCATCCCAAGCCTGGAAGCGCGCCACCCGTCGTCAGGCCTGGTTTCCGGGCGAGACGGTGATTCTCGGCATCGGCCAGGGCTACATGCAGGTCACGCCGCTGCAATTGGCCCAGGCGACGGCGCTGATTGCCAACAAAGGCGTGTGGAATCGCCCGCACCTGGCCAAAACCGTGGACGGCGTCGCGCCGGTGGATGAGCATCCGATGCCGAACATTCTGCTCAAGGATCCGCGTGATTGGGAGCAAGTCAACCATGGCATGCAGATGGTGATGCACGATGCCCGCGGGATTGCCCGGGCCGCAGCGGCAGGGGCGCAGTATCGTATCGCCGGCAAGAGTGGTACCGCGCAAGTGGTGGCGATCAAGCAGGGCGAACGTTACAACCGGGAGAAAACCCGCGAGCGTAACCGCGACAATGCGTTGTTCGTCGGCTTCGCCCCGGCCGAACATCCGAAGATCGTGATTTCGGTGATGATCGAAAACGGCGAGGCGGGTGGCCGCGTCGCCGGACCGGTCGTCCGGGAGATCATGGACGCCTGGCTACTCGATCAGGACGGGCACCTGAAGCCAGAGTACGCCGCGCCGAGCAAGGTGCCGGGCGATCCTCACGTCTGAACCCACATGGCTTCATAGCACGGGCATCACGGCTGCTCAGGCGTAGGCGAGGGCTTTTTCTTCCAGCAGTTCCTCATACAAGGCCGTCCATTTGCGACCCATTTCGTCCGCGGTAAACAGATTTTGATAACGGGCCTGTGCCTTCTCGCCCATTTGCGCCGCCAGCACCGGGTTTTCCCAAAGCGTGCGCATCGCCTCACGGAACGCCAATGGATTGCTCGGCGGCACCACCAGCCCGGTCTCGTTATGGATATTGATGTAACTGGTGCCCGTGCCAATCTCACTGGAGATCATCGGTTTGCCATACATCGCGCCTTCAAGCAGCGAAATGCCGAAGGCTTCGGAACGCAGGTGTGACGGGAACACGATGGCGTAGCTCAGTTGCAGCAGCGCCACTTTGTCCTCGTCCCCCAGACGACCGAGGAAGTGGACATTGCGTAAACCCAAGGCGGTCGCCTGGGCATGCAGCTCTGCTTCCAGTGGGCCGGCACCGACAATCACCGTCGGGTAATCCAGGTCCTTCAAGGCGTCGAGCAGGATGTGCAAACCTTTGTAGTAGCGCATCACACCGACGAACAGAAAGAACTTGTCGCCGAGCTTTTGCCGCCAGTGGGCCGTTCGATCGCTGTCCGGCTGTGGGTAGCCTGCCTTGTTCAATCCATAGGGGATCACTCGGGTCTTGTGCTGAAACTGTTGCAACACATCACTGGTGTGCAGGTAATTGGGCGACGCAGCGACGATCCGGTCGGCGCTGTGCAGAAAGCGATTCATCAGCGGCCGGTAAAGTTTGAGCAGGTGTTTCTGGCGGATGATGTCCGAGTGGTACGTCACCACGCTGGGTTTGTTCAGGCCGCTGGCGAAGTGCACCAGGTCCATGAACGGCCAGGGAAAGTGGTAATTGACCACGTCGGCCTCGGCCGCCAACTCGCGAAACTGTTTGAAGACGCTCCAGGAAAACCCGGTAGAGGCGAACTGAATGTCGAGTTTGGCCCGATGGACTTCGTGATGACCGAGCTGCACCACCGGCGTTGTCGGATCGGCACTGAGTGTCAGCACCTTGCCTTCAACGCCGTGCAGGGCACCGCTTTCGCACAACTGGAAAATCACTTGTTCGATCCCGCCGACCGAGTCAGGCAGGTACGTCTTGAAAAAATGAAGAACTCGCATTCAACCTCCCATTGCCTGGCGGTAAGCGCTGGCCGTGACTTGCGCGCAGCGTTTCCAGGTAAAAAGCCTTGCCTGTAGCAATCCGGCTTCTCGGCATGCCTGCCAATGCGCTAGATCCTCGATCAGACGACTCATTGCATCGCGCAAGCCGTCGGTTTCATCCGGTTCAACATAGTTACCCGCAGAGCCTGCCACTTCGGGCATGGCCGAACGACTGGTCAGAATGACCGGCGTGCCGCAGGCCATGGCCTCCAGCACCGGCAGGCCAAAACCTTCGTAAAGCGACGGAAAAATCAATGCCCGGGCGCCGGCCAACAGCTGCGCAACGTGCTCGTCAGGCAGATAGCCGAGCAAACAGACATGACCGCTGGCCAGGGCCTGGTGCAATTCTTCGCTGAACTGCTCGCGCTGCCAGCCGGCCATGCCGACGATCAGCAAAGGAAAACGCTGACGGACCGATTCCGGCAATCGGGCGTGGGCGCGCAGGGCGAGGGACAGATTCTTGCGCGGTTCCAGGGTGCCGACACAGAGGAAGTATTCCCGCGCTTCGACGCCATGGGTCTTGAGTACGGCGTCGATAGCTTCGGGGGACCGCGGGTGAAAACGCGCGGCTACACCGAGCGGGGCAACGACAAGTCGCTCGGCCGGTAACCCGAAATGTGCCTGGGCTTCGTCAGCAATGAACTGCGAGTCGGTCAGAATCAGGCTTGCCTGTCGCACGCCGTCGGCCACGCGCCGTTCGATTTCTCGCAAGCGCGCCGGTGGCTGCGTTTCGGGATAGTGCAGGTGAGTCAGGTCATGCAGGGTGATGACGGTCGGACCGTCGAACGACAGCGGCCACAAACTCGGTTCGTGGTAGAGGTCGATGGCTTGCGCGCGGCCCTGATCGAAGCGTTTCTGCTCCAGCCACCGTCGGGCCTGATAGGCCCCCGGAATCTGCCGCAGCAATGGCGTCAGTCGGGAATAACCGGGCATGGCCGCTTGCGGCAGCACATCACTCCAGCCCCAGCCATGAAACAGCGCCAGTTCAATATCCGGTTCACCCGCCAGGGCGTTCGCCAGTTCGGCGACGTAGTGGCCGATGCCGGTGCGCGGCGCCTGGAGAATCCGTGCGTTAAGGGCAATGCGCATGTTGCCTCTCTTGTACGAGCGGCACGTCCGGGAGATTGCGCAGGGTGCGTGAAGCCAGTTGCGCACTGGCTTCACGCCAGCCGATCCAGCGCCAGTGCGCGACGTTGTGAGCGGCCGGGAATTGACCGCTGCTCTCGAAACCAATGACCAGATCAGCCAGGCTTTGTGGCTTGGCCAGATCGAAGTACGCCATGAACTCGCCGCCGATTTCGCGAAAGACCGCAATGTCGCTGCCCATGGCCGGCAGTCCACGCTGCATGGCTTCTACCAGCGGCAGGCCGAAGCCTTCCACAAAAGACGGAAACACCAGTGAGCTGGCGTGGGTGTAGGCATGCTCGAGGCTGGTGTCGCTCAGGTCATTGAACATGAACAGTCGTTGGTTCAGCTGCGGGTGATTACGGACCCGGGCCAGCAGTGCATCGCATTTCCAGCCGACTCGCCCGGCAATGCACAGCCGGACCTTGGAGCCCGCCGCCCAGGCCCGTTCGAAGGCGTCCAGCAGGTAGTCGTGGTTCTTGCGCGGCTCGATGGTACTGACCATCAAAAATACCGGTTCCGGTGTCGCGAACAGCCGGGAAAGACGCGGTTCCACGGCGGCGTTGACTTCCCTCAGGTCCAGTTCGGAGCCGAGGTGGAAATAGTCGAACCACAATTCACTGGCCTTGGCAGAGCCCAGGCGGTGTTGCAATTCATCACGCACCTGATCGCGTACTGTGGCGGAAATGGCCACATAGCCATCGGCGGTTTGGGTGATCCAGTCAAACCACTCGTTGAACACCTGCACCAGCCGAGTGTCGTAAAACTGCGGATGCGTCAGGGGAATCAAATCGTAGATTACTGAAACAATACCCACGCCTTCACGTTTGAGCTGTTCGGCAAACGGGAAAAAGTCGGTGTGCCAGGACGAGTCCAGCAACACCAGTTGGTCCCCCGGTTGATGCTGCAACGGTGCGCAACGTTTGGGCAGTTGATACTGATTGAGCTGGTCGATCAGACGCAGCGGCACGCTGAAGCAGGTCAGCGCTGTCAGTCGATAAGCCACGTATGCCACGCGCCGGGCGAATCGCGATGGCATACGTTGGTCGAGCCGCTGGTGCCATTGCCAGAAACGATGTGCCAGCCGGCCAAGTCGCCCGCCGAACGTCATCAACTGATCGAAAAACGGAATGTTCAGCGCGCCGAGTTTCAGTACCCGATAGAGTTTGCCCTTGAGCATCACAACCGGGATGCATTCAACACCGTCGACCGATTCCGGTAGCTGGTTGACGACGTTGCGCACCACCCGCTGAATGCCCGAATTGACCTTGGGGTGCTGGAATACGTGTGTGCATTCCACCAACAGACGCGTCATGGCGTGCTCCCCGAGGTGACCGGCGCGCTCGAGCGCGTGACGGTGGTCTTCGCGGCCAGCCATGAGCAGCCGACAAAATCTTCCTGGCGGTTGTTGATCACATGGAACACCAGCCCGTAATCGCGCCACTCGAAGTTGCGGTCCAGGTGTGAATCCAGGCGTGACAGGCTCAACGCCACGGAATAGTTACCCTTGCCCAGCCCCATGACGAATGCAAAGCGATAGCTCACGCGTTCGCCAGCCTGCAGATCGGTCAGCGCCTGATCCTGGCGATGGGTGTTGATGCCGTACATGGCCTGGCCCAGGCGATCCTTGATCATGAAGCCCAGTACCAGCCGTTCGATGTCCTGGCGAACCTCGACATTGACCTCCAGCACGACCGGCTGGCCGACTTCGGCGGCGTCGATGGAGCGTTCATGTTGGTCGAGCAAGCGCACGTTCAGAATCCTGGCTTCACCCGTTCCCGAAATGGTACTGACCTGGCCGCCGGCGAGGGCTTCCTGGCGCACGGTCTGTCCTTCACGCTCGGCGAGCAGGGCGTTGTAGTAATCCATGACGGTTTCGGGTGTGTCGTGCATGGCCATGTGGCCGTTTTCCAGGAGGATCGCCGAGTCGCAGATCGACTGAATCGCCCCTCGGTCATGGGAGACGATCAACAGCGTGGTACCGGCTTTGCGAAAGTTGCGGATGCGGTCGAAGCTTTTGTGCTGGAAATAGGCATCGCCCACCGACAGTGCTTCATCGACGATCAAAATGTCCGGGCGCCGCGCGGTGGCCACGCTGAACGCCAGGCGCATTTGCATACCGCTGGAATAGGTGCGCACCGGGTGGTCGATGGCGTCGCCTATTTCCGCGAAGCGCTCGATTTGTGGCATCAACGCTTCTATTTCCTCGACCTGCATACCCAGCAGCTGCCCGGCCATGACCGCATTCTGCCGGCCGGTAAAGTCCGCATGAAAACCCATGCCCAACTCCAGCAGGGCGGCGACGCGGCCTTCGAGCTCAATGGTGCCACAGGTGGGTTGGGTGGTGCCGGTGATCATCTTCAACAAGGTGCTTTTGCCGGCGCCGTTGACCCCGACGATGCCCACCGATTCTCCGGGGGCAATCTGGAAGGTCACGTCTTGCAGCACCCAATGCTGGCGATGACGTATTGGCGAAAACGGGATCAGCCACTCGGCCAGTCGACTCCAGCGGGTAGGGTATTGTTTATAGGCCTTGCCCAGGCCGGTGACGCGTATGTGCCCCATCAGAGTTCATCCACCATTTCACCGACCCTCTGCCGAAACAGCCGCAGGCCAATAGCGAAGAGCAACAGGCTGACGACCATGATCGGCAGCAGCGAACTCCAGACGGGCCATTGGCCGTACAGGAAGATGTTCTGGTAGCTGGTGATCAGGTTGGTCAGGGGGTTGAGTTGCAGCAAGCGCTGCACCCAATCGGGAAGGATGCTCATCGGGTAAACGATTGGCGTCAGCCAGAACCAGAACTGCAGGCAGATGGCGAAAAATTGCCCGACATCGCGAAAAAACACATTCAATACGCCAAGAATGATCCCCAATCCGGAACAGAACATCACCTGTAACGCCAGCAGGGGAATAAGCGCCAACAGTGCCAGGCCCGGTAGTCGACCGGTGATCAACAGAAAGCCGAGGAACAGGCCGATGATGATTGCGAAGTTGATACCGGCATTCAACAGCACGATCACCGGCAGGCAGATCCGTGGGAAGCTGATTTTTTTCAGCAGGTTGGCGTTATCCAGAAACATGTTCTGGCTGCGCACGGTGATTTCTGCGAACAAGCCCCAGGTCAGCAACCCGGCGCAGAGGTAGATGCTGTAGGCCATGCCGTCATCTACCCCAGGCAAACGCGCGCGCATGATGTGGGAAAAAATCACGGTGTAGACAATGATCATCGACAGCGGATTGAGCACGGTCCACAGGGCACCGAACAACGAATTGCGATAACGCGCCTGAAACTCTCGCTGGACGCTACCGAGGATGAACCCTCGATAGCTGCTCAGCGTGCGGTAAAGGGAAAGCAGCATTCAAACCATCCTGCCGTATTGATCTTCGAAGCGGACGATGTCGTCCTCTCCCAGGTATTCGCCGCTTTGCACCTCGATGATCACCAGGTCGATCACGCCGGGATTCTCCAGGCGATGCTTGTGACCGGCGGCAATGAAGGTCGATTCGTTCTTGGCCACCAGGTGCGTGCCGGTGCCGTTGTTGGTGACCTTGGCCATGCCTTCGACCACCACCCAGTGTTCATTGCGATGGTGGTGCATCTGCAACGACAACTTGGCGCCGGGCTTGACCACGATGCGCTTGATCTTGAAGCGCGGGCCTTCCTCGAGCACGGTGTAGGTGCCCCATGGCCGACTGACCGTACGGTGCAGGCGATAGGCTTCGTGCTCTTTGTCCTTGAGTTGCCTGGCCACCCGGCGCACATCCTGGGCGCGGTCGGCGTGGGCCACCAGCACCGCGTCGGCGGTGTCGACGATGATCAGGTTATCCACACCCACGGTCGCCACCAGACGGTTATCGCTCTGGACGAAATTGTTGTGGCTGTCGATGAAGATCGACTCGCCGACGGCGCGGTTGTTTTGTGCATCCGCCGGTACCAGCGCGGCCACCGCACCCCAGGAACCGATATCGCTCCAGTCGAAACGGGCGGGCACGACGACCACCTTGTCTGAGCGTTCCATCAACGCGTAGTCGATGGAGATGTCCATGATTTCGCCAAACAGGGCCGGTGACAGTTCTTGTTGCACATCCCCGGCGTTTTCCACGGGAGCGCTGGCGGCCATGCAGGTTTGTGTCTGCTCCAGCAAGGCGGGCGCATGGGTTTGCAGTTCGGCCAGCAGGGTGGCGACCGAGAAGCAGAACATCCCGGAGTTCCACAGGAAGTTGCCGCTTTCCAGGTAATGCGTCGCGGTTTGCAGGTCGGGTTTTTCAACGAAGCGCCGCACGCTGGCTGCACCTTTATCGTCCAGGGATGTGCCGGCTTCAATGTAGCCAAAACCGGTTTCCGCAGCGGTCGGCACCACCCCGAAGGTCACCAGGTGACCACGCCTGGCCAATGTCACGGCATGCTCGACCGCGTCCTTCAGCGCGTCGACATTGACGATCAAGTGGTCGGCGGGCATGACCAGCATGATCGCGTCGTCGCCATGCAGGGCCTGCAGGGAGAGGGCGGCGGCGGCAATGGCCGGCGCCGTATTACGCCCCGTCGGCTCCAGCAGGAAGTGCCCGCGATGCCGGCCCAGGTGCGCGTCCCGAAAGTGATCCTTGCTCTGGAAGTAGTACTCGCGGTTGGTCACCGTGACGATATCGCCCCAGCCGTCGAGCAGGTCCGCAGCCCGTCGATAGGTCTTGCCCAGTAGCGACTGGCCGTCGGGCAATGCCATGAAGGGTTTGGGATGGCCCTCACGCGACACCGGCCACAACCTTGTCCCGGCACCGCCGGAGAGAATCACGGGAATCAGCATGGCCTACTCCTTGGCGACGCGTTTCATGTCCGCATCCATCATCATGCGGATCAAGGTATCCAGATCGGTTTTGGGTTTCCAGCCCAGCACGCGCTGGGCCTTGGCCGGGTTGCCGAGCAGCACTTCCACTTCGGCCGGGCGGAAGAACGCCGGGTCGATCTTCACGTAATCGCGGTAGTTCAGGCCCACATGATCGAAGGCGATCCGGCACATCTCGCGCACGGTGGTGGTCACGCCGGTGGCCACCACGAAGTCGTCGGGTTTGTCCTGTTGCAGCATCAGCCACATGGCTTCGACGTAGTCCCCGGCAAAGCCCCAGTCGCGCTTGGCGTCGATGTTGCCCAGGCGCAGTTCATGCTGCTTGCCCTGCTTGATCCGGGCGGCGGCGTCGGTGACTTTGCGTGTGACGAACTCGATGCCGCGCAACGGTGATTCATGGTTGAACAGGATGCCGCTGCTGGCGTGCAGGTTGAAACTTTCGCGGTAGTTCACGGTGATCCAGTGTCCGTACAGCTTGGCCACGCCATAAGGGCTGCGCGGATAGAACGGTGTGTTCTCGTCCTGCTGTTCGGCCTGGATCAGGCCGAACATTTCGCTGGTGGACGCCTGGTAAAAGCGCGTGTGCGCACTGAACTGACGAATCGCTTCGAGCAGGTGGGTAACGCCCAGACCGTCGACGATGCCGGTGGTCACCGGTTGATCCCAGGAGGCCGCGACAAAGCTTTGCGCGGCGAGGTTGTAGACCTCGTCCGGCGCCGACCTGATCACCGCTCGCTGCACTGAACAGGCATCGGCCATGTCGCCGTCCAGGTAGACGATGTCCGCCTCGACGCCCATCTCGCGCAGGCGCCAGCGCGAGTCGCTGCTGCGACGCGCCACCAGGCCGTGGACTTTGTAGCCCTTGTCGAGCAGCAGTTTGGCCAGATACGCGCCATCCTGGCCGGTGATACCCGTGATCAATGCACTTTTAGTCATTCTTGTCGTACTCGCTTCTCCCAGTCGGACAGGATCGCCCGCAGGGATTGTTGTGTTGTGATTTCAGGCTTCCATTCGGTGGTCTGGACCAGCCTGGCAGGGCTGCCACACACCCGACGCTGATCCGCGCGGCGAAGTCGCGCAGGGTCCTGGACCAATTGCAGGTCGACCTGGGCAAGAACTGCCAACTGCTCGATCAAACTGCGAATGCTCTGCTCGTGCCCCGAGCAAATGTTGTACACCTGCCCCGGTATGCCTTTCTCCAGCAAGGCCAGGTAGGCCGAAACCACGTCCGCGACATCCAGGAAATCGCGCGTGACATCGATGTCCCCGACCTCCAGTCGTGGCCCTTGCAGGCCTTGCTTGATCCGGCAGATCTGGCGGGCGGCGCTGGCGATGACGAAGCTGTCTTTCTGTCCTGTGCCGATGTGGTTGAACGGGCGGGCGACCAGTACCGGCCAGCCTTCGCTCAGGCCCCATTGCAAACTCAGGAACTCTGCCGACAGTTTGCTCACGGCATAGGGATTGCGCGGGCAGGGTGGCTGCAATTCAGTGATGGGCAGATGCTCTTCGGTGACCTGGCCATAGACATCACCGGAGCTGACGTACAGAAATGTGCCGGTGAAGCCGCGCGCCTTGAGGGCTTGCAGCAGGTTCAGGGTGCCCAGCAGGTTGATGTTCAGGGTGCGCGCCGGATCACGAAAGGCCTCCGGGACGAAAGTCTGGCCGGCCAGGTGAATCACCGCATCGGGCATTTGCGGCCATAAGCTTTCGAGGCTGTCCTGCGCGGCGAGATCGTAGCGGTCAGGAGCCACCAGAAGTTCCCATTCCGAGGCATCAGCCCGCAAACGCGATTGGATGTGTTGTCCTACGAATCCGGTCAACCCCGTGACAAACAGACGCTTTTTCAAACAGCGACCCCTTGGTCATGCATTTCATCCAGCTTCCACAGTCTTCATGGAAAGGTTTCACGAGTCGATATGATCGCTCGAAAGACAGGTGAAATGTTTGTTGTAGTTGTTTGGTAGCCAATCTGTGCCATTTGCTCTGCAATTTCAACAAGTCCAAACGTGACTGGTCAGTTCTCGTCAGCGTAGTCTGATTTATTCTCGCCGGGCGGTTCACGAACCCTCAATGGATGTGTTTAGAATGCCCATCGTCACGATTATCCGGGGTTCGGCAGCGTCGCTTCGAAACTGCGAGAAACTGACCACTAAAACAAGAACGAAGACGGGCAGCAGGACGATGGACGAGCGCCAGTAAGACTGACTCGAACCGTGTTCTCCCCGTCATAGCGTGAGGCCGCCGGGATGGCGGCGTCACCGTGGGATGCCATGAATTTCATTCTTTACTCCGACGTCAACGACAGCTCCATCAGCCAGAGTCTCGGCCGTCCCGAGTACAGTTACTACTTCGTGCTCAAGGCCTATCGCCCTGTGCTCGAGAGCCTTGGGCGAGTGCATGTGGTGTCCTCCACCGCCGAGGTCGATCCGCTCTACAAACAGTTATTGGCCGCCGGCGAAGACAGCCTGTTCCTGTCGTTCACGCCGCCGCAGAAAACCCCGAACGACCTTGCGTGCCCGACGATCTGCGTGGTGGCCTGGGAGTTTGATTCGATTCCCGATGAACAATGGGATAACGACCCGCGCCAGGACTGGACGCAAATGCTGGCGCGGCAGGGCCGGGTGATCACACTCTCCAGCCATACCGCCCGGGCGATTCGTCGGACCATGGGCGAAGACTTTCCGGTGCTGGTGTTGCCGACCCCGTTGTGGGAAAACTTCGCTGACATTCGTAGTCGCCACACCAGCGTCCCGATCAGCGCCGGTTCGACCCTGGACATCAAGGGTTGCATCTTCGATACACGCGCACTCGGGCTGAGCGTCGATGCACTGATTCCCGACGTGCCGACTGCCGAGGAACTGGCGGCGCTCGAGGCCGAACTGGAGGCATTGAAGCCACCGCCGCTGACGCTCAAGCGCCGCTTGGTGATTGCTCGCCATTACCTGCGTATGTGGCGCCAGGACAAAGGTAAATCGCTGCCGATCCCGGTGCATCGCACGCATTTTCTAAGCCAGTGGTATTGGGAAGGGATTCGCGACTTGCTGTCGCAAGCCGCCCATGCGCGTCTCGCTGACTGGTTGCCAGCCATCGCCGGCCCGCAGACGATGGCAGTACCCGAGCCAGAACCGCGACTGTGGCCGGACACCACCGCCCAGGTCGAAACACAGGTTGACGGTGTGGTGTACGTCACCGTATTCAACCCGCGTGACGGTCGCAAGAACTGGCATCAACTGATCACCGCATTCTGCTGGGCGTTCCGCGAAACGTCTGACGCGACGCTGGTGCTGAAGATTACCCAAAGCGATCTGTCGTCCTACCACGACGAACTGATGACGTTGCTCGCGCAGCTTTCGCCATTCGCCTGTCGGGTGGTGGTCATGCACGGCTACCTGGACGACCCGCAATACGCCCGGCTGTACGAAGCCGCCAGTTACTACGTCAATGCCTCGCGCTGCGAAGGGCTGTGCCTGCCGCTGATGGAGTTCATGGCCAGCGGCAAACCGGTGATTGCCCCGGATCACACGGCCATGGAGGACTACATCGATGAGCGTGTGGCGTTTGTGGTCAAGTCCAGCGAGGAGCTGACCATCTGGCCGCAGGACACTCGCATCATCTACCGCACCCTGCGTTACCGGCCGGACTGGGGGTCGCTGAAAACCGCTTACGAAAACAGCTACCGCCTGGCCAAGGAACAACCGCTGGAGTATCGGCGCATGTCCCTCGCCGCCGTCGAGCGCATGCACGATTACTGCGCTTTCGCCCCGGTGCAGAAGCGTATGGCGGATTTTTTCGGGCTGACGCCACAGGCTTTGCCGACAGCAACCGTGACGGATACCGCCTCATGCTGATCATCATTCATTCGGAAACCAACCAGCACACCATTGCCCAGAACCTTGGCCGCTCTGAGTACAGCTATTACTTCGTGCTCAAGGAGTACCGGCCCGTGCTGGAGCGGCTGGGGCGAGTAGTAGAAGTCCGCGACCCGCAGACCGAAGTCGATGCCTTGTACATGGACTGTCTGTCCCGTGGTGAAGCGTGCGTGTTCCTGTCGTTCTCACCGCCTCATCGCACGCCGATCAATTTCGCCTGCCCGACGCTGCCGGTGTTCGCATGGGAATTCAGCACCATCCCCAACGAACCCTTTGCCGGTGACCCGCGCAATGACTGGCGCACGGTGTTGCGGGCAGCGGGTGCGGCGATTACACATTCCAGCTACACCGTGAATGCGGTGCGCGAAGCGATGGGCACCGACTATCCGGTCATCGCGGTACCGGCCCCGGTATGGGACCGGTTTTCCGAGCGCGGCGCCCACTTGCAACGTCAGCCCTTGGCCAGTCAGGTGCGGTTGACGCTCAAGGGGTTGCTGGCCGACAGCCGCGAACTCGACTTGCGAGCCTTCGGCCCCGTGGCCACTCGCCAAGGTGTGGGTATTGATTTCGAGGCCCCGCCGAGTGAGCACGAGTTGGTTCTCGACGGCGTGATTTACACCTCGGTGTTCAACCCCGGTGACGGGCGCAAGAATTGGGAAGACATGCTCAGTGCCTTTTGCGTGACGTTTCGCGAGGTGGACGACGCAACGCTGGTGCTCAAATTGACGCACCACGATGCCGAAGAAGCGCTGACTGACATCCTTCACCACTTGTACAAAAACCAGTCTTACCGCTGCCGCGTCGTGCTGATTTACGGCTATCTGGCTGATGCGGACTATGAGCAACTGGTGCAGGCCACGAGTTACGTGGTCAACACGTCCTACGGCGAGGGCCAATGTCTTCCGCTGATGGAGTTCATGTCCTGTGGCAAACCGACGGTGGCGCCACGGACCACGGCGATGATCGATTATCTGGATGCCGATAATGCATTCCTGATTGACTCCACCGATGAGCTGACGGCCTGGCCACATGACCCGCGCAGGGCGTTTCGTACCTTGCGCTACGTCACCAATTGGGCGTCGTTGTGCAGGGCTTACCAATCAAGCTATGACGTGGCCAAGGGTGATCCCGGGCGTTATGCACAGATGTCCGCGCACGCAGTGGCCAGCCTCAGGAAATTCTGCAGCCAGGCCACTGCCGAGCAACGGCTTTGCGTATTTTTTGAGCGCCTGTTCGAGAACCGTGCCGTGGAAACCCCTGAGGCATGATTCGCGCATGGGTCAGACGTTTCTTTGCAGAGACGAACCCCGAGCCCCGGCCCGCGCCGTTGCCGGTCGAGCAATCCCGTGTATCGCCAAGAGAGGTGGGCCTGCACGATGCAATGCATGACGGCTGGTTTTCGGGCGATAGCGGCGAGTTGCTCAAAGGCTTTGCCATTACCGCCGACGACACCTTGCTGGATGTCGGCTGTGGCGAAGGGGTTGCGACCTTGTTTGCGGTGCGTCAAGGCGCGTCGGTGATCTTCACCGACAGTGAACACGACAAGGTCCGCGACCTGGCGCAGCAAGTGCAAGCACAATCGGACAAGGCGAATCTCGGTCTGGTCAGCAACAGCCTGCCGCTGCCTCTGGCCGATGGTTGCGCGAGCAAAGTCGTGTGCATGGAAGTGCTGGAACACATCGACCATCCAGAACCCTTCATGGCAGAACTGGTGCGCATGGGCCGCCCCGGTGCGCTGTATCTGCTGAGCGTGCCATCCCCGGTGGGCGAGCATTTGCAGAAAGGCATCGCCCCGGCCAGTTACTTCCAATCGCCCAATCACGTGCAGATTTTCAGCCCCGAGCGATTCGCCGCGCTGGTGGAGGACGCGGGCCTGGTCATCGAGCATCGTCAGGCCACCGGGTTTTTCTGGGTGATGGGCATGATTTTTTTCTGGGCCAGTGAACGGGCCGCCGGGCGGGATCTGGGCGGTGCAGTTCGCGACCGGATTCAGGCGCCGTATCCACCGCTGATGGAGAGCTGGGCGAAAACCTGGCAGGACTTGCTGGCCCAGCCCGACGGGTTGGCGATCAAGCGGATGCTGGATCAGTTCATGCCCAAGAGCCAGGTGATCATTGCTCGCAAACCCCATGTCCAGGAGGGCGCATGAGCAACGAAAAACGGATCATTGACATCGAGTTGCTGCGCGGCATTGCGGTGCTCGGCGTGCTGTTTCATCATCTGCAGGACAGTCTGTTCGCGGCGGCTGTGCCGTTGCTGCAGAGCATCACGCTGTACAGCCAGCCGTGGTGGGGCGTGGATCTGTTTTTCGCGATCTCGGGTTTCGTCATTGCCCGCAGCCTGATCCCGGCCTTGCGCCACTGCACAACTCGCCAGGAATACTGGCAACAAACGCGCAATTTCTGGTTGCGCCGGGCCTTTCGTTTGCTGCCGTCGGCCTGGTTATGGCTGGCACTGATGTTGCTGGCGTGCCTTTTTCTCAACCGCTCCGGCGCGTTCGGCACACTGCACGCGAACCTGCAGGCGACCCTGGCCGGCGTCGCGCAGTACGCCAATTTCCGCTTTGCCGACAGTTTTTATCGCTACGAGTACGGCACCAGTTTCGTGTACTGGAGCCTGTCGCTGGAAGAGCAGTTCTACCTGCTGTTTCCGCTGCTGATCGTGCTGTTTCGCAAGCACCTGGTGTGGGCGTTGCTGGCGTTGGTGGCGCTGCAATTGTTGACCTTGCGCACGCCGATCCTGATGGTGGTGCGCACCGACGCGCTGGCCCTTGGCGTGCTGTTGGCGATGTGGAGCGTGCAGCCGTCGTACCGGCGCTGGGAGCCAAAATTCCTGCGTCGTCCGTGGGCGGGTGTTGCCGCATTGGTCGCGGTGTCGCTGCTGCTCAGCTTCATGGCAACGGATCGTTTCACCTTTACTTCCTACCGGATCGGCGTGATAGCGCTGTTGTGTGCGCTGCTGGTGTGGATCGCGTCTTACAACCGCGATTACCTGTTGCCGCGCGGGGTGTTCAAAAACCTGATGACGTGGGTCGGCAGCCGTTCCTACGGGATTTACCTGATCCATATCCCGGCCTACTTGCTGGTTCGTGAATTCATTTTCCGTTTACAGGCTGCCGGGCTGCCCAGTCCCGCTGGCCATCCGATTCTGATGTTGCTGATGGCTGGCGGCCTGATCGTGCTGCTGAGCGAACTCAACTATCGCTACATCGAAATGCCTATGCGCAACCGCGGCGCCTCGCTGGTCAAACGCCTGGGCACCTCCCGAACAGCCGTCCCATCCTCTGGAGCCACCTCATGCTGAGCCTTTTGAAGAAACTCACGGCGGGCACGCCCGCGCCCGCGCCTGTGCCGCCAGAGACAGCGCCCGCGGCGCCAGTGGCGGAGAAAGTCGACCCCTACATGCTCGGCCTGCACGACGCGATGCTCAGTGGCTGGTTCAATCAGCAAACCGGCGAACTGTTCACCGGCTTCCCGGTGACCCCCGAGGACACGCTGCTGGATGTCGGTTGCGGCGACGGCGGCAACGTGCATTTCTGCGGGATGCGCGGGGCGAAGATCATCATCGCCGATATCGACGCGGCCAAGGTCGAGGCGACCCGCCAGCGCCTGAGCGATACACCGGCCCGCGACGTCGAATGCCATGTCACCGACTGCAACCCGCTGCCGATTGCCGATGCGACCGCCACACGGGTGGTGTCGACCGAGGTCATCGAGCACGTGGACGATCCGGCGCAGTTCCTCGCTGAACTGGTGCGCGTCGGCAAGCCGGGCGCGTTGTACCTGCTGAGCGTCCCGCATCCAAGCTCCGAAGACCTGCAGAAAGATATCGCGGCGGCCGAGTATTTCCAGAAACCCAACCACATCCGCATCATCAGCGAAGAACAGTTCAAGGCCATGGTCAGCGATGCCGGCCTGGAAGTGATCAGCCACAGCCAGTACGGATTCTACTGGTCGATGTGGATGCTGTTGTTCTGGGAAGCCAAGGTCGATTTCAGCAACCCGGACCATCCGTTGCTCAACCACTGGGCGGATACCTGGCAGGCGATTCTGGCCTCGCCACGGGGTGCACAGATCAAGCAGGCGCTGGATGCCGTGGTGGCGAAAAGTCAGGTGATCATTGCGCGCAAACCCTGACCAGCAATGCTCGCCCGGGCGAGGTCTAATGCCAGTCAGTGTCTGGGCTTAACTGATCGGCATTAAGGCTGCACCCATGCTCATGCATGATCCAGCGTTGCAGCCAGGCTTGGCGATCGAGCACTGATTCCCATGAAGCGCCGCACGCGTTCTCCTTTGGCATCGCATCGTATGGTTTCAGGGGCGGCATCCAGTTGGATATTGCCGTTCTCCATGAACACGACCCGGTCGGATATCGACATGGCAAAGTCCATTTCGTGGGTCACGATCAGCATGGTCATGCCTTCTTTCGCCAAGTCGCGGATCACGTTCAGCACGTCGTTGACCAGTTCCGGGTCGAGGGCCGAGGTCGGCTCGTCGAACAGCATGATCTGCGGCTCCATCGCCAGGGCTCGAGCGATCGCCACGCGCTGCTGTTGCCCGCCGGAGAGCTGGTGCGGGTACTTGTGGGCATGGGCCAGCAGGCCAACCTTGTCCAGTAGCGCATAGGCACGATGTTCACTCAGCTCGCCCGGCTGACCGTGGTAACGCGGTGCCAGTGTGACGTTGTCGAGAATGGTGCGGTGCGGGAACAGGTTGAAGTTCTGGAACACCATGCCGATGTGCCGCACGCCTTTGCGCAGGCGGGAACCGTTGGGTTTGTCCGAAGCCTCGATGAATTTTTCGCCGAACAACAGAATGTCGCCGCTATCGATGGTTTCCAGGCCGTTGACCGTGCGGATCAGCGAAGTCTTGCCGGAGCCGGATGGCCCGATGATCGAGACCACTTGGCCGCATTCGACATTAAGGTCGATACCCAGCAGCACCTTGTGCGTGCCATAGCTCTTCTGGATGTTCTTCAGCTGCAGGATGGGCGTCGCGTTAGAGTCTGCTGCCTTGCGCGCAGTGTCGGGCAACGCTTCGGCACTGGCCTTGAACCTGGCGATGGTGGCCGCGTCGAGCGTGTGCGGCTTGCGCAGGTTCAGGTCCAGGTAGCGCTCCAGGCGCTGCAGGAAATAACCGAACACGGTGACGATCAACACGTAATAGACGCCTACCGCCGCCAGGGTTTCCATGACCAGGAAGTTGGTGGCATAGAGGCGTTGGCCGACCGTGAGGATTTCGGTCAGGGAAATGACCGAGACCAGCGATGTCAGCTTGACCACCGTGATGTATTCATTGATCAAGGTCGGCAGCGAAATACGGAAAGCCTGGGGGATCACGATCAGGCGTTGCATGCCCAACAGGCCGACACCCAGCGCGCGCCCGGCTTCCTTCTGGCCCTTGGCCACGGAGATGAGGCCGCCACGATGGATTTCCGCCATGTACGCCGCTTCAGTGACCACCAGGGCCAGCAGGCCTGCGTAGAAGGGGTTGGACAGAATCGATCCGCTACCGGGAAACAATTGCGGCAGGTTGTAGACGAACACCACCAGCACCAGCAACGGGATGCTGCGGAAGAACCAGATGTAGACCGCTGCGGGAATGCGCAGCAAGGGCGATTGGGACAGCTTGGCCGTGGCCAGGACAAAACCCAGCAGCATGCCGATGAACCAGGCCAGGGCACTGAGCTGGACCACCGTGACGCAGGCATTCCAGAAGTCCGGCAGGGAGAACAGGGAGAAGAAATACGACCAATCGAATTGCATGGGGCACCTCGATCTGCCGCCCCGGTGCAGGGGAGGCAGATGACCAGACTACAAAGACAGGATCTTAGTTGGCAGTCGGTTCTTCCAAACCATATTTCTTGAGGACTGCGGCGTATTCACCGCTCTTTTTGCTCTCCTCGAAGGCCTTCTGCACGGCCTGGAAGGTTTCGTCGTTACCTTTCTTGACGAAGATGCCCAGGGTTTGCTGATAGATCGGATGCTCGGTGGTGATCACAACCCGGCCGTTGGTCTTTTCCGCGATCATTTTTGCCGCGCCAGCGATTTCGACCTGGGCCTGGATGTTTTTGGACAGCAGGGCCTGGGTCACTTCGGGGGCTGAGGGGTATTCGCTGACGGTGATCGCACCTTTGTTGTTCGGTACGCAGTATTCATCGGACAGCTTCCTGAATTCCTTGACCCAGGTCGTGCCCTGTTCCAGGCCCAGTTTCAAACCGCACAGGTCCTCAGGTTTTTTCGCATTGATCTCGCTGCCCTTGGGCACCATGACCGCGGCCCCGGTGTTGGCATAGGCGATGGTCTGGGCCTGGGTCTGGCGCTCCGGCGTGATGTACATGCCGGAAATGATCGCGTCGTACTTGCCGGAGTTCAAACCGAGGATCAGGCTCGGGAACTTGGTGTCGACGAACTCCACCTTGGCGTTCATCTGCTTGGCCAGAGCCATTGCCAGCTCGGGGTCCGAACCCACCACATTCTTGTCCTTGTCGTAGGACTCGAAAGGAGGGTAGGTGATTTCCATGCCGACCTTGAACGTGTCTGCCGCGGCCATGCTCACCGAGGCACCGAACATACCGGCTGCCAATACAGCCAGGCTCAAAAGGTTTTTCTTGTTGTTTTTCATCATGTACTGACTCCGGCGTAGGTAGTGGGGTAGCTGAAAATTTCAATCAGGACGGTTGCGCCTGATTTTTCAAATGTCCGAAACTGGCGGGCTTGCGTGCCTTGCCTGGCAGTTGAACTTCCCCGTTGGCCACCCTCTGGCGCAGATACTGATAGGTCTGCAGCGCCTGGCCATACATGTGTTCGCCGATGGTGATTTCTTCGTAGTCGTTGCCTGCCTGGGCAAACCCGGGCAGCGGCTTGATCTGGGTGTGATAGTCGCAGGCATAAAACAGCGGAAAGGAATAGCGCTCCTCCTTCACGCTGCGCACCCGATGCGCAGTGGCAACGAAAGCGCCTGCCGTCATCACTTCCAGCATGTCGCCGATGTTTACGACAAAGGCATCGGCCATCGGTGGTGCATCGATCCATTGGCCAAGATCGTTCATCACCTCAAGGCCCGGTTTGTCGGCCAAAAGGATGGTGAAACACTCGTAGTCAGTATGGGCGCCAAGACCCGGTGCATCATGGGCGGCACCGTCGAAGGGGTAGTGGATCAGGCGCAGCTTGGACGGCGGACGGGTGACCAGGGTGTCGAAATAGTTTTCTTCCAGGCCCAGGGTCAGGGCGAAGCCGCCGAACAGGCGCCGGCCCAAGGCGAAGATGGCTGCATAGTAGGCCTGTACCGACGCCTTGAAGCCTGACAGCTGCGGCCAGTCGTTGGGCCCCAGCAACGGGGTGTTGGCCAGCACCAGCGGGTCATCGGCCGGGACTTCGAAGCCGACGTCGAAGGCTTCCTTGTGGTCCGGCTTGCCTTTGGAATAGACCTCTTCGCCTTCGGGTACAAAGCCCTTGTGGGTTTGTGAGGTGCCGATGTAGTGGCGCATCTTGGTGTCGAAGGACTGGTCGAAAAAGTCTTTGGCAGCCTGGCGCAGGTTGGCGATCAGTTGCGGGTCGATACCGTGATCGGTGATATAGAGGAACCCGACCTCGCTGGCGGCTCGCCCCAATTGCTCGGCCACGGCCAGACGGTGTTCCAGTTCAACGCTGAACAGACCGGCAATGTTGACCACCGGAATGCTGTTGAAGTTGGCTTTGTGTGTGTCAGTGCTGGCGCTGTTGTGTTTATTGTCAGGCATGACGCATCGGCTCCCTAAGGATGGCTTGAGTGGCTGAAACGCTTGAAGTGTTCGCGCTCGGTCTGGCCCATCCACACGTTCAATGACCACAGGTCGGCGACCGGGACATTGGTGAAGGGCAAATGATGCAGGTAGCCGTCGGCGCCGAATTCCGGGGTCAGGGTGCTGACCTGGTAACCGCGGGCTTGCTGCGAGCGCCAGATGCTTACCCAGTGCTGCTGATGGAACGCCAGTTCTTTTGCATATTCGGGCGCCGCCGGGTGCGGAACCTGCGGGCCCTGGTCGTAACCGACCCGGGCCTGGATATGGTGAACCCGCTCGATGAAAGCGCTCAGGTCATCGGCCGGATCATTCAACAGACGCTCGCAAGTCACGACCCAGTGGCTGATGTCACTGGTGAACAACAAGTCGGGCAGTTGGCGGATCAACTCCAGGGTCACCCAGGGGTTGAACAGCGAACGCGAACGGTGGGTCTCGAAACTGCAGACCTGGCCGTGTTTGCGCGCCAGATCCAGCGCCTGGCCGAAAAATTCCACTTGTTGTGGCAAGGACCAGCGATCGTTGCCCGCCAGCACGTTGACGAAGCGTGGGCCGAGTTCGGCAGCCCAGGCGAGTTTCTGGTCGAGGTCATCGAGGTGAACGGCAGGCGTTGCCGACTGGTCCGGCAGCACGTCGTACGCGGTGAAGACGGTGCTGATATAGCCCAGGCGATTGGCCTGGAGAAAAGCGCCGAACTCGGCCCGTTCACCGGCGTCCAGCGGCAGGCGTGCCTCCATGCCGTCAAAGCCCGCGTGCAGCAACTCCTCGAGCGCCTGAGCCTTGCTGGCGGTATAGCCCCACAGCGTGCGGAAAATTTCCAGCTTCATCGGTGATCCTCAAAAATCCCAGGGTCTGCTGCAAAAGCATTTCGACGGCGCCAGGCTGCAAAGAGGCTGGTTCGCTGTGGAGCCGATGTTAAGCACAGGCCGCGCGGTGAAAGAATCTGAAAGTTCAAATGAATACTTCAGACTTTCACTAACAAATAGCTAGCTATTTATCTCGTTTGCCAGGAGGGGGTTTATGGGCGAGAACGTGTCTACGCTAGCTATTAGCGAGAGATGCCATTGTTACGGCATCATTTTGAAGAGTCCCAAGCGACACCGGGCCGCTGAGGGTTCGCTTTTGACTGTGCTGCCTGTCGTGCAGGGCTGCAAGTGACTCAATATGGCAGTCCGGCAATATCGAGCACACCCGGCACCGCCAGATCCAATCTGATGATTTGAATGGATAGAGTTCGTATCGCCGTAAATTTTTACGCATTCTTTACGACTGCCGTTTCAGCCCTCAAAGATACTGGTCGCGACTTTTCAGATCGTCCATGCGCCTCGAGGCTTCAGTGGCCTGGGCATATTGTTTTGCCCAAGGATGGCATGCACTTCCTCCCCGCAATTCGAGAGAAGCGACCCTTGAGTGAAACAGCAATCGGAGCACATGAAAACCCGCAATCCAAAACGTCAGGAGTGGGTTTGCTCGTCGCCGCGGTCGGAGTGGTTTACGGGGACATTGGCACCAGCCCTCTGTACACGCTGAAAGAAGTATTTTCTGGTCACTATGGCGTTCAGGCCAACCACGACGGCGTGTTGGGTATCCTGTCGTTGGTCTTCTGGTCACTGATTTGGGTCGTCTCGATCAAATACGTGCTGTTCATCCTGCGTGCCGACAACCAGGGCGAAGGCGGCATCATGGCCTTGACGGCTTTAGCCCGCCGCGCGGCCGCCCCTTATCCGCGCATGAGTAAAATACTCGTTCTGCTTGGCCTGTTCGGTGCGGCGCTTTTTTACGGGGACAGCATGATCACCCCGGCCATTTCGGTGCTCTCTGCGGTTGAAGGTCTACAACTGGCGTTTGACGGAATCGAACACTGGGTCGTGCCCTTGTCAGTGATCGTGCTGGTGGCGCTGTTCTTGATACAGAAACACGGCACCGCTCGCATCGGTATCCTGTTCGGCCCAGTGATGGTGCTGTGGTTTGTCGTGCTGGGTGCGCTGGGGATCTATGGCATTTTCCAGCGACCGGAAGTATTGCAAGCGCTCAATCCGTACTGGGGAGCGCATTTTTTTATCGCTCATCCGGGAATCGGTGTGGCCATCCTTGGTGCAGTGGTACTCGCGCTGACGGGCGCCGAAGCACTGTATGCCGACATGGGGCACTTCGGTCGCAAACCCATTGCCCGCGCGTGGTTCATTTTGGTGTTGCCAGGACTTGTACTCAATTATTTTGGTCAAGGTGCCTTGATCCTGGAAAACCCTGAGGCGGTGCGCAATCCATTTTATTTGCTCGCGCCGGGCTGGGCACTGCTGCCGATGGTCGCACTCTCCACACTGGCGACCATCATCGCTTCTCAAGCGGTGATCTCAGGCGCATTTTCCCTGACCCACCAGGCCATCCAGCTTGGGTATGTTCCTCGCATGTTTATCCAGCACACCTCCAGCCTGGAGCAGGGACAGATCTACATCGGCACGGTCAATTGGGCATTGATGGTCGGTGTTGTGCTGCTGGTGCTTGGTTTCGAGTCTTCCAGTGCTTTGGCGGCCGCTTATGGGGTCGCTGTGACGGGCACCATGTTGATCACCACCATCCTGTCCTCGGCCGTCGTCCTGCTGCTATGGAAAACCCCGCGCTGGCTGGCCATTCCGATGCTGCTCGGTTTTCTGCTGGTCGACAGCCTGTACTTCGCGGCCAATGCTCCGAAGATCTTCCAGGGCGGTGCGTTCCCGGTGATTGCCGGCATTGGCCTGTTCATTTTGATGACGACCTGGAAACGGGGCCGCAAGATCATAGTTGAACGGCTGGACGAAACCGCGCTGCCTCTACCACTGTTCATCGGTAGCATCCGCACGCAGCCTCCTCATCGTGTACAAGGTACGGCGGTATTTCTGACAGCCAGGTCCGATGCCGTTCCGCATGCGTTGCTGCACAACCTGCTGCATAACCAGGTTTTGCATGAGCAAGTGGTGTTGCTCACCGTGGTGTCTGAAGACAGCCCTCGTGTGAGTGCAGATCGCCGGTTTGAGGTTCAAGCGTATGGCGAAGGGTTCTTCCGGGTCAGCCTGCACTTCGGCTTTATCGAGGAGCCCGATGTCCCTTTGGCGTTGAGTCTCTGTCACTTGGCTGAGCTGGACTTCAGTCCGATGCGCACCACCTATTTCCTGAGCCGGGAAACGGTGATCCCGACCAAGCGCATCGGCATGGCCCGTTGGCGAGAAGGCCTGTTCGCCTTTTTACTCAAGAACGCCAACAGCAACCTCAAGTACTTCAAGTTGCCGTTGAATCGGGTGATAGAGCTGGGCACACAGGTTGAGATGTAAGGAATTCTGCTAGCTTGTACTTCCCCGACTTTCCCCACGGGATGTGGAAAAAAAGACGAAAAATCGACGGGGGTATGACTCACCCGCATAGGTAACAAAACAGTTCAAGCACATAGGTAACAGTTTTTAACTGGCACTGGTCGATTCCGGGGATCTGACCATGCCGTGGCGAGAGCTGAAACCTATGGACCTGAAAGTGATGTTCATTGCCGACTATCCGTCTGGTCGACTCAATTTCAGCCAACTCTGTGCGGCTCACAGCATCAGTCGCAAGACTGGTTACAAGTGGGTGGCCCGCCACAACGCGGACAGCATCAATGGCTTAACGGAGGCAGGGCTCGGCAGAATATTGGCTGATGTTTAAAGGCTCAAGCGCATAGACAAGTCTATGGCTTTTATATTTTTAGTTAGTGCACCCATCGATATGTAGTCAATCCCGGTATCTGCGATAGCGACCAATGTACTTTCATTGATCCCGCCGCTGGCCTCAAGCCGGGCCTGTCCGTTGTTGAGTCGAACGCCTTCACGCATGTCATCCAGACTCAGTTCGTCGAACATGATTAAATCCGCTCCACCTCTGAGTGCTTCTTGCAGTTCACCCAGGTTTTCGACTTCGATCTCAACCGGTCTACCTGGTGCAATGCGGCGGGCGGCATTGATGGCTTCGAGAATACCACCGCAAGCTGCAATATGATTTTCCTTGATAAGGAAGGCGTCGTAGAGACCCATGCGATGATTATGGCAACCACCGCAAGTGACTGCGTATTTTTGTGCGAGCCGAAGGCCAGGGATAGTCTTTCGAGTGTCGAGCAACTTTACGTGAGTATGCGCAACTTTATCAGCCAGCTGCCGGCATTGTGTCGCGACGCCCGAGAGAAATTGCAAGTAGTTCAGCGCGGTTCGCTCACCGGTCAATAAAGAGCGGGCAGGGCCCTCTAAATGCAATACTGTTTGATTGGGTTCCGCGCGATCTCCATCTTTGACGTTCCACTTCAGGATGACAAGCGGATCCAGTTGGCGAAAGACGGCCTCCACCCACGACACACCACTGATGATGCAAGGTTCTCTAGTCATGATTTTTGCACCGGCCAAGCGAGCGGGCGGCACAAGCTGCGCGGAGATGTCACCACTCCCGACATCCTCCAATAACGCCCTGCGTACGTTTTCATCGATCTCGGAACCCAAGCCCGTCAGTTCTATATTTTGCATTTCAGCCCACCTGAATCAATAAATAACGAAATATCAGTTCGCCATGCCCAAGCGCAGAATCCAGACGAGCATTGCACCTGAGCATGGCGATCAATCAAAAGTTATAGGCATATCCAATAATGAGTCGGTTCTCATCGGCCCCATCAGAATAAGTGGAGCGATTGATTGCATTCCTCCATCGGAATGAAACATTTTTAAATGCGCCACTTTGGACTACGTAAGTGATATCAGAGCTTCTTTCCCACTCCTCACCGTCGGAACCTTCAGCCCTGAGCGCCTTTGCCTTGACCGTTTTAATATTCGCGGGATCGACGTTTTCTCCTTTCGCATAACGCAGATTCCATGTCAGGCCAGGCAAACCGAGGGCGGCAAAGTCATACGAATATCCGGCATACCAGACGTCTTCATTGGCAAGAGCGAAGTTGCTCACCAGCATTTCACCAAACAGATAGGTGTCCGTACCGTTTACATACGGGTATGCAGTCGCGCCGGATGCCGCTTGGTAACCCACACTCAAGGTGTGTCCCATGGCCGAATAGCCCACATTGCTACTGATCGTCCGGTTATCCACTTTCCCTAGTAGTTGTTTGCCACTTTCTTGCCCATTAAAATATCTGACTTCAGCAAACACGCGACCTTTGGACAAGGGCTTATTGAATTTTAAACCGACGTAGTCCCGCCGGAACAAGTTCTCCAGATCGCTGTACTGATACGCCACATTGAGGGAAGGAAGAAGTTGATAGTCAAACCCCGCATAGGTGTAGTGGTCACTGGTGATGACAGAGGAGTAGCCGCCTAGTTGAGAACTGGCAGACAGATCTTCAGAGTCGGTTGAGTCACGCTGCTTGACGGAGTCGACTTGACCAAAAGTCGCAGTCAACGATTTGATATCCTTTGATGACAGTTGTACGCCGTTAAATACTTGTGGCAAAAGTCTTGTGTTGTTTGAAGCCAGCAAGGGAAGAACTGGATTCAACCCGCCAAGCCTTAATTCACTCTGAGCGAATTTAGCTTTCGCTGTCAGCTCAAGCTTCGAGTATTCATCATAGGCCCGTCGATCACTGTCACGGGATAGAAGCCCTGTACCTGATCGACCAGGGCTGGAATCAAGTTTCAGGCCCAACATGCCAAGCGCGTCCAATCCAAAACCGACAGGACCGTCGGTAAAACCGGACTGGAGATTGACGATGAAACCCTGAGCCCACTCCTCTCGTTTGGAATCAGTGGCCGTCGAGTCTCTGAAGTCGCGATTGAAGTAGAAGTTTTTTAGTTCAAGATTGCCTTTGCCATCTTTCAGTATATCCGTCGCCGCAAAAGATGGGGCGAAGGGCAATGCGATAAGCAGACCAGGTACCAGCCTCTTACATGTTTGTTTATTCATTGTCACCTTTCCTTATTTTTATTATTCACAGGTGTTCGCCAAGCCTATTTATCTTTGCAGCTAGCCAGCCCTTTGCCTTATATACGTGCGCTTTCGAATATGGCGATCGCCAACAGACTCAACGTGCAATAAAAAGTTGTGGCCGCCATCTAACCGCACGCTAGGGGCAGCCACAAAATTTATTACCATGCTCAGTACACTAAATGCCCTCTAACGTTTGTTCGAGGGGTAAACCTTCGCCAGGACCTCCGTTAAATCTTGAAACTCTCCAACGAAGCTGGATGGAACAGCTCCTCGGGCTGAAGCAAGCGCGACGACAGTCCTTCCGCGTGGTGTCGTTCCAGGAAGCGACTGAGTACGTGGCGGTTTGCTTCGAAACCATAGGACCAGAAGTCTTCCCCGAGCAGCTGGCGCGCCGCTCTTAACTGATCCTCGATAAACGGTAGCGTGACCTTGGTGGCGGAGGTGTCGCTCAATTTGTGCAGCGCTACGGACTTGGACTTCTCGAATGCCTTGGCTACGGCCCCGGGTAACCATGGGTGCTGCTCGGCCAACGTGCGCCGGATCCCCAGCACGTGCATGATCGGGAATAGCTGAGTGCGGCGGTACCAGTCCGAGGCCGCTCCCTGAGGATCACGATAGAGATAGCTGACGTTGGGATGGCCTTGGGTGAAACACGAAGGTGCTCGTGGACCGATCACGGCATCCAGTTCACCAGAGGCGAGCATGCCAGAAAGCGTTTCAGTCTCCGGTGCGTTCTCGACGATGACATCCGCCGGTAGTTTCAGAACAATTTTCTCCAGACGCCCGGTCTCTTCATACCCGCCACGGATCCAGGTGACGTCAGATGCTTTCAAACCATGGTCTTCTTCCAGGAACAGTCGAACCCATACGTTCGCCGTCAACTGGTACTCCGGCACACCGATGCGTTTGCCCTTGAGGTCTGTCGCGGACTCGATTCCGCGATCATTGCGGATGTAGATCGAGGTGTGGCGAAACGCGCGGGACGGGAAGACCGGGACAGCAATATAGGGACTGGTGCCCGCTGCGGTTTTAACGCTGTAGCTGCTCAGCGATAACTCGCAGATGTCGTAGTCGGCATGGCGAAATGCGCGAAAGAAGATCTCTTCGGGATCTTGCAGCATAAAGATCGGGTCGACCCCATCGATCTGTACTTCGCCGTCCACCAATGGCCGGATACGATCGTAATTGCCCACAGCAATAGATAAGTTCAACTTGTTCATGATGGGTTCTCGCAGGATTGAGTCTCTTCAACATTCACACCCAGTGTGATGTCGCGTTGTTCTTCGCTGGATCGCAACATGGCGAGGCAGATCTCCAAAGTGTCACGAGCCCATTCGCCGTCATGCAACGGAGTGACTCCGTAGAACTGCGCCAGATACAGTTCGTCAATGACTTCGGAGCGCGGCACCGTTGGCCGCTCCAGTATCAGTCGATCACGGCTATCGGACCCGTAAATCATGACGGCATCCGCCATGGGTCTAAGGTCGCCACCTTCACACGACACGATAATCGGGCCGAAATGCTGGAAGGCCGTCGCGTCGTCGGCAGGAGAGGGGCTGACGTAGCGTATGCCGCCATAAGTGCCCTCAGCTTTGAGCCGCGCCTCCTCATCCGCCGATTGCACCTGCTGCAATAATCGACGGGCACCGCCGTAAGCTTCGGGATTTTTGGGTTTGCCCATTTCCCCAACCCAGTCCATCCACTCGTCGGAGTCGAAGTGTCCGTAGCCGTTGTAGGTCAGGGAGGCGAATGCCCCATTCTCGAACCATAGAGTGGCTGTGTAGGCACCTTCAGTAGGTCGCGCGGGGTCCCAGTTACCCACTGCCGCGCGGACACGGGTAGCGCGACTGCCCGCCAGCAAACGGACCACGTCTACTTGATGGGCGGCCTGGCTGAATACCGCTCCGCCGCCTTCAGCGGTCGAGAGTTCTTCCGGGCGGCGAGGGCGCTGCAGGTAGTCGGTGTAGTTCAGCGCTTGAATCATTTTGACTGCGCCAAACTTGCCGCTACCGATCAGCTCTCGGGTACGCAGGTACGGGGTATCGAAGCTGTGGCAATGCCCAACGATCAGTTTCACGCCAGCCTCGGCGCAATCGGCGATCATCCGGTCACACTCCTCCAATGACAGCGCCATGGGCTTTTCGACCAGCACGTGCTTGCGATTAGCCGCCGCTATGCGAGTGTGTTCGGCGTGAAACTGATGCGGGCTGGCAATGTATAAGGCATCGACGTTGCTGTCGGCGGCCAGGTCTTCGATGCTCTCGTAGGCAGGCGCATCGAAATCCCGTTCGAACTGCTTGCGAGCTTGTTCACGAGGATCACAGGCGCCCACCAACTGGACGCGGCGATCGGCCAGGAAGGTCGGCAGCATGAGGGTGAATGCCCGGCCCAGACCGACCACTCCCAGACGCAGCCGAGTCGTGGATTCAGCATGGCTGGCCATCACGCATGAACCTCGTAATCAGGCTCCGCGACTATGTTGGCATCATCCAGGGCCCATACGTAACGAGCCTGATAATCACGCCAGTCGATATCCTTGGACACGATTGCCTGGAACGAGCAGATTCTGGAAGGGATCGCTTTCTCACCTGTACCAATAGCGGTTTCACCCGCCTGAAAGGCTGCCAAGGCATCCAGCATGACCCGGCGGAACTCCACCACGGCCAAGTCACTGGCGCCCAGGCGCTCATCGGAGCGATCGGCGATCGGCCCCATGGTCACCCACATGGCGATATCCTGATTGGGGAAACCCTTGATGCCCGTAAAGTTGCCGTTTTTCATGGCTTCACGGTCCTGGAAAAAACGGTTCCCGTCGTTGCGTAGCGGTCGGTAACTGTCGTCCAGATCGATGCCGACTTGCTGGCCGAGAAACTTTCGCCAGGTCTCTGTTTCCGGAGTGTTATCGGGGTTTCCCCAAGCCATGAAATAGAAGGCTGTGTGGGTGTCGTCGATGGGTACGTTGATATTCGCCACGTTGTACAAATTATTCGGTGGGATCAGTGCGGTGGCCGGGGCTACGAACACCGTAGAGCGTACATACTCGCTGGTGGCGGCATTCTGGATAGGACGGCGCAGAGCGGCATAACGGAAGCCATAGCTGGTACGCTCGACCTGCATGCGCGGCGCTTTGTCCGTGGACGGTCTTAGCCAGTTTTTCGAGGTGGCTTCCGCCCCCCCGACCCGGGCTGGAACGAAGTCGGATGAGTGCAGGCTCGAGCTGTGTGCCGAGTCGATGGCGCCTTCCAGGATCTGCGCCCAGTTGCAGGGAATGATTGCCTTGGCGATGCTCACTCGAACATGCTCATGGGGCGCCCAGGCCGGAGGCACAAACTCGGGAATGGCGTCCTGTGGCCCCATGTAGGCCCAGACGAAACCGCCCCATTCGCGGGTTTTGTAGGCCGTGTGCTTGACCTTCTGGCACATGTTGCTGGCGGCAGGTTCGGAGACCATTTCCACCACATTACCGTCCACGTCCATTTTCCAGCCGTGGTACAGGCAGCGTAAGCCTGAGTTTTCATTGCGACCGTAGATCAGCGACACGCGGCGATGCGGGCAATACTCGTCCATGACTCCCACGCGACCATCTGTGTCGCGAAACACGACCAGGTCCTCGCCGAACAGACGGGCCCTGACAGGCGTGCCGTCGGGCTCGCTGACTTCTTCGAGCAAGCACACTGGCGTCCAGTGACGGCGCATCATCTGGCCCATCGGTGCGTCGCCTTCGACGCGGCAGAGCAGCAGGTTCTCTTCTGGGGTCAACATGTAATATCTCCAGCGTTCAACTAATCGTTTGTAAAAAAGGTCTCGCCTAGAGGTCGAGTACCAGCGCGTCCTTTCTGGCTCGGGAAACGCAAATCATGATCTGATCGTGCTGTTCGTCCTCACGCAGCACCATGTCGCGATGCTCGACGTCACCTTCAATCAGACGGGTACGGCAAGAGCCGCAGGTGCCACTCTCACAAGAACTTGGCGCGCGGATACCGTTGTCGCGCAGAACCTCCAGAATCGAGCGGTCGGCGGGAATTTCGAGGTCGATTCCGCTGCGGCCAAGGGTCACCGAAAAAGGCCGGTTTTCGGCGAAGCGACTCTGGTCGACGCCGAAGCTTTCAAAATGGATGGAGCCGGGTGGCCAGTGCCCCGTCATGTCCAGCACGCTGTCCATCAATGGCCGGGGGCCACAGCAGTACACATGCGTACCGCTGCTCGGCTTGTCGAAAACAGGCCAGAAATCGTAAGCGTCCGCCGGATTGCCGAAGTCGTGGTGAATGACTACCGAGTTAACAAATTCGGCGCCCAGCAGCTCATCCCTGAAGGCGGTGAGTTCCGGGTTACGGGTGCAGTAGTAAAGTTTGAAGGGAATGTCGGTGCTGGCCTTCAGGTGACGCATCATCGACAGGACCGGGGTAATACCGATGCCTCCGGCGACGAAGATGAACTGTCGGGCATTCTCGGTCAGTTCGAACTCATTTTGCGGTGTTGCCACCGGTAGCAAGTCGCCTGCCTCGATATCATCGACCATGCTCACCGAACCGCCTCGTCCGTTGGCGTCACGCTTGACCGCAATGACATAACGCTCACGCTCTTGTGGGTCGTTGCTCAATGAGTAATTGCGGATGCTTCCGTTGGGCACCTTTACCCGGAGGTGTGCTCCGGCCGTAAACGCGGGCAGAAGCATCCCCTGCGGATGGGTCAATTCGAAGCGGAAAATGCCTTGGGCAATTTCGGTTTTGGCGGTCACCTTGAGGCTTGTGAACCCGTCATCGAGCTGTTCGGAACTACTCATCGCTGTTTCCTCATTACATCCAGTCGCGGGCTGAACACCCCCGCGAACCGATAGTTTCGTAGATATCTAACATTTTTTGGGCGTGCTTCGGCCAATCAGACGGCTCGATCCTATTCGTCGGTCAGTGGCTTTTCGCTCAAGGCATTAGCGGGCACTGCAATCAGAACCGCCAGACCACCCGCCAGAACCAGTACCCCGATTATCGTCAGTCCGATTGCGAGGCTGCCGGTGACTGTGTTGATCCAGCCCAGTCCGATGGGCGCACAGAACGCTCCGATCTGACCAAGAGAACTGATCGCGGAAATGCCCCCTGCGGCGGACTCGTCATTGAGATAAGCAGGAGGAATCGACCAGATGATCGCTGCGGCACCAAAGTACGACACTGCAATCATTGCCAGGCAAACAATTGAAATAATGGCCGAGTCCACAACGTGAGGCAGCAGGCAGGCACCCAAGGCACCGAAGGCGATACTGAAAAAGAAGTGCTTGCGACGCTCCAGACGAATGTCGGAGCTGCGCGCAATGAGGATCATGGCGATCGCCCCCACGATGTAGGGCAAGGTGGAAAGCAATCCGACGTGCAGTACATCCTGGATACCGCTGTTGCGGATGATGGTAGGCGTCCAGTAATTGAGGATCGTGCCACACAGCGGCACGGTGGCCCAACCGGCAGCAAGGACGTATACGCGCGGATCCTTGAGCGCAGCGAGCACAGCATGACGCTTGTCGGTAACGGGCTTCTTGCCTGCGCGGTCAGCGGCCAGCGCGTCGAGAATAATGGATTTTTCCTCGTCGTCGAGCCACTTGGCCTGCTCGGGTTTGTCCACCAGATAGAAGTAGGCCATCACCCCCATTACGGCAGCAGGAAGACCTTCCAGGATGAACATCCACTGCCAGTTTTTCATTCCCATGACGTCGACGAAATGCGTGAGTATCCAACCGGACAGGGGACCGCCGATGATGCCCGCCGCGGCGATGGCCAGCAAGAAGCGCGAGGTGATGCGAGCACGCCTGGCACCTGGATACCAATAGGTCAGATAAAGAATGATGCCAGGCCAGAAGCCAGCTTCGGCAGCGCCCAACAGGGCGCGGGCAATGTAGAACTCAGTGGGCGTTGTCATGAACGCCATGGACGCCGAGATCAAGCCCCACAGCACCATGATCCGGGTGATCGTCAACCGGGCACCAATCTTTTGCAGGTAAAGCGTGCTGGGTATTTCCAATGCGATGTAGCCGATGAAAAACAAGCTTACGCCGAGTCCGTAGGCAGCATCGCTCATGCCTAAATCGTGCTTCAGGTAAACCTGCGCGAAGCTGATGTTCACGCGATCCAGATAATTGAGAACCCAGGCCACGAAGATGAAGGTCATCAAACGTAGAGTGATTTTTCTATAGACCTTCTCGATGCGCTCATGGCTGCGCTGGAGAAGATGGGGCACGGCATCTGTAGCTGCTGTTGTTGTCATTGTGCACGCCTCGGACTTTGTGTAGCACGACCAAAGCCAGGGGGCTTGGTGTGCTTTTTTATTAGGTCTCTAAGAGAATATGGCGATTTTTCATCCCTCGCAATCAAAAAAGAACGATCTCTAAGTATTTTTTGATCTAGCGCATGTGTCGAGGCAACGCGTTATGCTTAGTATCGCTTACGCAGGTGATGAGATCGGACCTTGATATGACTGCACGAAAGCCTTTAGGCCATAAACAACCTGAAACCCAGGAAATACTCAGGCATTGGCACGATGTTGTGCCTGATGACCGTCTGGCCCACCTGGTCAAGGATGCAACTCGTGCTCTGGTCAGAGCGCTGCAGATGCGACTGACCGAACACGACGTATCCTTTGGTCACTGGGCATTCTTGCGGATCCTCTGGGAGACAGACGGATTGACCCAGAAACAACTCAGCACTCAGGCTGGACTGATGGAGCCTACAACTTTCGCTGCGGTGAAGGCGATGGAAAAACTGGGCTACGTCGTCCGGCAGCAGATGCCGGATAACAAGAAAAATGTTCACGTCTTCCTCACCGATGAAGGACGGCGCCTGAAGGACGTGTTGATTCCGCTGGCGCTGGAAGTCAACGAGGTGAGTGTTCGCGGACTCAAGGAACAAGATGTCGAGACCGCGCGACACGTTTTGTTGACTGTGATCGAGAATCTCGCGAACGCAGAAGCGAATTCCATCAATCCTTCCCATCGGGTGCCGTCAACGCGAGAGGTTGGGCGCATGATCAACGAGCGCAGCGAGAGTGTTTGTCCGGATTAGGGGCTGCCTCTACGCAACCTGCCTCCCATTGAAAAACCGTGCGCCTTCAACTTTGAGAATACCCAGCAGCATCTGCGCCGCCGGCGACAGGTAGGCGTTCCTGCGAGTGAACACGACGATGGTGCGTTTCATCGTGGTCTCCTTGAGCATGACCTCGCGAAGGTTCGTGCTGCCCTCGACGTCTTCAAGTGTTTCTCGGGGTAGAAAGCACAGCAGGTTGGTTTCAACGATCAGGCGTGGCAGCAGAGAAATCGAGGTGGTCTCGATCTGCACCCGGGGCAAGGGCAGGTCCCGCTCCTGGAACACATTGTCGATCCAGCGACGGGCTGAAACGGTGGTCGCCGGCAGCGCCCAGCGGTACTGACACAGGTCACGCAACTGATATCGGGCATTGAACAGCGGATGATCATGGCTGGCGACCACCACCGCTTCAGCGTCGAACAAAGCATGAGACTCCAGTAACGGACCGGTTTCATACTTCGAGCAGATCACCATGTCCAACCGCCCTGAACAAAGGGACTCATGCAGGAAGTCGTCCTGACCGATCACCAGGTTCAGCGTGATTTCCGGTGCATGGGAAAGCAATGTCGCGGTCAGGTGTGGCAGCAGGTGGTCCGCCATGGAAGCGCTGCAGCCCAGGCGAATATTGCCCATCACACCGCAGGCAAAATCGCGCACCTCACGCTGGGTTTCAGCGATGCTCTGTTGCAACTGCTTGCCGCGCACCTTCAGCAATTCCCCCACCGGTGTGAGTTTGATGCGTCGCCCGTCACGCTCGAACAGTCGCGTACCGAGTGACACCTCAAGCCGCTGAATGCTTTTGGTCAGTGCCGGTTGGCTGCGGTTGAGTTTTTGCGCCGCCTGGCCCAGGTGGCCCAACTCGGCGATGGTTTCAAAATAGGCGAGGTCGCGCAGGTCCATATCCATCAACAAAAGTTATTAATTCATCAATATTAGAAAATATACTTGATCGAATAAGCCATCAATAATTGTCGCGCGTTGGCTGCATGCCAGTGCAATCGGGGCGACCAGCATTGGAGCGAAAGACTTGTCCACTTCACCACGGCTTCTAAATCCTTGCTCCGCTGCGGTCCAATGGATAGCGCTATCACTGCTGGCCGGTGCCAGCGGTCAGTGGTTGAGGTTTCTGGAGGTGCCCGCCGGACAGTTTCTGGGGCCAATGCTGGTGGCCATTGTGTTCGGTGTTTGCGGTGCGCGCATTCGCTTGCACCGCTATGCCTTCAAGCTGGGCCAGGGCTGCGTAGGAATGCTCGCAGCTCATTCGATGACCCTGGCGGTGCTGGTCTCGCTGGCCCAGTCCTGGCCGTTGATACTGTTTGCAACCCTGCTGACGGTCAGCTTCAGTGCGCTGGTCGGGCTTGTGCTGGCGAGGGTCGGCGGTATCCCTGCCAGCACCGCCGCCTGGGGCACGGCACCGGGGGCCACCTCGGCGATGGTTTTGATGTCCGATGAATTCGGCGCCGATTCACGGGTGGTCGCAACCATGCAGTATGTGCGGGTGGTGTGCGTAGTGATGATCGGTGCGCTGGTCAGCCGCTGGCTGGGGGCACCTACCGGGGGTAGCGAAGTGCATGCCGCGAGCGTTGCATTGCAAAGCTTCAACCTGCTGAACCTGGGGCTCACATTCGCCACCCTTGTGGCCGGGATCGCATTGGGTAATCGGCTACCGGCCGGTGCACTGTTGATGCCGTTACTGTTGGGCGGCGCCTTGCAAGTGAGCGGCTTGTTGCACATCACCCTGCCAACCTGGCTGCTCGCAACCGCTTATGGCGCGATCGGTTGCTACGTTGGACTGCGCTTCGACCGCCCGACCATCGACTACGTCTGGCGACGATTGCCGACAATGATACTGGGGGCGGTACTGATGATTACGCTGTGTGCGTTGTCGGCCTGGTTGCTGGCGGCGCTGCTCGACAAGGACTTCCTCTCGGTTTACCTGGCCACCAGCCCAGGCGGGCTGGACACCATGGCGATCATTGCGGTGGACACCCATTCCGATGTCGGGTTGGTGCTGGCGATGCAGACCTTGCGGTTGTTCGCGGTAATCATTACGGGGGCGTTTCTGGCGCGCTTGGTCATTCGGTTGGCGGGCCGTTCATTAGCAATCCTGAAGGAGCAACATCCCCGGGGCTTACAACGCTCACCCTCAATTCAATAGCCTGGTTGCCCTCGGTTCCTGCAACCAGCCATTCCAGACCTGAACCTGAAGAGACACAGATAATGTTGAGCAAATCGCTCTTTCTCACCGTTCTACCCATGGTCATGGCGTTCGTCGCCGGTGCTGTCCTGCCGTTTCAGGCAACCACCAACGCGGCAGTTGGACGCGCCTTGGGGCATCCGCTCTGGGCAGCCCTCATCTCCCTTGTCATCAGCGCCATCGTGGTGATCGCTGCGCTGCTCATCCTCAAGGTGCAGGCTCCGGATATCGGCCGCGCCTTGCGAGGCGCCTGGTGGGTATGGATCGGGGGGATCCTGGGGGCGATCTATGTCGGCAGCGCCGTCGTTGTAACGCCAAAGCTGGGCGCCAGCGGCTTTATCATCCTGGTCGTCGTCGGACAGATCTTCATTGGACTTTTGATCGACCACTTCGGCTTGATGGGGCTTGCCTCGAAACCCGTCACATTCTTGAAGCTGATAGGCGCCGCCATGATTCTCGGGGGCGTCTTCCTTGTTCAAGGATTGAGCGCGAATGCCGCCCCCCAGTCCAAGGAGTCCATCGTACAGCGGTCTATCCCGCAGTAAGGCAGCTACATCTCGATCTATGGCGAGTGGCGAGCATGCGCCGAAAGACCGGCGCACAGTAGACCGGGGCGAACCATGGATTTGTGGTCAATGTGCAACCTGTGGGAGCGGGCTTGCTCGCGAAGAAGATAACCCGGTCCACCTGACGGAACACAAGCGCCCTACGGCACTTGCCATAGCCCTGACGTTAACGTAAAGATTGCGCCAGGGCGCCGACGACTGAAGGCGCAGGGCGGATGACCCGGAGCGCTTGATGACGCTAATAAAAACAAACTCCCCCAAACAGCATCGTGAAGCCCGGCTGGCCCGGGAAAAGTTGCACCTGGAAGGCGAAGTGCCGGATGGCGTCCTGCGTGCGGAAATCGATGCCTCGTGGCGACGCAGCCTGAGCCATGGCGTGCATTTCAATGCCAAGCACGAGCTGGCGCTGGAATCGAGTGCCAGCCTCGACGTGTTGCTGGACAACAATCGCTTGCTGATCGACGCCGCGTTGCCGGCGATCGATTACCTGGCCGAGCGTCAGGGCAAGGAAGGGCTGATCATCCTGGCCAACTCCGACGCCACCATCCTCGCCGTCGAAGGCCGCGCCGATCGTTTCAAGGGCAGTGGCCTGCTGGACATCGCTCTCGGCACCTGCTGGAGCGAAGCGGTTCGCGGCACCAACGCCCTCGGTACGGCACTGGTGGAAGCCCGGCCGACCCTGATCGATTGCGGCGAACATTATCTGGACCGCCTCAGTGATTTTTCCTGCACTTCGGTGCCGATCCATTGCCCCCAGGGCGACATCCTTGGCGTCCTCGACCTGACCCGCGAAGGCCCGCTTGGCCGCACCCACGACAGCACGGCGCTGCTGGCCATGGCCGTCAGCCAGATCGAAAGCCGGGTGTTCAACGCCAGCTATCCGGACGAAATCGTGCTGGCCTTCCACAGCCGCAGGCAATACCTGGAATCCCCGTGGCAAGGCTTGCTGGCGGTGAGCCTCGGCGGGCAGATCCTCGCGGTCAGCGCCCAGGCCTGCCAGTTGCTCCACGCCGAGCGCTCGGCCCTGGTCGGTCGGCGCTGCGAGGAGTTTCTCGGCGTCGACGGCCTGCAGTTGTTGGCGCGCCTGCAGCAGGGCGGGGCCGGCAGCCTGCAAACCGCCAAGGGAGAATTCTTCTACAAAACCCTGCGTGCGCCGCAACGCTCGATCAACGTCAGCAGCCCGCCGCGCACGGTGGCGAAACCCGCCAAGGCAAAACCGGATCTTGAGGCGCTGGCCGGCAGCAATACGCGCTACGCCCGTGCCTTGCGCATGGCCCGTCAAGGCCTGGCCAATGAGCTACCCGTCTTGTTGCTGGGCGAAACCGGCACCGGTAAAGAGGTCATCGCCCGCGCCCTGCACATGGCCGGAGCGCGCTGCGACAAACCCTTCGTGGCAGTGAACTGCGCGGCCATTCCCGAAGGCCTGATCGAGTCCGAACTGTTCGGCTATCGCGAAGGCGCGTTCACCGGTTCACGCCGGGGCGGCATGGTCGGGCGCCTGCAGCAGGCCCATGGCGGCACCTTGTTCCTCGATGAAATCGGCGACATGCCCCTGGCCTTGCAAGCGCGGCTGTTGCGGGTGTTGCAGGATCGCAAGGTCGCGCCCCTGGGCGCAGGCGAAGAGCAGGACATCGACATCGCGCTGATCTGCGCCACCCACCGCGACCTCAAGCGTCTGGTGGAAGAAAAACACTTTCGCGAGGACTTGTTCTACCGGGTCAACGGCATCAGCGTGATGCTCCCGGCCCTGCGCGAACGCGAAGATTTCGTTGCGCTGGTCAGTCGCATGCTGACGACACTGGGCGCTCCCAACGCTGTCCTGCACGACGATCTCAATCGCTTGCTCAGCGGTTATCACTGGCCGGGCAACATCCGCCAACTGGAGATGGTCCTGCGCACCGCGCTGGCCATGCGCGAGCGGGGTGAAACCGTGCTGACCCTCGACCACTTGCCCGACAGCATGCTCGACGAGTTGACCGCCAGCGAACGGCCCCAGGCCGGCAGCATCCGGGAAAACGAACTGGAGCTGATCCGTCAGTCCCTGGACACGCACCAAGGCAACGTCTCGGCCGCCGCCGACGCCCTGGGCATCAGCCGCGCGACCCTGTATCGCAAGCTCAAACAGTTGCGTCCATGATGCAGCGCTTGATCGTTCGGCTGATCGACAGCCAGAACCCCGAGGCGCTGCAAGCGTCACTGCGCTGGCTGTACAGCTTCGTGCGCCCCCATCGTCTGGCGATTGCCGGGCTGCTGGGCCTGTCGGTCTGCGCCTCGCTGTTGGTGCTGGTGCAACCCTGGCTGACCAAACTGTTGATCGACGACGGCCTGTTGGCACGCAACTTCCCGATGCTGGTATTGATCGCCGGGCTGATGATCGTGGCCGGGTTGCTGGGCACGGCGCTGTCGGGCATCAACCGCTACCTGCACACGCGACTGTCCGGGCGCATGCTGTTTGCCTTGCGCGACGACCTGTACCGGCATTTGCAAACCCTGTCGCCGAGCTTTTACGGCCAGCGGCGCATCGGCGACCTGATGTCGCGCCTCGATGGCGACGTCGCGGAAATCCAGCGGTTTGCCGTGGACTCGCTGTTCTCGGCGGTGTCGAGTGTGATCGGTCTGGTGGTGGCCGTGGCGATGTTGCTGACACTGTCCTGGAAGCTCTCGCTGCTGGCGGTGGTGCTGATTCCCCTCGATGTCCTCTGGCTGCGCTGGATGCGGCGCAAGGTCGAGCGCGATGTGCGGCAGTTGCGCGAGCGTTCGGCGGACATGTCGTCGTTCATGGTCGAGACGCTGCCGGTGATGAAGTTCATCCAGTCCGCCGGACAGCAACAGCGCGAAGCGCGGCGCCTCGAGACGCTGGGGCAGGGCTACATGAGCCAGTTGCTGCGCCTGCAAGTCACCGAGTTTTTCACCCAGGCCGTGCCCGGTACGCTGACCTCGCTGTCCCGGGCCTGCGCATTTCTGATCGGCGGTTACTGGGTGGTGCAAGGCACCTGGCAGCTCGGTGCCCTGATTGCGTTTTCCACCTACCTGGGCATGGCCGTGGGGCCGGTGCAAAGCCTGCTCGGGCTCTACGTTGCCATTCAGCGGATGACCGTCAGCCTCGGCCGGGTCATGGAGTTGCGCGGCGAACAACCGACCGTGTCGACGCCCGCCACGCCACGCCCGATGCCCAATGGCGGCGATCTCCGGTTCGACAACGTGCACTTTGCCCATCCCGGCCGCCAATCGACCCTGCGCGGCATCGAAGCGCGGATCCCCTACGGCTTGAAAGTGGCCCTCAGCGGCGGCTCGGGCGTGGGTAAATCCACCCTGATCGACCTGCTGCAACGTCACCACGATCCGCAATCGGGCCGGGTACTGCTGGGGGACGTCGATCTGCGCGAACTGGATCTGTTCCAGTTGCGTCGGCGCATTGCCATCGTCAGCCAGGACATCGTGCTGTTTCGCGGCAGCCTCGCCGACAACCTGGCCTATGCGGTGCCGGACGCCAGCCGTGAGGCGATTGCCGACGTGGCGCGGCTGGCGCAACTCGACAGCCTGATCGAGTCCTTGCCCGAGGGCCTCGACAGTCCGTTGGGCGAGCGCGGTCAGCAGTTGTCCGGCGGGCAGAAGCAACGCATCGCGATTGCCCGGGCGCTGTTGCAGGACCCTTTGATTCTGGTGCTCGATGAAGCCACGTCCGCGGTGGATGAAGCCACCGAGCGCGAAGTCATCGACGCCATCGACCGCTTGTTTGCCGGGCGCACGCGCATCCTGATCAGCCATCGCCCATCAACCCTGGCCGATGCCGATCTGCGTTTCGAATTGCTCGACGGCGTGCTGACCTCGAAAACGGTGCCGCATGAAGCCTGAGTTGCGCATGGGTGTGGTGGACAGCGGCCACTCGGCGGCACAGCGGGTGCGAGTGATCGCCGGTCGGCGCTTTGCATTGCTCGAAGACGGTCTGGCCGAGGGCGACTTGCGCGACGATCCGCTGGGGCATGGCAGTGCGGTGATCGAGGCAATCGGCCGGCGTGCCCCCTCGGCTCTGTTTTGCGTGGCGCAAGTGTTCGACCAGCGCGGTGTCACCAGCGCCTTGCAGATCGCCACGGCGATTGACTGGCTGCTGGCGCAAAACGTACGACTGATCAATTTGAGCCTCGGTTTGCGTCAGGATCGCAGCCTGTTGCGCGCCGCCTGCGCGGCAGCGGTGGCACGGGGCGTGCTGCTGTGTGCGTCGAGTCCAGCCCAGGGGGAAGGTGTGTTTCCGGCCAACTATCCGCAGGTGTTGCGGGTGACCGGCGATGCGCGCTGCGCCGAGCAGGAATGGTCGTGGCTCAACAGCGCCCAGGCGGATTTCGCTGCGTGTGTGCAGGGCACCTATCCGGGGCAATCCGGGGCGAGCCTCGGTTGTGCCGCCTTGAGCGGGCACATCGCCGGGTTCCTCGCCGAACAGCCTGACGCCAGCAATCAGCAAGTCGTCGAGTGGTTGCGCGAGCATGCCCGTTACCGTGGCCCTGAACGGCGCTTCGAGCCATGACCGACATCGTCATTCTTGGCGCCGGACCGGCCGGCGCCGCGGTCGCACTGGGGCTGCGGCGGCTGGGCCATGGCGTCACGCTGATCAGCGAATGGCGCCGGTTTGCGGCGCTCGAAGGTGTATCCGTACGGGTGCTTGAGGCATTGCGCAGCGCCGGCCTGCAGCATGCACTGGCGGATGCGGCGTTACCGTCCCAACGCCAGGTCTCGTGGAACGGCCAGCAACATGCACAGAACGTCGAGTATCTGCTCGACCGCCCGGCTTTTGATCGAGGCCTGCGCGAGGATTTGCGCCTGGCGGGGGTTGAGCTGATCGAAGGCCGGGTGTTGACGGTTCAGTCATCGACCAATGGCCATCGAATCGAAGTCGACGGCCGCGAACCGCTGCTCGCAGCGTTTCTCGTCGAGGCCCGCGGACGTCAGGCTCCCGCTACCGGCAAAGGCTTGCGCGGACCCGAGACGGTCAGCTTGCTCAATCGCTGGCAGGGTTCGCCGGGCAGCACCGCCAGCGCCGTGGAAAGCCTCGAGGATGGCTGGGCGTGGATGGCGCGCCGCGCCGACGGTCAGTGCTACTGGCAATGGACGGTGGACGTGGCCAGCGCCGGGTTGCCGGGCAAGGCCATGTTGCTCGATTACTGCCGGCTGCGGCGCCAGGGTTCGAATCTGGCCGCCGCATTTTTTGCCGGCGAAGCGGAGTGTGATCTACAACTGCACGCCCGCAGCAGCACGGCGATTCTGAGCCCGCAGGTGTGTGGCGAAAACTGGATTCGGGTCGGCGATGCGGCAATGGCCGTCGACCCGCTGTCGGGCAACGGGATCTTTCAGTCGTTGTCCTCGGCGTTGCAGGCGCCGGCGGTGATCAACACGCTGCTGTGCAAACCCGAACGAGCGGCTCTGGCCCAGCGTTTCCACCAGCAGCGGGTTGAGCAGTTGTTTTTGCGTTTTGCGCGGATCGGCCGGGATTTTTATGCCGATGAGCAGCGCTGGCCGGATCAGCCGTTCTGGCAGGCACGACGGAACTGGCCGGATGCCGAGGTGGCCCATGCCGAGGGGGATTTCAATGCGCTGAGGGTCGAGCGGGCGCCGGTGTTGCGTGATGGGTGGGTCGATGAGGCCGAGGTGGTGATCACGGTCGATCAGCCGTTGGGGATCTGGCATGTGCAAGGGGTTGAGGTGGCGCCGTTGGTGCGGCGGTTGAAGCAGGGAGAGCCGGCGGATCAGGTGTTGGCCGGGTTGACGGTGGAGCAGGGAAGGATGGTCAGGAGTTGGTTGATGGGGCAGGGATTCAAACCGTAGGCGCTGCCAAAGGCTGCGATCTTTTGGCTGCCTCAAACGTACCGAGGATCAAAAGATCGCAGGCTTCGCCAGCTCCTACAAAAACTGTTTCACAGTTTGATCAACACCGACTTCAGCTCGGTGTAATGCTCGATCGCCGCATACCCCATCTCACGTCCGACCCCGGACATCTTGTAGCCGCCGAACGGCAGCGCCGGGTCCAGGGCGCTGTGGCAGTTGACCCACACCGAGCCTGACTTGATGCGTGGAATCATCCGGTGCACCGCCGCCAGGTCATTGGACCAGATACTCGCTCCCAACCCGTAAGGGCTGTCATTGGCCATGCGCAGGGCATCGGCTTCGTCATCGAATGGGATGGCCACCAGCACTGGGCCGAAGATTTCTTCCTGCACCAGTGAGTGCTTCTGATCGACGTCGACGATCACCGTCGGCTTGACGAAGAACCCCGGCCCGAACTGCTCACCACCGCAGGCAATGGTCGCACCGCTTTCCCGGCCCTTTTCGATGTAGCCGTAGACGCGCTCCTGCTGGCGCGCCGAGATCAACGGGCCCATATCGACGCTCGGGTCCAGGCCGTTGCCCAGTTTCATGGCGTTGGCGATGTCGCTGATGTCCGCCACCACATTGTCGAAATGCTTGCGCTGTACATACAGCCTGGAACCTGCGCAGCAGACCTGGCCCTGATTGAAGAAAATCGCGCTAGCCGCCCCGGCCGCAGCGCTTTTCAGGTCGGCGTCGGCCATGACGATGGTCGGCGATTTACCGCCCAGTTCCAGGGTGACCCGGGTCATGGATTCCATGGCGATCTTGCCGATCTGCTTGCCCACGGCGGTGGAGCCGGTGAAGGTCAGCTTGTCCACCAGCGGGTTGTGAGTCAGGGCCGAACCGGCAGTGATGCCGGTGCCGGTGACCACGTTGAACACGCCTTCGGGATACCCGGCTTCCAGCACCAGCTCGGCGAGTTTCAGTGCGGTCAGCGGGGTTTCGTCGGCGGGTTTGAGCACCACGGTGCAGCCGGTGGCCAGGGCCGGACCGAGTTTCCAGCAGGCCAGCAGCAGCGGGAAGTTCCAGGCGACGATGGCACCGACCACGCCCACCGCTTCGCGACGTATGAAGCTGTGGAACTGGTCGTTGGGCATCAGCGGTGCCGACACATCAACCGTGGAGCCTTCGATCTTGGTCGCCCAACCGGCCATGTAACGCAGGAAGTCGATGGCCAGTTGCACGTCCATCACTTGGGCCACCGCCGCACTTTTACCGTTGTTCAGGCATTCCAGTTGCGCCAGCAGCTCGGCGTCGCGCTGCATCAGGTCGGCGAGTTTCCATAACAGATTCTGTCGCTCCCGGGGGCGGGTGCGGGTCCAGGCTGAATCGTCGAACGCCTGGCGGGCGGCAAGCACCGCGCGGTCGACATCCGCGGGCGTTGCCCGTGGCACCACGCACAGCACTTCGCCGGTGGCCGGGTTGTGCAGGGGCATGGTCTGGCCGTCGGCGGCCTCGACCCAGCCACTGCCGATCAGCATGCGCGGGGCGCGTTGGATGAACGCCGAAGTGGCGGGAAGCACGTTTGGGAGCGACATTGGCGAGGCCTCTTGTTGTTCGTGAGAACCGGGCTTTCGCAATGGCTGTGCCAAGTCCCCCAAAGCGCCGGTCGGCCGTGGTCGGGCGGGATTTTTCCGCAGCAGATCAAGGGGGCCGGGTAGGGGTGTTTGTCGCATTTCGCGACAGCCGGTGAGACGACGGGCAACCTGTTCGCGATCTTGAGAGCACCTGTGGCGAGGGCTAGAATTTTCTCGCCTGGCGGGCGAAATGACGGAGCATTGTTCCGGCAATACATCTGGCGTGAGGGAGGCAGCGATGAACCTTTCAACCCTGGAAATCCAAAACATCATTGAACACAGTTTTCTGCCGTCGGTATGCACGTGCAGCGTGGCGCCGGATCAGTCCCTGACCATTCGCGTGTGTGATTGCGTGACCGGCAAAGTCGACCTGGTGGCGACCCACGTTCCGCTTTGGGAGCTGAATTCACCCCACGCGATTGCGACGCTGGTGGTGCAGATGCAACAGGAAATCAACGCGCACAAAGGTGTGCACCCGACGTTTAACAGTTGAACCGAGGCCTGCCGCACTACACGCGTGGTGCGGCGCAGGCCTTTAGGCAATCCTCCCCGATCCCCTTTTCTTACCGGCTGGGCAGGCCCTGATGCCGATCAGTTAAGCCGAGACACTGAACCCGTGGCGAGGGAGCTTGCTCCCGCTGGACTGCGCAGCAGGCCCATTTGTTGGGGCCGCTTCGCTGCCCAGCGGGAGCAAGCTCCCTCGCCACGGGTTAATCAGCGCTGGTCGATCCCTTGACTGACTGGCATTAGGGCAGGCCCCGTCAATCGGCGGCGATGAGCGGCTCGGGCCGGGCAACTACGCTGTCTCAGACTGCAACAACTGTCGCGAAACTAGACGTGGCAGATCGCGTCCGGGCATGGCCCAATGCAGTCAAATCAGCGTAAGTGATTGATAAAAAAGCTTATCGGCAAGCTGGCACGCTCTGTGTATTGCACATCTCAGACGTTTCTCTAGCCTCCGTCAGCGGATCAAAGCCGACGGCAGAAACCATAAAAACGATAAGCCACAACAATAAGAACGCACCGTGCGAGGTTCGACGTTGATGAAGAGAAAACTCCGATCAGGCATGAGCGCCAGCCTGCTGGCCGTAGCCGCTTGTGTAGCGCTGCATTCGCCTCATAGCCTGGCAGCCCGCGACGCCCAGACCATCCTCAAGGAAACCTGTCAGGGCTGTCACACCCCCGAAGCCGATAACGCCCTGAGCCGCATCAGCCACCAGCGCAAAACGCCGGAAGGCTGGTTGATGAGCATTGCCCGCATGCAGACCATGCACGGCTTGCAGATCAGCGATGACGACCGCCGCACCCTGGTCAAGTACCTGGCTGACACCCAGGGCCTGGCGCCGAGCGAAACCGACGGCGTGCGTTATGCGCTGGAGCGGCGACTCAATACCGTCGAGCAGTTCGACGACCCAACCCGCCAGATGTGCGGCCGCTGCCACTCCGGTGCGCGGGTGGCCCTGCAACGGCGGCCGGCGCAGGAGTGGGAACGCCTGGTGAATTTCCACCTCGGCCAATGGCCGTCCCTGGAATACCAGGCGCTGTCCCGGGACCGCGACTGGTTCGATATGGCCCGCAAAGACATGGTGCCGCTGCTGGCCAAGCGTTATCCGCTGGACAACCCGGCCTGGAAAAAATGGCAGAGCGCGGCACCAAAGGCCGAGGCCCTGGTGGGCGACTGGAGCTTCAGCGGCCACTTGCCGGGCAAGGGTGAACTGGCCGGTGTCATGACCGTGAGTGCCGATGGCAGCGACACCTTCAAGGTCAGCGTCAAAGGCCAATACGCCGACGGCAGCCCGTTCAATGGCGACGGCAGTGCGATTCTCTACACCGGCTACGAATGGCGCGGCAACGTGACCATCGATGGCGTGACCATGCGCCAGGTGTTCGCCGCTCAAGGCAATGCGATGCAGGGCCGGATGTTCGAGGCCGAGCACGACGAGCGCGGCCTGGACTTCGTTGCCGCCAGGCAAGGTTCCAGTCGTTTGCTGGCGGTGCAGCCGGGCTATCTGAAAGCCGGCAGCGAAACCGAAGTGACCCTGATTGGCAGTGGCCTGACCGGCAAGCCGGACTTCGGCAAAGGCGTGCAAGTGCTCGAAGTCGTCTCGCAGAGCCCGGAGCAGATCAAGGTCAGACTCAAGGCCGCCGCCAATGCCCAACCGGGTGCGCGCGCGGTCAGTGTCGGCACGCTGAAAGGCCCGAGCCTGTCGGTGTACAGCAAGATCGCTTCGGTCAAAGTGGTGCCGGAATTTTCGGTAGCACGGATCGGCGAGGGCGGCGGTTCGACGCCGAAAGTCCAGGGCCGTTTCGACGCAGAAGCCTGGGGCAAGGGCGCCGACGGCAAGCCGTACCGCATCGGTGTGTTCCCGGCGCAGTGGAAAGTCGAGGCCTTCGACGACCGCGCGAGGGAAGACGAAGACGTCAAGTTCGCCGGCACCATGCAGGCCGATACCGGCGTGTTCACCCCGGGCGATGCCGGGCCGAACCCGGCACGCAAGATGTCCACCAACAATGCCGGCAACCTCAAGGTGATCGCCGCCGTCGACGACGCAGGGAAATCCCTGACCGGCGAAGGCCACATGATCGTGACCGTGCAACGCTGGAACAATCCACCCATTCCGTGATGTGCCTGGCGTTCAACGATTCAGACACTTTTCGGAATGACCGCAAGCCCCGCAGACCGGGGCTTGCACAGGAGGTTGGTTATGGGCGCTATCTTGAATCTGGTCGAACGCAACCTGCACGAAGTGCAGGTCGATGCCGACCGCATGCTGTTTCACATCCCCAGCAGTTCGCTGTTCGCCAGCGATGAACTGACGGGCACCATCATCGATACCTTGCGCGGGCCCGGTTGTTCCTCGGACGACCTGATCCAGCGCCTGGCCGCGCGCTTCAACGGCGAAGAAGTCACCGAGACCCTGCGTGAATTGATGGCCCTGGAACTGGTCAGCGATGGCTCGCCGCTGACCCCGGACATCGCCACCAAGCGGGTCGAGCGCACGGCCATCAACACCGTGGTGCTCAACGTCAACACCGGCTGCAACCTGAGCTGCACCTATTGCTACAAGGAAGACCTCGACAAACCGTCGGCGGGCAAGAAGATGGACGTCGAGACGGCGATTGCCTCGGTGGAAATGCTGCTGCGCGAATCCCCGGACGAAGAGCGTTTCACCGTGGTGTTCTTCGGCGGCGAACCGCTGAGCAACCGCAAGCTGATCGAGTACATGGTCGACTATTGCGAGAAGCGTTTTCGCGAGGCGGGCAAGTTCGTCGAATTCGTCATGACCACCAACGCCACGCTGCTCACCGAAGAAACCGTGGACTACCTCAACGCCCACCGCTTTGGTTTGTCAGTGAGCATCGACGGGCCGAAGACCGTGCACGACCGCAACCGCATCACCGTGGGCGGGCAGGGCACCTATGACGTGGTGCGGCGCAAGGCCGAGATGTTGCTGTCGCGCTACAACAGTCGTCCGGTGGGCGCGCGGGTGACCCTGACCACCGGCGTCACCGACGTCGAAACCATCTGGGATCACCTGTTCAACGAACTGGGTTTTGCCGAAGTCGGTTTCGCCCCAGTGACCTCCGGCGATATCAGCACGTTCAACCTGACCAGTGACGAGCTGATCGAAGTCTTCGCCAACATGAAGAAGCTGGGTCGTCGTTACCTGGAAGCGGCGCTGGAGCACCGCAACATCGGCTTCTCCAACCTGCACCAACTCATCACCGACATCCATGAAGGCCACAAAAAGGCCCTGCCGTGCGGCGCGGGCCTGAAGATGCTGGCGGTCGATCACAAGGGCGAACTGAACCTGTGCCACCGCTTTACCGGTTCGAGCCTGCCGACATTCGGCAACGTCCACAGCGGCGTGAAACAGGTGGAGTTGAACGACTTCCTGTCCCAGCGTCTGGACCGCAGCAACACCGGCTGCGAGGACTGCCAGATCCGCAACCTGTGTTCCGGCGGCTGCTACCACGAGAGCTACGCCCGCTACGGCGACCCGACGCACCCGACCTATCACTACTGCGAACTGATGCGTGACTGGGTCGACTTCGGCATCGAGGTCTACACCCGGATCATGGCCAATAACCCTGCGTTCATCAGCAGCTACATCACTCCGCGCAAGGCTCACTGATATGAAACATCTCAAGGCAATCAATAACAAAGCGTTGAAGCTGGATCAGGCCGCGGATGAAAACCGCATTGAAGAAGTGGTGGCCATGAGTTCCGTGGCGGGCTGTGCCTCGACCACCGACCCGGGCTGGGAAATCGATGCGTTTGGTGGTGTGTCGTCGCTGTGCCAGCCGATGGAGGCCGACCTCTACGGTTGCTCCGACCCTTGCTGGTGGCCGGCCCAGGTGCCCGACATGATGAGTACCTACCCGGACTGGAACAAGGATGCCCAGGCGTCCAACGAAAACTGGCGCAACCTCGGCACTGTCTTCCCCAAAGACAAGTGATCACAGAAGAAGGATTCCAGCATGCGTAACATCAAAGCCTGCGGCCTGGCCGCGTTCGCCGTCCTGAGCAGCTGTTCTGTCAGTGTTCTGGCCGATGAAAACACCGCGCTGCAAGTCGGTCACGAATACATGGTGACCACCAACTACCCGAACAACCTGCACGTGATCGACCTGGCCACCGACACCCTGTTCAAGACCTGCAAGATGCCCGACGCCTTCGGCCCCGGCACCGTGCAATTGTCGCCGGACCGCAAGACCGCCTACGTGCTGAACAACCACTATGCGGATGTCTACGGCGTTGAGTTGGACAACTGCAAGCAGGTGTTCCACGCCAGCATCACCCAGAAGCCGGGGGAGAAGGCCAAGTCGATGTTCGCCTTTACCCTCAGTCACGATGGTAAGGAGTTGTACACCGTCGCCAACCCGACGCTGATGATGAATGACCGCTACGAAGTGCAGCAGCCACGGCTCGACGTGTACAAGACCGACGCCGGCATGGACGCCAAACCGGTGCGCAGTTTCCCGGCGCCGCGCCAGTTGACCATCATGCAGAGCGGTGACGACGGCACGCTGTATGTGGCGGGGGCGGATGTCTACAAGGCCAATGTGCAAACCGGCAAGTTCGACGTGCTGATCCCCAGTCGTCACTGGAAACGCCCGAACTACAGCGCGCCGGACGTGCTCTACGTGTGGAACCAGCAGACGTACCGGCATGACTTCTCGCTGCTCTACACCGCGGCGAAATTCAAGGACAAGAAACAGGACCCGGCCACCGCCGAATACCTGTACGGCCTGTTCAGCGTCGACCTGAAGACCGGCAAGACCGAGACCACCGACTTCGGCCCGCTGACGGAAATCTACTTCACCGGCATGCGCTCGCCCAAGGACCCGAACCTGATGTTTGGCGTGCTCAACCGCCTGGCCAAGTACGACATCAAACAGAAGAAAATGCTCCAGTCCGCCACGCTCGATCACTCGTACTACTGCATTTCCTTCAATAAGGACGGGAGCAAGATCTACCTGGCGGGGACCTTCAACGACGTGGCGATCTTCGATGCCGACAGCCTGAAGCAGACGGGTAGCATCAAGCTGCCGGGCGGGGATATGGCGATTACCACGGCGCAGATTTTTGTGCGGTAGTGTGCGGCGCCTGGACTGACGCCATCGCGAGCAGGCTCGCTCCTACAGGGTTCCCGGTCAGGCACAAAACTTGTGTTCACCGAAAATCCACTGTAGGAGCGAGCCTGCTCGCGAAGAGGCCCTGACAGGCGCTAAAGAGTCAAACCCCTGGCACCGGACACCCTAGATCCCCCTCCTGACACTTCAGGTAAGTCTTGAACGTCTTCACCCGTGCCTTGGTCAGCTCCGTCGTGCAATTGCTATAGATCAGCGGATACACACTCCCGCCTTCCACTCCAGACGCCGAGAACTTGCACTCGGCATCGCGGAACGCAACCCACGCACGCTGCGCACCCACCAACTGCTTCTTGCTGTCCGGGTTGCTCTTGAGTCGCGAAGTGATCTGCTGGTACAGCGCATTCAATTCCTTGTCGGCGGCCGCATTCTGCTGCGCCGCGCACTGGTTCATCGCCGCCTGGTCTCTGGCATTGTCGCAGTCCACGGCGAACGCCATGGAGGTGAACAGCAGGGGCGTCAGCGCCAAGAGTAAGCGTGGGTTCATGCTGGAGCGCTCGTTGTGACCGAAAGAGAGGTGCAGTGTAGCGCCGAGGGGCATTCAGCCCGCTACGCTTGCCATTGCGCGTGTTTGTCTACCGAATCGTATTCCAGCCATGGCACGTCATGGGCCGTCCAGATATGCGCCTGGGGCGTCATCAGCGGATCGGTATCCAGTGTCGCCACACGAACAATCACGTGCGGCTGGGCCGGCCGTTCGGCTATCAGGTGTGAACCGCAGGCCGAACAGAAATACCGAAATTTGCCCGGTGACGATTCGTAGCTCGTCAGCCGATCTTGCCCCTTGATCCAGTGAAAGTGCTCGCGCATGACCCCGGCGGTCGATGCAAAAGCCGCTGCGTGTGCCTTGCGGCAGGTTTGGCAATGGCAGTGGCTGATGGGCATGTCCAGGCTATCGAGTTCGTATTCGATGGCTTTGCACAGGCAACTGCCGTGCAATTTTTTCATGGCGCTATCCTTTTCTATGCTGTTTCGAGGGTGAACGTTAACTGTTTCGACCCTCTGACTTTGTGATTGCGCCAGAACTATCCGCGTAAATGCAATCGAATGTCTCGGGCATGGTTGATTGCACATCCCGATTGGTACAACTTTAGGGTTGATCGTGTGGTCTTACTGACTACTGTTCAAGTACAGGAGGTGACTTATGAACCCAGCATCTGATCGCATCGAAAGGAAAGTCCTGCTCAAGGCCAAGCGTTCACAAGTCTGGCGCGTGCTGGCCAATGCCGAAATGTTCGGACGGTGGTTTGGTGTGGCACTGGAGGGCAAGCGTTTTGTGGCAGGCGAGTGGACTCAGGGGCAGGTTACCTACCCCGGTTATGAGCATTTGCGCTGGAACGTACTGGTAGAGCGGGTCGAGCCGGAACGGCTGTTTTCGTTTCGCTGGCACCCCTATGCCGTGAAACCGGAAGTCGATTACTCCCAGGAGCCCACCACACTGGTGAAATTCGAGCTCGAAGACATGGACAACGGCACGTTGCTCAAGGTTTCCGAGTCCGGTTTCGATCACATTCCCCAGGCCCGTCGCGAAAAGGCCTTCCGCATGGACAGTCGTGGCTGGGAAGAGCAAATGAACAATATCGAGCAGTTTTTGACCGAAAATGCCAAAGCCCACGAGCAGTAGGGTGGCTGAAGTCGGCTCGGAGCCTGTGGCGTCCAAGGGTTTTCGGAAGGGGGTACATAGCGAATGTCTTACACGCGATGGTAGCAATGTCGCCTGTTACAAATTGGATCCGATGCGTAATCTTGCCTCACCCACTGAAGCACAGGATGTGCTCAGGATCATGGATGATCGACCATCTGCAAGGAACGCTACGACAAGGAGTCGTCATGGTCTTGGAAAAACCCGCTTCGGCGGGTTTTTTTGCGTGCATGAAAAGTCGTGCTGGCAGGAACCGGGGTTCCCGCCGCCATCTTTTCACTGTCGGTCGAGTTTCGCCGCCGCGCGCTCGGTGATCTGCGCCCGCAGCTTCAATGAGCCGGCAGCCCGCTGGCGAGCCTCCTCCAGCACACTGGCCGGGGCCGTCTCGGGGCTGCCCGCGCTAAACGGTGGGGCCGGGGCGTATTCCAGTTGCAGCTGCACCAGCTCGGCGGTGGCCTGGTCGAACAGCTCGGCGGCCAGGGTCAGGGCGAAGTCGATACCGGCGGTGATGCCGCCACCGGTCAACAGGTTGCCGTCGCGAACCACCCGGTCTTTCACCGCGATTGCGCCCAGCGGCTTGAGCAGTTCGTGATACGCCCAGTGAGTGGTGGCGCGTTTGCCTTTGAGCAATCCCGCCGCGCCCAGCACCAGCGCGCCGGTGCACACCGACGTGATGTAGCGGGCGTTGGCGGCCTGAGCCCTGAGAAAGTCCAGGGTCTGGTCATCTTCCATCAACGGCCCGACGCCACTGCCACCGGGCACGCAGATCACGTCCAGTGCCGGGCAATCATCGAAGGTGGTGGTCGGTTTCAACAGCAGACCGGTGCTGGCGGTGACCGGCATCAGGTCTTTCCAGATCAGATGCACTTTCACATCCGGCAGCGAGGCCAGCACGTCATAAGGGCCGGTCAGGTCCAGCTGCTGAACCTGTGGAAACAACAGAAAACCGATCTGCAACGTCATGGTGTTTTTCTCGTGAAGTGGGTGGACGGTTTGACTGTAGGCTCGTAGGCTTTGGCGCATACGCCAATATCCCCACGAATTACGCCAAATGTCGAAAATCATCCATGTACTCGCTTTTGCCAACGTGCAATTGCTCGACGTTACCGGGCCGCTGCAGGTATTCGCTTCGGCCAACGACATTGCCCGTCAGCAAGGCCTGCCGCGACCCTACGCGCCGACGGTGATTGCCAGCGGCGGCGGGGCGGTGATGTCGTCGGCGGGGTTGGCGCTGTTGGCCGAGCCATTGCCGGATGGGGGCAGCGATACCCTGATCATCGCCGGTGGCTGGGGTGTTTACGCAGCGGCGCAAGATGCGCCGTTGGTCGCCTGGGTGCGCGAACATGCCCATGGCTGCCGGCGGGTTTCTTCAGTGTGCACCGGTGCGTTTCTGCTGGCGGCCAGCGGCTGGCTCGATGGCCGGCGCGTGGTCACCCACTGGACCCGTTGCGAGCAACTGGCGCAGCAGCACCCGTGCTTGCAGGTCGAGCCCAATCCGATCTTCATCAACGACGGTCCGGTCTGGACCTCGGCCGGAGTGACTGCCGGTATCGACCTGGCATTGGCCATGGTCGAACAGGACCTGGGGCGCAACCTGGCCCTGGAGGTCGCCCGGCAACTGGTGGTGTTTCTCAAGCGTCCGGGTGGCCAGTCGCAATTCAGCGTAACCCTGTCCCTGCAACAGGAAGGCAACCGTTTCGACGAACTTCACGCCTGGATCAGCGAAAATCTGACCAAGGACCTGGGCATCCCGACCCTGGCCTTGCAGGCCGGCATGAGCGAACGCAGCTTTGTGCGCCACTACCGCGCCGACACCGGCCAGACCCCGGCCCGGGCCATCGAACTGATCCGCGTCGAAACCGCACGGCGTTTGCTCAGCGACACCGGTGTGCCGATCAAGCGGTTGGCGGTGCAATGCGGCTTCGGCAGCGAAGAAACCCTGCGCCGCAGTTTCCTGCGGGCCATGGGTGTGACGCCGCAGGCTTATCGGGAGCGGTTTTCGGTCAGTGCCAGCGCAGATCCAGTAGTGTCTTGAGCCACCTTCTGCCTGAGCTCGAACATTGTTTACCTGTACTCACGGCTGCCAGAAGCTTTTCTCCCCACTCAACCTCCGGTCCAGAAAACACGCCGCACTGATCAATGCCAGGTGCGTCAGCGCTTGCGGTGTATTGCCCATGTGCCGCCCATGGCTGTCGAGCTCTTCGGCATACAACCCCAGCGGGTTGGCGTACCTGAGCAACTGTTCGAACTCCAGATGGGCCTTGTCCAATTGGCCGGCGCGGGCCAGGCATTCGACGTACCAGAACGAGCAGGCGGCGAAGGCGCCTTCGCTGCCGGGCAGGCCGTCGATCTGACGGTCGTCGTTGCGGTAGCGGTAGACCATGCCGTCGCGCACCAGGCTCTTTTCGATGGCCTGCAGGGTCGCCAGCCAGCGCGGGTCGCGGGCGCTGACGAAGCGCACCAGTGGCATCAGCAGCATCGAGCCATCCAGGCCGGTGCCGCCGATGTGCTGGACGAAATGCCCGCGCTCTTCATTCCAGAAGTTCCCCCAGATGTCGGCGTAGATCGCCTGACGGGTCTGGTCCCAACGCGCGAACGGTGCCGGCAGCGAACGTTTTGAGGCGAGGCGTATGGCGCGGTCCAGGGCGACCCAGCACATCAGCCGTGAATGCAGGAAATGGTATTGCCCGCCGCGCATTTCCCAGATGCCGACATCCTTTTGCTCCCAGGTTTCGCAGACCTGATCCACCACCTCCACCGTGTGTTTCCAGCCTTCATGGGAAATGGCTTCGCCGTATTTGTTGACCAGGTAAATCGCGTCCATCAGCTCGCCAAAGATATCGAGCTGAACCTGTTCGTAGGCCTGATTGCCGATGCGCACCGGTTGTGCGCCAGCATGGCCGGACAGGTGCGGCAGCTCGACCTCCGGCAACTCCTGACGACCGTCGATGGCATAGAGAATGTTGAGCTTCATCGGCCTGCCCTGACAGTCGCTGAGCCGCCCGCGCAACCAGCGCATGTAGGCATTGGCCTCTTCGACGAAGCCCAGGCGCATGAATGCATAGACAGTGAACGAGGCGTCGCGGATCCAGGTGAAACGGTAGTCCCAGTTGCGTTTGCCACCGGGGCTTTCCGGCAGGCCGAACGTCGCGGCGGCGAGAATGGCGCCGTGTTTGCGCGAGGTCAGCAGCTTCATTGCCAGGGCCGAGCGGTTGACCATCTCGCGCCAGCGGCCGCGGTAGTTGGACTGGCCGACCCAGTCGCGCCAGAACTTGAGGGTACGTTGCAGGCACAGTTCGGCAGCGCCTTCCTTGAAGCGAGCATCGTTGACGGCGCCGAGGAGGAACTGGCCGGTCTGGTCTTGTTCGAGGGTGAATTCGGCGACCGCCACATTGGCGTCGATGCGTAAGGCCTGATCCGAAGATAGCCGCAGCGACGGTTGACTGGCGGCCTCGAAGATCACGTCCCGCTTGTCCACGCGTGCGTGGGCCGTGGCACGGGCGTAGTCATGGCGCACAGCGCAACGCATGTGGAAAGTGGCGCTGCCGCTGACCACGCGGATCCGCCGCATCAGCAGTGGCAGGTCATCTTCGGTGTCGCCGACCGGCAGTAGATCGGTGACTTCGACCACGGCGCGATCACTGAGCCAGCGGCTCAGCAGCACATTGGTGTCGGGCAGGTAAATCTGTTCGCGGCGGGCATCGGGCAAGTCCGGCGACAACTGGAAAATCCCCGCCTCGGGGGTGTCCAGCAGCGAGCAGAAGATCGACGGACTGTCGAACTCCGGCCAGCAGAAAAAATCCACACTGCCTTTGTCGTTGACCAGCGCCGCACTGCGCATGTCGCCGATGATGCCGTGGGCGTCGATGGAGCTTTGGCGTTCGGGGTGATCAGCCATTGTCGCAGTGCTCCGGGAAACTGGGGCCTAAATAGCTGACTGGTTTGGGTGGCCGAGAGTTCATTTGGCGAAGGGTGTGAGTTGTCTGTTCTGGCCCCTTCGCGGGCAAGCCCGCTCCTACGTTGGACGGTGTACACCCATCAACTGTAGGAGCGAGCTTGCTCGCGATGGGGCCTTCACATTCAACCAACAAATTGCTGCTTCCCCGGCAATCAGCCGTTATGGCAACGTGCAGTCCCCTGATGAGACCCGTCCCATGGCAAACCCCTATCGCGAGTTGTTCAAAGCCCCCGGCAGTGGCGCATTCGTGCTGGCCGCAATGATCGCGCGCATGCCGATTTCCATGACCGGCATCGGCCTGATCACCATGCTTTCACAGTTGCAGGGTGGCTACGCAATGGCCGGCGCGGTGGCGGCGACGTTCGCCCTGGCCACGGCGTTTTGCGCGCCGCAAGTCTCGCGGCTGGTGGATCGGTATGGCCAGGGGCGGATTCTGCCCGTGGCGGCGTTGCTGGGCGGTGGGGCACTGTTGCTGCTGTTGCTGTGTACGCGGTTGCAGGCGCCGCACTGGACGCTGTTTGTCTTCGCCGCGCTGGCCGGTTGCATGCCGAGCATGTCGGCGATGGTGCGGGCACGCTGGACCGAGGTGTATCGCGGCCGCCCCGAGTTGCAGACCGCCTACGCCCTGGAGTCGGTACTGGACGAAGTCTGCTTCATCGTCGGGCCGCCACTGTCGGTGGGGTTGTGCGTGGTGGCATTCCCCGAGGCCGGGCCGCTGGCGGCTTTGCTGGCGCTGGCCATCGGCGTCACCGCATTCGTGTTGCAGCGCAGCACGGAGCCACCGGTGCATCCCCATGAAGAACACCATCAAGGCTCGATCATCCGTTCCCGCGACATTCAGTTGCTGATGCTGTTGATGGTGGCCATGGGCACCATCGTCGGCGTGGTGGACGTGGTCAGCGTCGCCTTCGCGCAACATCAGGGCCAACCGGCGGCGGCGAGCATCGTGCTGTCGGTGTATGCCATCGGCTCGTGCCTGGCCGGGTTGGCGTTCGGTGCACTGCGCTCGAAAGTGCCGCTGGCGCGCCTGTTCCTGTACGGCGGGGTAGCGACGGCGGTGACCACCTTGCCGTTGCTGCTGGCGACGAACATTTTCGGCTTGTCCCTGGCGGTGTTTATCGCCGGCCTGTTTTTTGCCCCGACGCTGATTGTCGCCATGGCCCTGGTCGAGCAGATCGTGCCGCCGGCCAAACTCACCGAAGGCCTGACCTGGCTGGTGACCGGCCTGAGTATCGGCGTGGCGATCGGCGCCGCCGGCTCCGGCTGGCTGGTGGACGCCTTCGGTGCACGCAGCGGGTTCTGGCTGGCGATTGCGGCGGGGGCGGTGGTGCTCGGTTCCGCGATCCCGAGCTATCGCCATTTGAGGTAAGGCCAACACAGTACCTGTGGCGAGGGAGCTTGCTCCCGTCGGGTTGCGCAGCGACCCCAAAACCATTCACGGTAAGTGTCCAGTTACACCGCATTCGCCAGTTTACGACTGCTGCGCAGCCGAGCGGGAGCAAGCTCCCTCGCCACAGGTCTGTGTGCAGTTCAACTCTGGTGTGCGACTAATTCCCAGCACACCTCATCCGTTCTCTTTACAGACAACTTTCGAGGAAAGCCCGGTGACCCCGCTGACATTGCTGTGCCTGCCCTATTCGGGCGCGAGTGCCATGGTCTATAGCCGCTGGCGGCGAAAACTGCCGCAGTGGCTCACGCTGCAACCGGTGGAACTACCGGGGCGGGGGGCGCGGTACGGCGAGCCCTTGCACACCGACATGCGCCGCCTGGCGCTGCAACTGGCCCTCGAACAGAAAGCCACGCTCAAGGCGCCGTACGCGCTGTTCGGGCACAGCATGGGCGCGCTGCTGGCCTGCGAGATAGCCCACGCGTTTCGCGCGCTGGGTTGCCCGGAGCCGGTGGCGCTGTTCGCCTCGGGCACCGCCGCACCGACGATGCGCGCCGACTACGACCGGGGCTTTTCCCAACCGAAAACCGACGCCGAACTGATCGAGCAACTGCGCACCCTCAACGGCACCAGCGAAGAGATCCTGGCCAATGAAGAGTTGATGAGCCTGACCCTGCCGGTGCTGCGCGCGGACTTCCTGCTGTGCGGGCGTTTCGAACCGGTGCAGCGGCCGTTGCTCAAGTGCCCGGTGCACGTGCTCGGCGGCAAGAGCGACCGCGCCAGCGCCGAACAGTTGATCGGCTGGAGCCAGGAAACCCGTGGCAGTTTTTCGGTGGACATGCTGGCGGGCGGGCACTTCTTCATCCATGAGCAGGAAGCGAAGGTGCTGCGGGTGATCAAGGATCAGCTTGAGGTACATCATCGACGGCTTTCCATGGCTGCTGTTGGTTAACACCCTCCTCAAACTTCACTGGATCCCTGTGGGAGCGGGCTTGCTCGCGAAAGCGGTGTATCAGACGCTATGTATGTGACTGACACACCGCCTTCGCGAGCAAGTCGAATCGTCGCACCGCAGCTCCCACATTTTTGAACTGCAACCACCACGGTTTTTCGTGTTTTACCCTCACTCCTGATACTTGTCCCCATCCGCTAATTTTTCCCGCCTGCATTCGTTTTATAGGCACGACGCGCCTTTGCGCCTGCTGCCTACTGATGCGGATGCCGATAGATGAATGCTGAAGACTCCTTGAAACTCGCTCGCCGGTTTATCGGGTTGCCCCTGGAAAAGCGCCAGATGTTCCTTGCGGCCTTGCACAAGGAGGGCGTGGATTTCGCCCGTTTCCCGATCCCCGCCGGCATCGAGGCCGAGGATCGCCAGGCGCTGTCGTACGCCCAGCAACGCATGTGGTTTCTCTGGCAACTGGACCCCCACAGCGGCGCCTACAACCTGCCGGGTGCGGTACGGCTGACCGGGTGCTTGAATCTGTCGGCGCTGGAGCAGGCGTTCGCCAGCCTGGTGGCGCGGCATGAAACCCTGCGTACGGTGTTCCAGCGTCAGTCCGACGACAGCTTGCAGCAAGTTCCTGCCACGGTGCCGCTGCGGATCGAACAGGTGGATTTCAGCACATTGCCTGCCAATGAACGCGAACGTGCCGTGGCTGAAAACGCCGAACAACAATCGGTACAGCCGTTCGATCTGTCGACCGGCCCACTGCTGCGGGTCACCTTGCTCAAGCTCGCCGGGCTTGAGCACGTGCTGTTGCTGACCCTGCACCACATCGTGTCTGACGGTTGGTCGATGAACGTGCTGATCGACGAATTCATCCGCTGCTACGACGCTTTCGATGCGGGTACCCAACCGCAGCTGGCAGCGTTGCCGATCCAGTACAGCGACTATGCCCTGTGGCAGCGTCGCTGGCTGGAGGCGGGCGAGCAGGCGCGGCAACTGGCGTATTGGCAGGCGCAATTGGGTGATGAACATCCGGTGCTGGAATTGCCCCTGGACCATTCGCGCCCGGCGATGCCGAGCTATCGCGGCACCCGTTACGAATTCGCGGTCGAGGCGCAACTGGCCGAGCGATTGCGCAGCACCGCGCAGAAACACAACATCACCCTGTTCATGCTGCTGCTCGGCGTCTTCAACGCGCTGCTGCATCGCTACACCGGGCAAACCGACATCCGCGTCGGCGTGCCCATCGCCAACCGCAATCGCGCGGAAATCGAAGGCCTGATCGGCTTCTTCGTCAACACCCAGGTGCTGCGCACGCAACTGGACGGCCAGACCCGGGTCGATGACCTGCTGCGCGCCATCAAGGAAACCGCCCTCGGTGCCCAGGCCCATCAGGACCTGCCGTTCGAGCGCCTGGTCGAAGCGCTGAAACTCGAACGCAGCCTCAGCCACACGCCGTTGTTCCAGGTGATGTACAACCACCAACCGCAGGTGGCCGACATCGCCTCGGTCAGCACCGCGTCCGGTCTGGAGCTGGGCAGCATCGACTGGCAAAGCCGCACCACCCAGTTCGACCTGACCCTCGACACCTGGGAGAAGGGCGGCAAGCTGCATGCCGCGCTGACCTACGCCAGCGACCTGTTCGAGGCCGATACCATTGCGCGCATGGCCGGGCACTGGACGCGCCTGTTGCAGGCGATAGTCGACGACTCGACGCAAAAAATCGGCGAGTTGCCGATGCTGACGGCGGATGAGCAGCAAGTGCTGGTGCAGGACTGGAACCGTACCGCCGAGATCTATCCGGTCGAGCAGTGCCTGCACCCGTTGATCCAGGCCCAGGCCCGACGCACTCCCGACGCGCCGGCGCTGGTGTTTGGTGAACGCCAGCTCAGCTATGCGCAACTCGACGCCCGCAGTAATCAACTGGCGCACTGCCTGCGCGAACAGGGTGTCGGCCCGGATGTGCTGGTGGGCATCTGCCTTGAGCGTTCCCTGGAGATGGTCATCGGCCTGTTGGCGATTCACAAGGCCGGTGGTGCCTACGTACCGCTGGACCCGGAGTACCCGTCCGAACGCCTGGCCTACATGATCGACGACAGCGCGATTGGCTTGCTGCTCAGCCAAAGCACCTTGATCGGCGCACTGCCCACCGAAGGCGTCAAGGTCATCGCTCTGGATCAGGAACAGGACTGGCTCGACGGCTACAGCGAGACCTGCCCGCCGGTTGAAGTGCATCCGCTGAACCTGGCTTACGTGATCTACACCTCCGGCTCCACCGGCAAGCCCAAGGGCGCCGGCAACAGTCACGCGGCGCTGGTCAACCGCTTGTGCTGGATGCAGCAGGCTTACGGGCTGGATGGCTGCGACTCGGTGCTGCAGAAAACCCCGTTCAGTTTCGACGTGTCGGTGTGGGAATTCTTCTGGCCGCTGATGACCGGCGCGCGTCTGGTGGTAGCGCCGCCGGGAGCGCATCGCGAACCGGCGCAGTTGATCCGCCTGATCGATGACTACGGCATCAGTACGCTGCACTTTGTGCCGTCGATGCTCCAGGCGTTCATCCACGAACCGGGTGTGGAGGCTTGTAACGGCCTCAAGCGCATCGTCTGCAGCGGTGAAGCCTTGCCGCTGGATGCGCAATTGCAGGTGTTCAAAAAGCTGCCGGGCGCCGGGTTGTACAACCTGTATGGCCCGACCGAGGCGGCAATCGACGTCACCCACTGGACCTGCATCGACGAAGGCGCCGAAAGCGTGCCCATCGGCCGACCCATCGCCAACCTGCGCACCCATGTGCTGGATACGCAATTGCTGCCGGTTCCGGCCGGTGTGACAGGGGAGTTGTACCTCGGCGGCGCCGGGCTGGCGCGCAGTTATCACCGGCGTCCGGCGCTCAGCGCCGAGCGATTCGTGCCGTGCCCCTTCCATGACGGCGCGCGCTTGTATCGCACCGGCGACCGCGTGCGCCAGCGTGCCGATGGGGTGATCGATTACCTCGGACGCCTCGACCATCAAGTCAAATTGCGCGGCCTGCGCATCGAGCTGGGAGAAATCGAAACCCGCCTGATGCAGCATGCGCTGGTGCGCGAGGCCGTGGTGCTGGTGCAGGGCGGCAAGCATCTGGTGGCGTATCTGGTGCTGGAAAATCCCGATGCCGACTCGCAGTGGCCGCAATCCCTCAAGGCCTGGCTGCTCGGCAGTCTGCCGGAATACATGGTGCCCACTTACCTGATGCCGCTGGACGCCTTGCCGGTGACCGCCAACGGCAAGCTCGACCGCAAGGCCCTGCCGCCACCCGACGCGGCGCCGCAACAGGCATTCGTCGCGCCGCAAGATACGATGCAGACCACGCTGGCGCAGATCTGGCAGGACGTTTTGGGGCTGGAACGTGTGGGGCTTGAAGACAATTTCTTCGAGCTCGGCGGAGATTCGATCATTTCCATCCAGGTGGTCAGCCGCGCCCGCCAGGCGGGTATCCGCCTCAGCCCGCGTGATCTGTTCCAGTACCAGACCGTGCGCAGCCTGGCGTTGGTCGCGGCATTCGACAGCCGCAGCAGCATCGATCAAGGCCCGGTCAGCGGTGAGGTGATCCTGACCCCGGCGCAGCATTACTTCTTCGAACAGGCCATCGCCCAGCGTCGGCACTGGAATCAGTCGCTGTTGCTGACGCCGCGTGAGCCATTGAATCCTGAAACGCTGGAAGCTGCGCTGGTTGTGGTCATCAATCACCACGATGCCTTGCGTTTGCGCTTCATCCAAGGTGCAGAAGGCTGGCAGCAGCGTCATGCATCACCGGTTGAATCTTCAGCATTGTGGCAGCGCCGTGCGTCTTCGACCGAGGAACTGACTGGGCTCTGCAATGAAGCGCAATGTAGCCTCGATCTGGCACACGGGCCGTTGTTGCGCGCCTTGCTGGTCAACCTCGACGATGGCAGCCAACGCCTGCTGCTGGTGGTCCATCACCTGGCGGTGGACGGGGTGTCGTGGCGGGTGTTGCTTGAAGACTTGCAACAGGCTTACCGGCAAGTGGCACTACCCGAGAAAACCAGCGCCTATCAAGCCTGGGCCGCGCACCTGCAACAGCATGCCGGCACCGTCCTTGCGCAGATGCCGTACTGGCAGGCGCAACTGGCGGATGCCCAGAACCTGCCATGCGACAACCCGCAGGGCAGCTTGCAGCAGCGCCACGGGCACAAGATCGAAACGACACTGGACGCCGAACTGACCCGACTGCTGCTGCAACAGGCCCCGGCGGCCTATCGCACCCAGGTCAATGATCTGTTGCTCACGGCGCTGGCGCGGGTCATCTGCCGCTGGACCGGGCACGGCTCGACGCTGATCCAGCTTGAGGGCCACGGCCGCGAAGAGCTGTCGGACGACATCGACCTGAGCCGCACGGTCGGCTGGTTCACCAGCCTGTTTGCGCTGCGCCTGCAACCCGAGGCCGGGACAGCGAACTCAATCAAGTCGATCAAGGAACAGCTGCGCGCCATTCCCGGCAAAGGCCTGGGTTATGGACTGCTGCGCTACCTCGGTGAACCGGCGCAGCGCCAGGCATTGCAAGACCTGCCGGCGCCTCGGATCACCTTCAATTACCTGGGGCAGTTCGACCGTCAGTTCGACGACGCCGCGCTGTTCGTCCCGGCCCCGGAAAGCGGCGGCCAGGCCCAGGGCGACGATGCACCGCTGGCCAACTGGCTGACCGTGGAAGGCCAGGTGTATGGCGGACAGCTCTCGCTGCAATGGGGCTTCAGCCGTGACATGTATGCCGAGTCCACGGTGCAACGACTGGCCGATGCCTACACCGAAGAACTCAAGACACTGATCGAACATTGCTGCACGACAGCGGCAGGCCAGGTCACGCCGTCGGACTTCCCGCTGGCGCGCATCACCCAGGCACAACTCGATGCCTTGCCCGTTGCGGCACCGGCCATCGAGGACGTTTACCCGCTGACGCCGATGCAACAGGGCATGCTGTTCCATACCCTGTACGAACCCCAGGCCGAGGCCTACATCAATCAATTGCGCCTGGACATCCAGGGCCTGGACCTGGCGGCATTTGGCCGGGCCTGGCAAGCGGCGATCAACCGTCATGACATCCTGCGCAGCAGTTTCCACTGGCTGGGACTGGAATCCGCGCATCAGGTGATTCATCGCCAGATCGACCTGCAACTGCAAGTGATCGAAGCAGCCGACATCGACCTCGAAGCACTGGCCGCCGAGGAGCGCAGCCGCGGCTTCGAACTCAGCGCCGCGCCGCTGTTCCGCTTGCTGCTGGTGCGTCGGGGCGGTGAAAACTGGCACTTGATCCATACCAGCCATCACATCCTCATGGACGGCTGGAGCAACGCCCAGTTGCTCGGCGAAGTGATCCAGCACTATGCCGGCCAGACGTTGGCCAGGCCATTGGGGCAATACCGCGACTACCTGGGCTGGATTCAACAGCAGCCGCTGCTGGCCGGCGAGCAGTTCTGGAAACAGGCGCTGGCGCCGCTGGAAACCCCGACGCTGCTGGCGCAAGCCTTGCCGACGCCCGCCGAAGGGCACGGCATGGGCGAACATCAATTGACCCTTGAAAGCGCCGCGCTACAGCGCCTGAGCGATTTTGCCCGCCAGCAGAAAATCACCCTCAATACCCTGCTGCAAGGCGCCTGGGGTCTGTTGTTGCAGCGCTACACCGGCCAGCCCTGTGTGGCGTTCGGCGCAACCGTTGCCGGACGCTCCGCGCCGTTGCCGGGCATCGAGCAGCAGTTGGGGCTGTTCATCAACACCTTGCCGATCATTGCCAGTCCGTCAGCGAGCCAGTCCGTGGCCCGGTGGCTCAACGACCTGCAAGCCCTGAACCTGAGCCTGCGCGAGTTCGAACATGTGCCGCTGTACGACATTCAGGGCTGGGCCGGGCAGCAGGGGGCGCTGTTCGACAGCCTGCTGGTGTTCGAGAACTTCCCGGTGGCCGAAGCCCTCAAGCAAGGGGCGCCGGCAGGCCTGACCTTCGGCGCGCTGCACAATCACGAAATCACCAGTTACCCGCTGACCCTGGGTATCGAAGTCGGCGCCAGCCTGCGTCTGGATTTCAGTTTCGACCGTTCCCGGTTCAGCGCCGCGCAGATCAGCCAGTTGGGCGCCCGCCTGTTGCAGGTGCTGGAGCAGTTCGTCGCACAGCCCCAACAGGCATTGGGCGCGGTCAGCTTGCTGGATGCACAGGCCCGAGCAAAGGTGTTGGCGTGTTCCCGTCCGCCTGCACCGCCAATCGCTAGCTCGTTGCTGGCCCATCAGCGTTTCGAGCAGCAAGCGGTACGCACCCCCGATGCACTGGCGGTGATGGTCGGTGACGAGCGCCTGACCTACGCCCAGTTGAATGCACAAGCCAACCAGCTCGCCCATCGCCTGCGCGCCCAGGGTGTGGCGCCGGGGCAGCGGGTGGGCCTGGCGGTGCGACGCAATGCGCAGATGATCGTCAGCCTGATGGCGATCCTCAAGTCCGGCGCCGGTTATGTGCCGCTCGACCCGGATTACCCGGCCGAGCGCTTGGCCTACATGATCGAAGACAGCGGCATGCACCTGCTGCTGGCGCAAACGGGGTTGCTGACCGATGTAGCGCTGCCACAAGGTTTGCCACGGCTGGCGCTGGAGCCGGGCGCACACGCCGGGTATTGCACCGACAACCTGGTCAACCTCGCCAGCGCCGAAGACCTCGCCTACCTGATCTACACCTCCGGCTCCACCGGACGGCCTAAAGGCGTGTGCCTGGCCCATGCCGCACTGCGCGAGTTTTGCGTGATCGCGGCGGACTATTCACAACTCACCCCGCAAGACCGCGTGCTGCAATTCGCCACGTTCAGCTTCGACGGCTTTGTCGAGCAGTGCTTCCCGCCCTTGTGCGTGGGTGCGGCGCTGGTGATGCGCGGCGATGAGCTGTGGGACACCGACACCCTCTATCGCCAGATCATCGAACAGGGCGTGACCCTGGCGGATTTGCCGGCGGCCTACTGGTTCCTGCTGGCTCAGGAGTGGGCCGCGCAACCGCAGCGGGACAAGGGGCGTTTGCGTCAGGTCCATGTCGGCGGTGAAGCCATGTCGCTGGCGGGCCTGAAGCTGTGGCACGCCGCTGGTTTGGGTGATGTGCGCCTGCTCAATACCTACGGGCCGACCGAAGCCACGGTGGTGTCCAGCACCCACGCATGCACGCTGGCCGATACCCGCAATCACCTTGGCGTACCCATCGGCAAAGCGCTGCCGGGGCGTGCGCTGTATGTGCTGGACAGCGAAGGGCACCTGCTGCCCACCGGTTGCGTCGGTGAATTGTGCATCGGCGGCGATGCCGGCCTTGCCCAGCGTTATCACCTGCGACCGGGCCTGAGCGCGGAGCGCTTCATCGCCGATCCGTTTTCCGCCACGCCGGGGGCGAGGCTGTATCGCAGCGGCGACCTGGCGCGCTATCGCGAGGACGGTGCGCTGGAATACCTGGGGCGTATCGATCATCAGGTGAAGATTCGCGGTTTCCGGGTCGAGCTGGGTGAGCTGGAAGCGCACCTGCAAGGCCTGCCGATGATCAGCGAAGCCGCGGTGCTGGTGCACGAAGGCGTTGGCGGCAAGCAATTGATCGGCTATGTGGTGCCGGCCTCGGATGAACTGCTGGCCGCTGATGCGCGTCAACTCACCGACACCGTGCGCCGCGCCCTGGGCGAGCGCCTGCCGGACTACATGCTGCCGGCGCAACTGGTGTTACTGGTCGCATTGCCGCTCAACCGCAACGGCAAACTCGACCGCGCCGCGTTGCCGCCCCCGCAGGTCTGGGAGGCCGAAGCCGGCAGCGCGCCCCAAGGTGCACTGGAATTCGAACTGGCGCAGATCTGGCAACAGGTGTTGCAAGTCAATCGCGTCGACCGCGAAAGCAGCTTCTTCGAATTGGGCGGGCATTCGTTGCTGGCGACGCAAATCATCTCGCAGATCCGTCAGCGTATGGGCCTGTCGGTGAGCCTGCGCAGCCTGTTCGAACATCCGCGCCTCGAGGATTTCGCCGCTCAGGTGCAGATGCTGCAATACAGCTGTGAACGCCCGGCGCTGGTGGCCGATACCTCTGGCGAACGCCAGCCGTTGTCCTTTGCCCAGCAGCGCTTGTGGTTCCTGTGGAACCTGGAGCCGGACAGTTCGATGTACAACATGCCGGGCGCCTTGCGTTTGCGCGGCGAGTTGAATCTGGCGGCCTTGCGCCAGACCTTCGAAACCCTGGTGCAGCGTCACGCCGTGTTGCGCACCACCTTTTACGAAGAGGACGGCCAGGCCTGGCAGCGGGTGCATTCGCAACTGCCGTTGAGTTTTGTCGACAGCGACCTGCGGCATCGGCCGGCACCGGACGTCGAAGCGCAGCAACTGGCCCGCGAGGAAGTCGCCCGGCCATTCGACCTGCGCCACGGTCCGTTGCTGCGGGTGCGGGTGCTGCGGGTCGCGGAGGATGAGCATGTGCTGTTGCTGACGGTGCATCACATCGTCGCTGATGACTGGTCGTTCCGCGTCCTGATCAATGAATTCGTCATGCTCTATCCCACCCTCAACCGTGGCCAGACCCCGCAACTGCCAGCGCACAGCGTGCAATACGCCGACTTCGCCAAATGGCAGCGCCAGTGGCTGGAGCAGGGCGGCGAGTTGCAGCGCCAGCTCGACTACTGGCAGCAGCGCCTTGCCGAGCCACAAGCAGTGCTGGAGTTGCCCGCCGATGGCGACCAGCGCACGGCGCAAGAGGGTGCCAGCGTCCATTTCACCTTCAGCGGCGAACTCAGCCAGCGGTTGCGCGACTTTGCCCAGCAGCGCGATCTGTCGCTGTTCATGCTGCTGTTGGCCGGTTTCACCCTGGTCCTGCGTCAGCGTACCGAGGTCAGCCGTGTGCGCATCGGCACCGATATCGCCAACCGAAATCAAGCCGGGATTGAAGAAATGGTCGGCTTCTTCGTTAACCAATTAGTACTGCAAGTGGAGATCGATGCCGAGCAGTCGGCGGCGCAGTTGTTGGACGCTTGTCGCCGGGCGGTACTGGAGGCTTCGGACCATCAGGACCTGCCGTTCGAGCGCTTGGTGGAGGCCTTGCGCCTGCCGCGCCGGGCCGGCCGTTCGCCGCTGTTCGACATCAAGTTGATCTATCAGGAAGGCGTCGGTCGCCTGCCGTCGATGGAGGGCTTGCAGGTAGAGGACTTTCCGTCCGGGCGTCAGGCCGCCGAGATCGGCATGGTCGCCGCGTTCTACAACGATGCCGAGCACATTCACTTGAGTTTCGAAACGCCGGCCGGCCAGTACCTGCCGAGCACGCTGGAGTGTTTGTTCGAACAGATCCGGGCGGTGCTCCAGGCGCTGATACGCGCTGACGGGGTGCACGTTGGTGAGTTGCTGGAGCTGGCGGCCGATGTGCAACGCCGTGCCGATGCGCGCTTGAGCGAGCAACGCAAGGCCTTGCTCGGCGGCGCCAAGGCGATCAAGCGTCGCTCGGCGAACCGTGGCGCGCCGGCACCACAGATCGCAGCGGACTGATTCAGTCGGTGGCGCCATCGAGCGCCGCCGTCATCATTTTCTGGAGGGGTTTATGACCGTATCAACGTCCAGGTCCATGCCCAAGATGGGTCGTGGTGCCCGCAAAAGCCTGTCCACCGATCCGACGCGGTTGGTGAGTTTCGCGCCGATGTTCGATGGCCTGAGCATGCCGTTGGTGTGCCGTCCGGCTGTGTCCGGCGTAAGCCTGGTGGAATGGGCGGCCCAGAATCGCGCGCTGATCGAAAGCAAGCTGCTGGAACACGCGGTGATTCTGTTTCGAGGCTTCCAGGTGGCCGATATCGGCGAGTTCAATCGCTGCGTCGACGGGATTTCCGGCGGTGCTCTGGAGTACCTGTTCCGCGCCTCGCCACGGACCCAGATCAGCGGCCAGTTCAAGATCTACAGCTCCACCGATTACCCGGCGCCGGAGAAAATCTTCCCGCACAACGAACACTCCTATTCGCCGGTGTTCCCGCGTCACCTGTATTTCTACTGCGACACGCCGTCGACTACCGGTGGCGAAACACCCTTTGGCGATACCCGCCGGATCCTCGCGCGGATCGACCCGGCGGTGCGCGAAGAATTTGCCCGCAAACGCATCATGTACGTGCGCAACTACGGCGACGGCATGGGCCTGCCATGGCAGACCGTGTTCCAGAGCGAGGACCGCGCCGAGGTCGAAGCCTACTGCCGCAAAATCGGCATCCAGGCCGAATGGAAACCGGGCAACCGCCTGCGCACCCGGCAGAACGGCCCGGCCATCGTGCGCCATCCACTGACCGGCGAGCGTATCTGGTTCAACCACGGCACCTTCTTCAACGCACTGACCCTGCCGGACAGCATCCGCGACAACCTGCTGCGTGAATTCGGCCCGCAAGACTTGCCGCAAAACACCTTCTTCGGCGACGGCTCGCCGATTCCCGACGAGGTGATTCGCCACCTGCAAGGCATCTACCGCGAGGTGATGGTCGAGTTCGCCTGGGAGAAAGGCGACGTGGTGCTGCTCGACAACATCCTCAGCGTGCATGCGCGCAACGAATTCACCGGCTACAGAAAAATCCTCACGGCCATGGCCATCGCGCAGAAAAGCGCCGACCTGGATCAGGAATAAGGACACCCGACATGAACACCACCGCCCTCGAACCTTCGGTAGAGGTATTCCAGACTTCGGCCCAGCAGGCCTTTTATTTGCGTGCCCAGGAGCTGGGCGCACGGCCGCTGTTCGCCGCGTTGACGTTGCCCGTCGCCAGGCCAGCGGATACTCAGGCGTTGCGCACGGCACTCGAAACACTGGGCCGGCGCCATGAAATCGTGCGCACGCTGTACCGCCGCCTGCGGGGCATGAAGTGGCCGGTGCAGAGCCTGTGCGATGCGCTGCCGCTCACATTGTTGGGCAACCAGCCTTCGGTGGCCGAGGCCTTGCGCCGCAGCCGTGAAGCCATGGTTGAAGATTCGAATCAGGCGCTGGTGGTGGCGCAGGTTGAAGACGGAGCAGGGCAGCCGTTCATCACCTTGCTGGCCCCGGCAAGCAGCTTCGACGAGGCCTCGCTGCGGGTGTTGGCGAGTGAACTGGGCAGCCTGCTGCGCGGTGAAACCCTGGGCGGCGACGAGGACGCGCTGCAATACCTGGACTACAGCGCATGGCAGGAAGAACTGCGCGAAGAGGATATCGGCCACCAGGGCGCGGCGTTCTGGCGCAATCTGCAACAGCAGTTCGCCGTGGCCCATCGCTTGCCGTTCGAAAAAACCGTCGATGTCACGCTGCTTCGTCATCAGGCAACGTTGATTGACGCCCCGTGGCTGGATGGCGTGCAACGGGTCGCCGCCAAAACGGGCGTAGAAGCAGAGCAATTGGGGCTATTGCTGTGGACCGCATTCGTTGCGCGCATCGGCCATCAGGAAAAGCTGCTGATGGGCTGGCAGGTGGACGGGCGCAACGAGCAAACCAGCGCCACCCTCGGACGCTTCGCCCGGCGTTTGCCGGTGGCTTTCGAGCACCGCAGCCAGCAAACCCTGGCGCAAGCGCTGGTGGCGTTTGCCGCCAGCGTCGAACAGTCGCTGTCGTGGCTCGATTGCCTCAATGAATTCGAACTGAGCGCTGAAGGCACCGCGCCGCTGCGTTATGGCTTCGTCTATCAGGCCGGCATTGAAAGCACTATCGAGGTGGACGACGGCAACCCCGAAGTCCTGCGCCTGCGTGTACAGGGCGATCAGTTGCAGTTGTCGTGTCTTGACGGGGCGCTGCCCGAATCGATGCTGGTCGAATGGCTGGAGCAGTTTGTCGAGTTCAGCCGTCAATTGTTGGCATCGCCCGAGTTGACCCTGGCTCAGGCCAGTCTGGTCAACGACGCACAACTGAGCCGATTGATCGAAGGCTTCAATCCGAACCCCACCGAACAGGCATTGCCGTGCCGCTTACTGCAAGAGCTGTTCAGTGAACAGGCACGCCTGCATCCACGACGCACCGCCCTGAGCGTCAACGGCCAGCGCCTGACCTATGCCGAGCTGGATGCGCGTTCCAACCAGGTGGCCAATGCCCTGCGCACCCAAGGCGTGGCGCCGGACCAGATCGTGGCGGTCTACGGCCAGCGCTCCCTGGAAATGGTCATTGCTCTGTTGGGCACGCTCAAGGCCGGCGCTGCGTATTTGCCGCTGGACCCGAACTACCCGATCGAACGTCTGGCGTTCATGCTCGCCGACACCGACGCGCGCCATGTGCTGGCCTGCCAAGGGCTGCCGGAAGCATTGCGTAGTGAGCGGACAATTTCCCTGATGCCGGGGGCCGAAGTCTGGTCCGCCGCGCAAACCCGGCCTGAGCCACAGGGCGACAGCGCCAACCTGGCCTACGTCATCTACACCTCCGGTTCCACCGGCAAACCCAAGGGCGTGATGATCAGCCATGCCAACGCCGTGGCCTCGACCCTGGCGCGCAATGCCTTTTATCGCCAGCCGCTGCGGGCATTCCTGATGCTCTCGTCGTTCTCCTTCGACAGCTCGGTGGCCGGGGTTTTCTGGGCGCTGGGGCAGGGCGCGACCCTGTGCCTGCCGGACGAAGACAGCTACAAGGACCCGGCCCGATTGGCCGAGCTGATCCAGCGCGAAAAGGTTTCCCACTACCTGACCTTGCCGTCCTACCACGCACAGATTCTCGAACACCTCGACCACCAGGCGCTGGCCTGTGTGATCGTCGCCGGTGAAGCCTGCGGCAATGCACTGGTGCAGCGACATCGCGAGGCATTGCCGGGGGTGGCGCTGGTCAACGAATACGGCCCGACCGAAGGCACCGTGTGGTGTTCGGCCTGGGAGCTGCCGCGCGGTCAAGAGGATGACAGCGTGCCGATCGGCCAGCCGATTGCCGGCATGCGTATCCACGTGCTCGGCCCGGACCTGCAGCCAGTGGCCGTGGGCGTCGAAGGCGAGTTGTATGTCGGCGGTGCCGGCATTGCCCGGGGCTATCTGCAACGGGCCACGCTGACGGCCGAGCGTTTTGTCCCCGACCTGTTCGCGAAGGCGGCGGGCCAGCGTCTGTATCGCACCGGCGACCTGGCGCGCTATCGCGCCGAGGGCGTGCTGGAGTATCTGGGCCGGGTCGATCACCAGGTGAAAATCCGCGGCTTCCGCATTGAACTGGGCGAAATCGAGTCGGCCATGCGCAGCGCACCGGGCATCGAAGACGCCGCCGTGATTGCCCGGGAAACCCCGACCGGCCCGCAACTGCTGGGCTTCGTGGTGTCCCCGGCCGACACCGCTGACATCCGCCTCAACGAGTTGCGCAGCCATCTGGCCGAAGCACTGCCCGAGCACCTGCAACCGGCGCGTTTGCAGGTGCTGGAGCGTTTCCCGCTGATGCCCAACGGCAAACTCAATCGCCAAGCCTTGCTCGATCTCGATGTGCGCCGCAGCGTCTTCGTCGCGCCGCGCAACGACCTGGAAAAAACCCTGGCGGCGATCTGGGCCGAAGCGCTGCACGTCGAGCGCGTCGGCGTGCACGACAACTTCTTCGAGCTCGGCGGGCACTCGCTGCTGGCCACGCGCATTCGTGCGCGGATTCAGGAAGAGCTGAACCTGGCGATCCCGCTCAAGCTGTTTTTCGACGGTGACACCCTGGAACGCCTGGCGGCGCAGATCGAGCAGTTCCGCCACCACAGTGAACATAAAGAAAACGATGTAGACGCCCTCGAAGCGTTGTTCGACGAAGTGGATGAGGAACACGCGCGATGAGTACCGCACCGGACAGAATGATGACCCTGGCCCAGCGTTTCTGCAGCTTGAGCGCGGAGGCCCGGCGTGCGTTGCAACAGAAGATGCACGCCCAGGGGCTGACCCTGGAACTGCTGCCGATCCCGCCACGGGACCGCGCCGTCGACACGCTGCCGGCGTCCTACGCGCAGCAGCGCTTGTGGTTCCTCTGGCAGATGCAGCCCCAAGCCACGGCCTACAACCTGACCGGTGCCTTCCGCCTGAGTGGCGAGCTGAACCGCGAGGCACTGGCGCAAACCCTGAGCGCGCTGGTGCAGCGTCATGAAGTGCTGCGTACCACCTTCGTTTTCGACGATCAGCAAGTGCTGCAAAAGATTCACCCACGGATGGATGCACCGCTGGTCGAAGTCAGCGCTGGCGACGAGGTCGAGTTGCAACGGCAGATCGCCCTGAACGCCGAGCAGCCGTTCGACCTGCAGCGCGGTCCGTTGATGCGTTGCCGCCTGATCCGCCTCGATGCGCAGCAGCATGTGCTGGTGCTGACCTTCCACCACATCGTCACCGACGGCGGCTCGCTGCCGATTCTGTTGCAGGAGTTCACCCGGCTCTATGTGCAGTTCAGTGCCGGGCAGCCTGCGCAGTTGCCGGAGCAGGACATCCAGTACGCCGACTTCGCCCGCTGGCAGCGCCTGTGGCTGGAGGCCGGCGAGGCCGAGCGTCAGCTCGATTACTGGTGCGAACAGTTGGGTCGTGAACATCCGCCACTGAACCTGCCGACCGACCGTCGTCGCCCGGCGATCCCGAGCCAGCAGGGCGCCAGTGTCGAGCTGGAAATCTCCACTGCGTTGGCCGCTCGACTGCGGGATCTTGCCCGCCGCGAAGGCTGCACCTTGTTCATGCTGCTGATGGCGGCATTGCAAACACTGTTGCATCGCTACAGCGGCGAGCAGGACATCCGCGTCGGCGTGCCGATTGCCAACCGCACCCGCCAGGACGTGGAGAACCTGCTGGGCTTCTTCGTCAACACCCAGGTGCTGCGCAGCCAGCCCCGTGCCGACCAGCCATTTGGGCAATTGCTGGCCGAGATCAAGGCCGCGGCACTCGGCGCACAGGCCCATCAGGACCTGCCGTTCGAGCAACTGGTCGATGGCCTGGGGGTGGAACGCAGCCTGAGCCACACGCCGCTGTTCCAGGTGATGTTCAACCACCAGCGCGACAGCGGCGACCCACAACGTTGGGACCTGCCGGGGCTGTGCGTCGAACCGCTGATCTGGGACGAAAAGACCACCAAGTTCGACCTGATGCTCGACACCGTCGAGGGCGAAGAGGGCATCCACGCGTCGTTCGTCTACGCCACCGAACTGTTCGACGCTTCGACTATCGAGCGCCTCGGCCGGCACTGGCTGAACCTGTTGCAGGCGATTTGCACTGACAGCACGGTTGCCCTGGCGGATCTGTCCATGCTTGACGCTTCCGAGCAGCAGACCACCTTGCTCGAATGGAATCGCACTGCCAGGTTGAACAGCGGTCAGCCGAACCTGCCTTGCGCCCATCAACTGATCGAAGCTCAGGCTGCCGCTCACCCGAACAACATTGCCGTGACCTGCGACGGCGTCACCCTCACTTACGCCGAACTGAACCGCCGCGCCAACCGCATCGCCCATCGCCTGCGCGAGCGCGGTGTCGGCCCGGACGTGTTGGTGGGCATCGCCCTGGAGCGTTCGCTGGAGATGATCGTCAGCCTGCTGGCGATCCTCAAGGCCGGTGGCGCCTACGTGCCGCTGGACCCGCAATATCCGCAGGATCGCCTGGCCTACATGCTCGCCGACAGCGGCACGCGCCTGTTGCTTACCGATTCGGCGCTGATGCCGTGTCTGCCGTTGAGCGAAGGCATCGAAGTGATCTGCCTCGATCACGCCAGCGACTGGCTGTCCGAGGCGAGTGCCGACAACCTGCCGAACCTGACCGCGCCAGCGAACCTGGCCTACGTCATCTATACTTCCGGTTCCACTGGCAAACCCAAAGGCACGCTGCTGCCCCACAGCAACCTGACGCGGCTGTTCAATGCCACCGAACATTGGTTCGGTTTCAACGCCGACGATGTCTGGAGCCTGTTCCACTCCTATGCCTTTGACTTTTCCGTGTGGGAAATCTTTGGTGCGTTGTTCTATGGTTGCAAGCTGGTGGTGGTGCCCCACGCGGTCAGCCGCTCCCCGGAAGACTTCGCCCGCTTGCTTCGTGACGAGCGCGTCACCGTGCTCAACCAGACGCCCTCGGCCTTCCGCCAGTTGATGCCGTTCGCCTGCGCCAATGCGCAAAACCTGTCCCTGCGTTATGTAGTGTTCGGCGGCGAGGCGCTGGACGTGGCCAGCCTGCGTCCGTGGTACGACGCCTTCGATGACCGGCAGCCGTTGCTGATCAACATGTACGGCATCACCGAAACCACGGTGCACGTGACCTACCGACCGCTGTCCCGCGCCGACCTCGACGGCGCCAACAGCTCGCCGCTGGGGGAGCCGATCGCCGATCTGCGCTGGTACGTGCTCGACCCGCGCCTGAACCCGGTGGCCAAGGGCTGCATCGGTGAGTTGTACGTCGGCGGAGCCGGTCTCGCTCGCGGTTATCACCAGCGTGCCGAACTGACCGCCACGCGGTTTGTGCCGGACCTGTTCGCCGCCGAGTCGGGCGCGCGCCTGTACCGCACCGGCGATCTGGCACGGTATTGCGCCGACGGCAGCATCGAGTACGCCGGGCGTATCGACCATCAAGTGAAAATCCGTGGTTTTCGCATCGAACTGGGGGAAATCCAGGATCGCCTGCAAAGCCATCCGGCCATCGAACAAGCGCTGGTGCTGGCGCCCGAGGTCAATGGCAGCCCGCAACTGGTTGCATGGTTTACCGCGACCGGCGACGACAGCGATTTGCGCCAGTCCCTGCGCGAACACTTGCAGGCTGGTTTGCCGGACTACATGGTGCCGGCGCATCTGATCAAACTCGAGCAATGGCCGCTGACCAGCAACGGCAAACTTGATCGTGGTGCACTGCCCAAGCCCGACGCGGCATTGGCGCAGCAGGCTTACACGGCGCCGATCGATGAGCTGCAAACCGAATTGGCAGCGATCTGGCAGGACGTGCTCAAGCTTGAGCGCGTGGGCATCGACGACAACTTCTTCGAACTGGGCGGCGACTCGATCATCTCGATCCAGGTGGTCAGCCGCGCGCGACAGGCCGGGATTCGCATTACCCCCCGGGACCTGTTCCAGCACCAGACCGTGCAGAGCCTGGCGAAGGTCGCTGTACGCAGCGCCGGGCTGGTCATCGACCAAGGGCCGGTGCGTGGCGAGGTACTGCTGACGCCGATCCAGCACTGGTTCTTCGAACAGGACATCGAGGCTCGTCATCACTGGAACCAGTCGCTGCTGCTGGAACTGCGCGAGCCGCTGGACAGTGCCAGCCTGCAACAGGCCTTGGCCGCATTGGTGGAGCATCACGATGCATTGCGCCTGCGTTTGCGTAATGTCGACGGCGTCTGGCAACAGGCCCAGGCCGGGCAGTGGAACAGCGCCGAGGTGCTGTGGCAGCGCCAGGCCGCCAATGCCGATGAATTGCTGGAATTGTGCAACGCCGCGCAGGCCAGCTTGAATCTGCAGGACGGCCCGCTGTTGCGCGCCTTGCTGGTGGACATGGGCGCGGCGGGTCAACGCCTGTTGCTGGTGGTGCATCACCTGGCGGTGGACGGCGTGTCCTGGCGATTGCTGCTGGAAGATTTGCAAACCGCGTATCAACAAGCGCAGCAAGCTCAACCCCTGCGTCTGCCATCGAAAACCAGCGCCTATCAGGCCTGGGCCGCTCGCCTGCAATCTCATGCACAAAGTGCCGGGTTGGCCAACCAGACCACTTACTGGCAAGACCAGTACCGCGACGTGCAGGTGGAACTGCCCGCCGACAATACCCAGGGCAGCCTGGCCCGTCAGCATGCCGTGAGCGTGGAAACCGTGCTCGACAGCACCTTGACCCGCCAACTGCTGCAAGCCGCCCCGGCGGCGTACCGCACCCAGGTCAACGACCTGTTGCTGACCGCATTGGCACGGGTGCTGGGCAAATGGACCGGTCAATCATCGACGCTGGTCAAACTGGAAGGTCACGGCCGCGAGGACCTGTTCGACGACATCGACCTGACCCGCACCCTGGGCTGGTTCACCTCGATCTTCCCGGTGAAACTCACCCCAGCCGGCGATCTGGCCGCGAGCATCAAAGCGGTCAAGGAACAGCTGCGCGCCGTGCCCGACAAAGGCATCGGCTTCGGCATCCTGCGCTATCTGGCCGACGCCGGCCTTGAGGATCTGCCGTCGCCGCAGGTCACCTTCAACTACATGGGCCAGTTCGACGCCAGCTTCGACGAACAGGCGCCGTGGCGTCCGGCGAAGGAAAGCGGCGGTGTCGAGCAGGGTGTCTCGGCAGCACTTGACCAAGGCCTGAGCATCAACGGCCAGGTCTACGCCGGGCAACTGCGCCTGAGCTGGACCTTCAGCGGCGAAGTGTTCAAACCGCAGACCGTGTGGCGCCTGGCCGATGCCTATGCGGTGGAACTGCAACAGCTGATCGAACATTGCCTGAGCGGTGCCGGCGGGTTGACCCCGAGCGACGTGCCGCTGGTGCGCGTCGATCAGGCGCAGCTGGATGCCTTGCCGCTGACGGCGGGGCAGATCGAAGACATCCTGCCACTGTCGCCGATGCAGCAAGGCATGTTGTTCCACAGCCTGTTCGCCCCGGATGCCGGGGCCTACGTGCCGCAGATGCGCGTGGATGTGCAGGGGCTCGACGTCGAGGCGTTCCGCGATGCCTGGCAGCAAACGCTGGAATGCCATGAAGTGCTGCGCGCGGCGTTCTTCAGTGAAAGCAACGGCTCGTGGCCGCTGCAAGTGATCCTGGCCGACGCCACGCTGCCATTGACCGTGCTCGACTGGCGCGATCAATCCAAGGCTACTGAAGCGCTGGATCGCCTGGCCGAGGACGATCGTTTGCGCGGTTTCAACCTGACATTGGCGCCGTTGCTGCGCCTGACGTTGGTGCAGACCGCCGATGACACTCATCACCTGATCTTCACCCATCACCACATCCTGCTGGACGGCTGGAGCACTTCGCAGTTGTTCGGCGAAGTGCTGCAGCGGTATTGCGCAATCATGCCCGCACCAAGCGTCGGTCGTTATCGCGATTACATGACCTGGCTGGGCAGCCGCGATCGCGCTGCATGCGAAGCGTTCTGGCTGGAGCAGTTGCAGTCGTTCACCGAGCCGACGCGACTGGCCGGCGCCTTGCCAGGACCGGTTGCAGGGCAGGGCGATGCTCATCGCACCCTGCACCTGAGCCTGGACCGCGCGGCCACCGAACGCCTGAGCGGCTTTGCCCGTCAGGCCCGCGTCACGCCCAACACCGTGCTGCAAGCGGCGTGGCTGTTGCTGTTGCAGCGCTACACCGGGCAGCAGACGGTAGCGTTCGGCGCCACGGTGTCGGGTCGTCCAAGCGAATTGCAGGGCATCGAGCAGCAGATCGGACTGTTCATCAACACCTTGCCGGTGATCGCCACGCCGCACCCCGAGCGCACGGTCAGCCAATGGATCGATGAAGTCCAGGCGCTCAATCTCAAGTTGCGCGACGTTGAATACACGCCGCTGGCGGACGTGCAGCGTTGGGCCGGTCACTCTGGCGAAGCGCTGTTCGACACGCTGTTGGTGTTCGAAAACTACCCGGTGGCGCAAGCGCTGGAGCAGGGTAACGCCAGCGCGTTGAAGTTTTCCGGCATCAGCAACCACGACCAGACCAGCTTCCCCCTGGCCATTGCCGCCGAACTGGGCGAATGCCTGGATTTGCGTTTCAACTACGACGCCGCGCTGTTCAGGGCCGAGGCTATCGTAGGCTTGAGCGCACGACTGCTGGCGTTGCTCGATGCCATGGTCAGTGCGCCGCAACAGCCCTTGGGGCGCTTGAGCCTGCTCGATGCCGCGCAAACGGCGCAGCAGGTCGAAGGCTTCAACCGCACCGCGCAGGCCTGGCCGGATGTGCGCCCGGTCTACCAGTGCTTCGAAGCCCAGGCACTGAAGACACCGGACGCACCAGCCCTGGTGTTTGCCGGCCAGACCCTCAGCTATCGCGAGCTCAACCAACAGGCCAACCGACTGGCGCATTACCTGCGCAGCCAGGGTGTCGGCGCCGAAGTGTTGGTGGGCATCGCTGCCGAGCGCTCGCTGGAACTGGTGATCGGCTTGCTGGCGATCATGAAAGCCGGTGGCGCCTACGTGCCGCTGGACCCGGACTACCCGCGCGAACGCCTGGACCACATGTTCGAAGACAGCGGCGTACACCTGCTGTTGACCCAGCGGCATCTGCTGCAACAGCTGCCGATTCCAGCCGCCACCACGGCGATCTGCCTGGACGACATGGCGCCGTTGCTCGAAGACCTGAGCGAGGAAAACCTGCCCTGCGTGGTCGAGCTGCAATCGCTGGCCTACATGATCTACACCTCCGGCTCCACCGGCAAACCCAAGGGTGCGGCCAACCGTCACGATGCCTTGTACAACCGCTTGGCGTGGATGCAGGGCGCGTACCCACTGGACGGGCGCGACACCGTGTTGCAGAAAACCCCGTTCAGTTTCGACGTGTCGGTCTGGGAGTTCTTCTGGCCGCTGATGGTGGGTGCACGCCTGGCCGTGGCCGAACCGGGCGCCCATCGCGATCCGGCGCAACTGGTCAGCCTGATCGAGCAGTACCGGGTCAGCACCCTGCATTTCGTGCCGTCGATGTTGCAGGCGTTTGTCCAGGGCGAAGGCTTCGAACGTTGCGCCAGCCTGCGGCAGATCCTGTGCAGCGGCGAAGCCTTGTCGGCGGACTTGCAACACAGCCTGTTCCGCGTGCTGCCCAATGTCGGCCTGTACAACCTGTACGGCCCGACCGAAGCGGCCATCGACGTGACCCACTGGACCTGTGTCGACGACGGCGGCTTCAGCGTGCCGATTGGTTATCCGATCGCCAACCTGATGACCTACATCCTCGATGACAGCCTGCAACCGCAGGTGCAGGGTTGCGTGGGCGAACTGTACCTGGGCGGCATCGGTCTGGCCCGTGGTTATCACAACCGTCCGGACCTGACCGCCGAGCGCTTTGTCGCCAGCCCGTTCGGTGAGCAGGGCGAGCGCCTGTACCGCACTGGCGACCTGGCGCGTTACCGCGAAAACGGCGTGATCGAATACGTCGGGCGCATCGACCATCAAGTGAAGATTCGTGGCTTGCGCATCGAACTGGGGGAAATCGAGGCTTGCCTGTTGGAGCATCCACAGGTGCGCGAGACGGTGGTGATCGCCCTCGACGTTGGCAAATCCAAACAACTGGTGGCTTACGTCGTAGGTCCTGCCGCCCTTGATCCACTCAAGCAACACCTGCGCAACGCACTGCCCGAGCACATGCAGCCGAGCCACGTGCTGCTGCTCGATCAGTTGCCGGTGACGCCCAACGGCAAGCTCGACCGCCGTGCGCTGCCGCAGCTGGACCCGCAAGTGCGCGAATACGTTGCGCCGCGCAACACCGTGGAAACAACGCTGCAAGCGGTGTGGCAAGCATTGTTCGAAGTGCCGCAGATTGGCATGCAGGACAACTTCTTCGAGCTGGGCGGCGACTCCATCGTCTCGATCCAGGCCGTCAGCCGCGCACGCAAGGCCGGGTTGAGTATTTCACCCAAGGATGTGTTCAGCCACCCGACCCTTGCCGAACTGGCGACGGTCGCTCAACCGCTCACGGCGGACCAAGCCATACCGACTTTGGTTGCGCCGGCAGCAAAAATCGAACTGAGTGAAGCGCAGTATCAGGCGCTGGAATTGACGGCGGACGAAATCGAAGACGTTTATCCGCTGTCACCGATGCAGCAGGGCATGCTGTTCCACTCGGTGCAGGACGGCGACTCGGGGCTGTACGTCAACCAGATCGAAGTGGGCGTGCGCGGCGTCGACGGTGCACGTTTCCGTGCAGCCTGGGCGGATGCTGCCCAACGTCACGGGATTCTGCGCACCGCATTCCTCTGGGAAGGCGACAAGGAACCGCTGCAAGTGGTGCGGCGTGATGCGCCGTCACTGCTGACCGAACTGGACTGGCGCGGGCTGGATAATCAGCCTGAGCGCGTCCAGCAATTGGCCCTGGAGGAGCGCGAACGCGGCTTCTCGCTGAACCGAACGCCGCTGTTGCGTCTGCTGCTGGTGCGTCTGGAAGACGACCGTTATCGCCTGATCTGGACCTACCACCACATCCTCATGGACGGCTGGAGCGTTTCGCGCCTGATCGGTGAAGTGCTGCGTCATTACAGCGGTGATGAGCACGAGCCGGTGGCCGCTTATCACGACTACATCCACTGGCTCGGCCAGCAAGCCGCCGAAGCCAGCGAGGCCTTCTGGAAAGGCAAACTGAGCAGTCTGGAAGGCGCCACGCACTTGGCCCGCGCCTTGCCGGTCAAGGCGCCGCAAGCGGGTTATCACGCGATCTACACCCACCTGAGCGCACAGCAGACCGCGGGTTTGCAGGTCTTTGCCCAGCAACAGCAAGTGACCCTCAACACCCTGGTGCAAGCCGCGTGGCTGCTGTTGTTGCAGCGCTACACCGGCCAGCGCACGGTGACCTTCGGCGCCACCGTTTCCGGGCGCCCGGAAACCCTCAACGGCTCGGAGAACATGCTCGGGTTGTTCATCAACACCTTGCCGGTGGTCAGCAGCGTGCCGACCGAAACCAGCGTCGGCGACTGGCTGCGGGAGATCCAGGCCTACAACCTCGACATCCGCGACTTCCAGCAAACCCCGCTCAGCGATATCCAGCGCTGGGCCGGGCAGGGCGGGCAGGCGTTGTTCGACAGCATCATCGTGTTCGAAAACCAGCCGGTGGACCGCACCCTGCGCGAATGGAACGGCAACTCGCTACGCTTCGAAGACGTGTCCGATTTCGGCCTGACCAGCTTCGCCATGGACCTGATGGTCAGCCTCGACGAAGGGCTGCGCATCGAGTACATGCACCAGCGCGATCAGTTCGATCTGACGACCGTCGAAGTCCTGCGCAGCCACATGGAAAGCCTGATGCAGCGCCTGTGCGACGACGCCGGGCGCGCCGTCGGTGAGCTGGGCCTGCTGACCCTGGACGAAGGCCGGGCGCTGGACGGCGAGCTGCCGGTGGTGGCCGAGGGTGACGAGACGCCGGTGCACGAACTGATCCGTCAGCGTGCGCGACTGCAACCGGAGCACACGGCGCTGGTGCTCAGTTATGCCGAGCGCGATGCCGAACACTTGAGTTACGCCGAACTGGACCGGCGCTCCGATGCCCTGGCGGTGCATCTGCTGGAACAAGGCGTGCAGGCCGAAGACGTGATCGGCGTGTTCATGGAGCGCTCGCTGGAGCTGGTGGTGTCGCTGCTGGCGGTGATGAAATGTGGCGCCGCCTATGTGCCGCTGGACCCGCAATACCCGCAACAACGCCTGCGCTACATGATGGCCGACAGCGACATGCGCCTGCTGCTGACCCAGGAGCGGCTGCGCGATAGCGCGCAACTCAACCCGGGTACGGCGATGGTCGCAGTGGATCGCCTGAACCTCGACGTCGAGGTGTCGGCGCCGCAATGCGCGGTGCACGCCGAGCAACTGGCCTACCTGATCTACACCTCGGGCTCCACCGGCAAGCCGAAAAGCGTCGCCGTGGCACACGGGCCGCTGAGCATGCACGTGCAGGCTATCGCCAAGCTGTACGAGATGGACCCGGACAATCGCGAACTGCATTTCATGTCGTTCGCCTTCGATGGCGCCCATGAACGCTGGATCACCGCGCTGATCAGCGGCTCGACCCTGGTGATCCGCGACAACACCTTGTGGACCGCCGAACAGACCCTGGCCGTGCTGCACCGCCAGCGCATCAGCGTCGCCTGCTTCCCGCCGGCGTACCTGCTGCAACTGGCCGAGCACGCCGAATTGCAGGGTGGTGATCCGCCGCCGGTGCGAATCTATTGCTTCGGCGGCGATGCGGTGCCGGACGCCACCTTCGAACGGGTCAAGCACACACTCATGCCGCAATTCCTGGTCAATGGCTACGGCCCGACGGAAACCGTGGTCACGCCGCTGCTGTGGAAAATTGCCGCCGACGGCCATTGCCAGGCGATGTATGCGCCGATTGGCCAACGCGTCGGCGCCCGCAGCCTGCACGTGCTGGACATGGACCTCAACCCGCTGCCGGTGGGCATGATCGGCGAACTGTACATCGGCGGACGGGGTGTCGCGCGCGGCTACCATCGCCACCCGTGGCAGTCTGCCGAGCGCTTCGTCGCCGATCCGTTCAGCACCGAGGGTGGGCGCCTGTACCGCACCGGTGACCTGGTGCGCCGTCGCGAGGATGGCGTGTTCGACTACGTCGGGCGTATCGACCATCAGGTCAAGGTGCGCGGCTTCCGCATCGAACTGGGCGAAATCGAAGCCCGCTTGCGCGAACAGGCCGGGGTCAACGATGCGCTGGTGGTGGTGCGTGACAACGGGCAGGGGCCGCAACTGGTGGGCTATGTGGTGGCCGCCGAAGATGATGGCCTCGGCCCGCGTTGCCAGGCGACATTGCGCGAGCGCCTGCCCGACTACATGGTGCCGACCCAGGTCGTGGTGCTGCCGCGCTTCCCGCTGACCCCCAACGGCAAGCTCGACCGCAAGGCCTTGCCGGATCCGGCCTTCACCGGCCGTGACTACGTGGCGCCGCGCACGCCGCTGGAATGGGCGCTGGCAGACATCTGGCAGCAGGTGCTGGGCATCGAAAAGGTTGGCATTACCGACAACTTCTTCGAGTTGGGCGGTGACTCGCTGCGCACCCTCAAGGTGATCTCGAAAGTCCGTGCCCTGAATGAGCCCGGCTTCCAGCTCAAGCTGCGGGACATGATGGCCAGGCCGACGATTGCCGGGTTGTCCGGTGTCGAAGAACAGCCGGTGCGACAGAGTCCGCAACCGCTGTTGCTGCTTAATCAGGTGGTGAGTGATCAGCCGCCGCTGTTCTGCCTGCACGCCGGTTTCGGCACAGTGTTCGATTACGAGCCACTGGCTCGGCGCCTTGATGGCGAGCGCACGGTGTACGGCGTGCAGTGCCGGATGCTGCTCGACCGGCAGTGGCACGACACCTCGCTGGCGCAGATGGCCGCCGACTACGTCGAGGCGATCCGCGCCCGGCAACCCCAAGGGCCGTATCACGTGCTGGGCTGGTCACTGGGCGGGGCGTTGGCGTTGCTGGTGAGTGACCAGTTCGAACGGCAGGGCCAGCGTGTGGCGTTCGTCGGTCTGGTGGACAGCTTTGTGCCGACCCAGGCCAATGCCGTCGCCAGCCCGGAGGAGTGGCGCGCGGATTTGTCCGAATTCCTCGGTGCCACCTTGGGCATGGACGAAGCAGTGATCGCCCAGGCATTGAATGCCGAGATGGCAGGGGACCACGACGCCGTGGCGCGGATCATTCGCGCGGTGATCGAAAGCCAAAGCGATCAGGCCAGTGGTTACGCGCTGCTCGGCGCCGACGAGTTGGCCCACACATTCATGGTCAGCACGCGCTTGAAGGCGCTGTCGCGGCAGGTCGAAAGCCTGCCGATTACGCAGGCCGAGCTGCATTGCTGGTGGGCCGATGGCAACCCGACAGCCGAACGCACGACCCTGGAACGTCAGCAACCACGGCTGCGCAAGGTGCAAACGGTGAGGGCCGGGCACTTCGATATCCTGCAGCAGGATGAGTGTTTGAATGCCGTGGTGGCGGAGCTAGCTCGGGAAATGGTACCGCAGCCTTAAGCCGTTCATTTGTGGCGAGGGGGCTTGCCCCCGTTGGGTCGCGAAGCGGCCCCAAAACCAGCGATCGAGATTAGTCAGAGATACCGAGTTGTTTGGGTTTGCGACTGCTTCGCAGCCGGACGGGGGCAAGCCCCCTCGCCACAGGTAAGTGGTCCTGGCCACAGATTTTCATTCGCTTCAGAAGTTCTTGAGTTCGCTCTAATGAACATCCCTCCCGGTTCGTTTAGCACTGTGAGCCTGTTTATTTTTGGAGACTACCGCCTATGGCACTGCACCCGGACATCGAGGGATTTCTAGAGCTGGCCGAGTTCGGCCGTCTCAGCGGCAAAAGCCAACCCATGCATGAGCTGAGCCCCGCAGAAGCGCGGCAGCAGTTCGAACAGACTTCACAGTTGCTCGATGCGCCGCCAACGGGGGCGTTGACGGTGACGGCGGTCAGCATTACGGCGCGGGACGGGCACTTGCTGAACGCGCGGCTGTACACCAAACCGCATTCGGACGCGGCACCGCGCCCGGTGTTGTTGTACTTCCATGGCGGCGGCTACGTGGTGGGCAGCCTCGACTCCCACGACACCCTGTGCCGGCGCCTGGCGCTGGCCGGGGAGTTTGCCGTGTTGTCGGCGGATTATCGCCTGGCACCGGAACACCGTTTTCCCACCGCTTACAACGATGCCGAAGACATCACTCGTTGGCTCGCCATCACCGGTGCCAAAGGGCTGGGGCTGGATGCGAGACGGATCGCACTGGCCGGGGACAGCGTCGGCGGCAGCCTGGTGGCATCGCTGTGCATCGCCATTGCCCAGGACCCATTGGGTTGGCCGCTTGTACCGCGCCTGCAAGTGTTGCTGTACCCGGTGATCGATGCGGTAAAAAAGCGCCCGTCTCTTACGCGGTTCGCCGAAGGCTATCTGCTGGAAGCCACCACGCTGGAGTGGTTCTACCAGCAGTATCAACGCAGCGAAGCCGACCGCAACGACTGGCGATTTTCGCCGCTGTACGCCGAGCGCCTGCAACGGCTGACGCCCACCATCCTGTGGCTGGCCGAGTACGATCCATTGCTCGATGAAGGCCTGGCCTGGGCCGAGCAACTGCGGACCGGGGGGCAAGCCGTGGTGCTGGAGGTAAAGTCCGGCATGACCCACGACTTTGCGCGCATGGGCGAAATGGTCCAGGAAGTGCCGGGGATGCTGGCGCAACTGGCGGCGCAGATCGGCGAGAGTCTGGCCTGACGCATAGCGTAGTGTCAGCGACGCCGTCCCCCTGTAGGAGCGAGCCTGCTCGCGATGGCGGTGCGTCAGACACATCAATTTTGAATGTGCTGCCGCTATCGCGAGCAGGCTCGCTCCTACAGGGGGGACGGTGATCTGGAGATTGTGGTCAGGGCGGATCAAGCCGGTCCAGCGCCCGATTCACCGCCAGTTCCCCCAGCATGATCACCTGCGCAATCCCCAACAGCGCATTGCGACTCGTCCCCTGCAGATGATCCACCAGATCGTTGGCCATGACATTGGCCGACGCCAGCGATTCGCAGGCATGCACCAGCAGGGTTTCGGTACTGAGTTCGGGGTTGACGATGAACATCGTGCCGGGTGTACGCGGGGTGGCCATGATGTTGGGTCCCGGACCGAGGGCGCGTTCGGCGGCTTCGTGGAGTTGTTTTGAGTCGGGGCTTTCGTACGGGGAGGCCGGATCGGAGTCCGGCGGATTTGGTGTGGGCTTGAACATGGATGGTAAACCTCTCAGTTGAGTCGCAACCTGTCTCGCTACTAAACGGAAGGGTGGCGGCTGTACGCAAGTTAGTAGACCGGATTACCACCCAAATCCGGCGCGCCCGAAGGTGCCATGCGCACAGCCACCATCAAATGCAGGCGGACACCTGATTGAAGGACGCTTATGCAACCGATTTTGGATGGTAAGACGGGCTACTAAACCCGATCACTGGAAATCAGTGACCCGAACCAAGTTACCGACCACCCCCAAGGCGCACAAGCCGGCGGATTCTGGCGTACCTGTAGGCAACGGTGCAAGGCGTTGTGGCTTTCACGAAGTAACCTGTAGGCCGCTTAAACAAGTGCTGCAGAGCGGTATTCAACCTGCTGTAATGCCTTACCAAAGTGCGATAAAAACTTTGGAAAATGCCAGGAAGAATCCTACGTAACTTTGCGGTTGGCCGTCGGAAGTCCGGTGCTTACGATCCAACGCGCTATGAACAGCTGGTCCGGCAAATGACACTTCATCTTGCCAGTGACGACAGCGATTCCGGAGGTCAATGTGAGCGCCGAGCTTTCCACCACCGCCTCAGAAGTTGAGACTGACGAACATGCCGCCAGCTATGACCGCTGGTTCCGCACCAAGGTGCAAGCTTCGCTTGACGGCCCGTACCCGAACGTCCCGCATGATCAGGTAATGGCTGATATGCGAGCTCTTCTCGAATCAAAGTCCAATGGACACGATGGTGTTTGAGTTGTGATGGCTGCGCGGTCCACCGTCTCACTATCACTACTTCGACACTCGGCTCAAAACTGCTAAATTCACCGCTCGATTGGCACGACAAGGAATGTTCGTTCATGAAATTTGGCTACCTGATCATCTACGTCAAGGATGTAGAGGCCTCTCTCAAGTTCTTCTCGACAGCCTTCGGGCTCAGCGTTCGGTTCATCCATGAGTCCGGCACCTATGGCGAACTGGAAACCGGCGAAACCGCGCTGGCATTCGCCGCCGATGAACTGGCCGCATCGAACTTCAGCACTGGTCATGTCCCGGCGCACTCATCCCTCAAACCGTTAGGCATCGAAGTCGGTCTGGTGACCGAGGATGTCCCGGTGGCTCATGCCAAAGCGATCCGAGCAGGCGCTAGCGAAATCGCCCCACCGAGTACAAAACCCTGGGGGCAAACCGTGTCTTACGTTCGATGCCCTGACGGAACGCTGGTTGAGCTGTGCACACCCATAAACGCTACCGAGAGTGAGTCTTGAAAGCCGGGCGCGAAGCGAACCATGCAGATAAGTCTGGCAGTAACCTGCAAGTGGTCACGTCAACAGACCCATTGGCGATATTTAAAATCTCAGGGATTACGCCGCAAATCCGGGAGTTGGAAACGGAGGCCGTTGCAGAAGGCTTCAGGTTCCTCACCCGGTTGATTGCGGAGTGGGAAAGCGGCGCCAATCGATTCGATCAGCAGGGTGAGTGTCTTTTCGGGGCGTTCCATAACGGGCGACTGCTAGCCATTGGCGGGCTCTCGTGCGATCCATTTGCCGGGCCAGACACAGGAAGATTACGGCGGGTATACGTCGCACGTGCATCAAGGGGCCAGAACGTGGGTAAAGCGTTGGTGCAGCAACTGCTGGAGTTGGCGTGTGAGCATTTCCGCGTTGTGCGACTGTCCACGGACACACCCGAGGGCGCTGCTTTTTACCTTCGCTGCGGGTTCCGGCCGATACAGGATGATTTTGCGACGCATATGAAGTCATTGGTGGATGTGACATAGCCAATGCGAACTCACCGGCCTGCAACTGCACCTTTCCGAACATCACGGCGATGCCAGCCCGGGCTCGACGGTATTCGTGCCCATGAAAAGCATCGAACTGCTCAGGGACGAATTGCAGGGCAAGCTCTACGGCTACGGACGCCCGGATATTGTTCAGCAGGGCTGGAGCAAGGAGTTGCAAGTCTACGGCCCGTTCGGCAACCGGATTCGCTTCTGCCAATACTGATCCGGCGGTGCGGACCGGGGTGACCCGGTCCGCTTCAAGGCACAACGATTCGACCTCGCTCGCACCGATTCAAGCTGTGCTTTAATCTGAAACCTTCAATCAGGAGATCTCGGAATGGAACCCAGCATCGCCCACGTTTCTCGCTTCCTCGTATCAGGTCTGACCGTACGTACGATGAATCAAGATGAATCCCGGAAGGAGAGTGCGAAGATCCCCGGGCTGTGGGGGCAGTTCTTTGCCAGCAGCGTTGCCGAGCAGATCCCGGACCGTTTACCCAACGCACCTGTTGTTGGTGTGTACTCAACTTATGAGTCTGACGCCAACGGTTTGTACAACGTGACGGCAGGTGTGCCCGTGAATGCGACGAGCGCGGACTTCGACAGCATCGAGATTCAGGAAGGCAAGTATCTGGTTTTCGAAGCCCTTGGCCCAATGCCCGCTGCGGTCATTCAGGCCTGGGGGGATATCTGGAACTACTTTGAACAGCATCCACATGTGCAACGTCGTTACGCCACGGACTTTGAAGCGTATGGCGGCCCTGACGAAGTCCGGATTCATATTGGCGTTGTGGCATAAACGCTGAACGAAACATGTGGCTTAAATCTTGAGGATCAACACGGCATGACCACACAGGACACTTCGCTTCAAGACATCGCCGCGCCTGAAGGCGTTTGTTATGGCTGCGGCAGCCAGAACCCGCACGGGCTGCACATCAAGAGCTTCTGGCACGAAGACGGGGTGCATGTCATGGCGCAGCATTTGCCGGATGACAAGTACTGCGGCTGGCCGGATCTGGTTTACGGCGGTTTGATTGCGATGCTGGTGGATTGTCATTCCAACTGGGCCGCAATGGCTTATCACTACCGGGCGGAACAGCGCGAAGCGGGCAGCTTGCCCCACATCACCTGCGTCACCGGCAACCTGGGCATCAAGTTCATCAAGCCCACCCCGATGGGGGTACCCCTGACACTGCGTGCCAAAGTCGAGGGCGATGTCGGGCGCAAAAGCCGGGTCATTTGCGAGGTCTTCGCCGGGGATGTCCTGACCGCTGTCGGGGATTCCGTTTTTGTCCGCGTCGATACCGGGCAACTCAGGGCCGAAGCGCACAGCCATACGTCGCAAGCAGAAAACGGAACCGGGGCGCTGTAGGAGCGAGCTTGCTCGCGATGGTCGTTAACGATAACGCGTGTTTACTGGCTAAACGCAGCGCTCTTGAATGCATCGCGAGCAAGCTCGCTCCTACAACGGCCCGGTTTTTTTTGCGGATGAAGCTTTCAGCCATCAGTACTGCGCGCGCAGGCTCAGGGTCAGGGTGCGCGGGTCGCCGTAGAAGTTGGTGCCCCAGGAGGCATCGACGCGGTCGTAGTACTTGCGGTCGAACAGGTTGTTGGCCGTCAGTGTCGACGACAGGTGTTGGTTGAACTTGTAGCCGACCTGCGCCGTGGCGACGGCAAAGCCGCCTTGCTGGAACTTCACGTCACGCTGGAAGTAAGTGTCGCTGACCACACGCACGCCACCGCCGACGCTGAAGTCCTTGAGCGAACCGTCGGTGAACTCGTACTTGGTCCACAGGTTGTAGTTGTGCCTGGGCGTGATGGTGCTGAAGGTCTTGCCTTTGTTGGCCGCATCGCCGTCCAGGAACTTGGTGGAGGTGTAGGCGTAACCGGTGACGATGCTCCAGTTCTCGGTCAGGTTGCCGCTCAACTCGGTTTCCCAGCCCTGGCTGCGTGCCTTGCCTTCGGTCATGTAGGCACCGGAGGTGTTGTCGTATTCGGCGCGGTTTTCATCGTAGATACGGAAGGCGGCGAGGCTGGCGTTCAGGCGTCCGTCGTAGAATTCGCGCTTGAGGCCGATCTCATATTGCTTGCCTTCGCGCGGGCCGACCGGCTCGCCATTTGTTCCGATTTCACTCTGCGGTTTGAACACGCCGGTGTAGCTGAAGTAAGTCGACAGTTGCGGGGTGATCTTGCCGATGATGGCGCCGTACGGTACGACCTTGCGGTTGATGCTGGTGTGGGCTTCGCCGAAGTTGTTGAAGAAGGCGTTGGCGTTCTTCGCGTTGCTTTCGTACCAGGTCACACGGCTGCCGCCGATGACATCGAGCCAGTCGGTGACGTTGAACTTGGCACGGGTGTAGACACCGTACTGGTCGGACTTGGACCAGTTGCCGTTGACGTGCGCATAGTCGTTGCGGGGAATGTCGATGCTGCCCGGATCGAACACGTTGATCGGGAAGTACTCGCCGCCGCCGTAGGTGAAGTCCCTGTCCAGGTGCTGATACTCGGCGCCCAGAGTGAACTCGTGACGGCGATTGGCGAACTCGAACGGCGTGGTGACGAAACTGTCGACGCCGATGGTCTTGATGTGGGTGTAGTAGTCATAGGCCACGGCCGAGCTGTCACCGGTGGCCGGGTCGACCGCGCCGTCGGCCCAGGTGAAGTTACGCTGCGGGGTTTCGGCGTCGCGGTAGGTCAGGGTGGTCTTGAACTGACCGCCGTTGTCCAGTTCGTGGTCGAGTTCGGCGAAGGTTTCCCAGACTTTTTCGTCGAGGGTGTTCCACTTGGCATCGACGAAGGTCGAGCGCGGTACGTCGAGCAATCTGCCGTCGGCGTAGGCCGGCAGGCCGAAGGCCGGGGTGGAGTGGTTCTGCTGGTAGGCACCACCGACCGACAGGGTGGTGACCGGGTCGAGGTCGAATTCCAGGCGACCGTAGACCATCGGGCGTTCGTTCTGCGCATAGTTGACGAAGGACTTGTTGTTCTCATAGGCGGTGATGAAGCGACCGCGCACGGTGCCCTGGTCGTTCAACGGGCCGGTGACGTCCACCGAAGAACGGTAGCGATCGTAGGAGCCGGCGGCCAGTTCGCCACCGAGGGCGAATTGGCTCAGGGCGCGCTTGCGCACCACGTTGATCGTACCGCCGGGTTCACCCGCGCCCTGGTACAGGCCGGACGGGCCGCGCAACACTTCGATGCGGTCGTACATCGCCAGGTCGAAACTGGTGGCCATGTCGCCCTGGCCGGTGGGTTGCGAGACGCCGTCGACCTGCACCTGATCGACGAGGAAGCCGCGCATGAAGATGTCATTGAGGCTGGAGCCGGAGTTGTAGGTCTTGACGGTCACACCGGTGACCTGACGCAGGGCGTCCTGCAGGCTGTTCAGGTTCTGGTCGTCCATGCGCTGGCGCGTGACGACGGACACCGACTGCGGGATGTCCTTGACCTTGATGTTGCCTTTGCCGATGGTCACTTCATCGCTGGTGTAGGAGTGCGTGCCTTCAGTGGTCGGCCCCAGCGCCACGCCGGTGATGGACGTCGCACCCAGTTGCAACGCACTGGAATCACCGGCCGATGGCACCAGCGACACGGTGTTGCCATTCAACTGAAAATTGATGCCGCTCCCCAGCAGCAAGGTTTTCAGTGCCTGTTCCGGTTCCATGTTGCCGGACACCGCCGTGGACTTGATGCCGTCGACCATGTCCTGGCTATAGAGAATCTGCAGGTTGGTCTGCTGGCCCAGTTGGCGCAATGCACTGGCCAGCGATTGAGCCGGCACATTGACGCTGACCGGGGCAGCCTCGACCTGGGACGTGCCCAGCAGCAGCAACAGGGTCAACAGCGCGCCCGGCACGACCGTTCGGAGTTTCTTTTGCCGTTCGATGGCTAATGCCAGCGGTGCGCGGGACAGAGTAAGGCTTTGCATTGCTCGAATCGCTCCAGAATGGTGTGTGCAGTTTATAGTTAATGATAATTATTATTAGACGTACCACTTTGGCTAAACCGGAAAACAAACTCCAAAAAAACAATGATCTGCGCGCGGCAACCACCGTCAGGCGGTCGCGCGCTCGGTGACGACCCGGCCCGATTCCATGCGCACCAGTTGATCGGCCATGTCGAAATAGCGGTCGTCGTGGGAGATGACGATGATGGTCTTGCCCAGGCGTTTGAGGTCCGGCAGCAGCTCGGTGTAGAAGATGCGGCGGAAGGTCGGATCCTGGTCGGCGGCCCATTCGTCGAACACCAGTACCGGGCGTTCTTCGAGCCAGGCATTGACCAGCGCCAGGCGCTTGCGCTGGCCGGTGGACAGTTCGGTGGTGGTGAAACTGCCGTCCCGAACGCTGACCTTGTGCGCGATCTCCAGCCGTTGCAGGTATTTGTTGGCATCTTCGGGGATGTGCTGGTCGCCCTGCACCACGTCATCGAACAGGTAGTAGTCGGCAAAAATCGTGGTGAACAATTGGCGGTAGTCGTCGCGATTCTGCGCGTCGATGCGCTGGCCGTTGAGCAGGATTTCACCCTGTTGTGGCGTGTAGAGGCCCAGCAGCAACTTGATCAGGGTGGTCTTGCCGCAGCCGTTTTCGCCGACGATGAAAATGATGTCGCCTTGCTCGATGGTCAGGTTCACCGGGCCCAGGCGAAACGCATCGCTGCCCGGTGCGGCGGGGAAGGCGTAGCTGACGTTGTCCAGTTGCAGACGGTTGACTACGGTCGGCTGGGTGCCTTTGTCGTTGAGCAACAGGTGCGGTTCGGGGGAGGAAAACTGGCTGGACAGTTCGGCGATGCGGCGAAAGGCAATGCGCGCGCGACTGACGATCGGCAAGGTGCTGACCAGATGCTCGATCGGGCCTTTCATGTACAGCAACACCAGCACGAAACCGCTCATCACTGCCTTGTCGGCACTGGGCCAGAACGATTGCAGGGCCAGCGCCAGGCCGATGACCACGAAGAACAGCATCGAGCCCAGGGTCTTGGCGATTACGAAGGTGTTGATCGAACGCACCTGGGTTTTACAGATGAAATCGGCGGTGCCCTGAATGCCCGATTCGAACATGCGTTGGCGACGCGGGCGGTGGATGCGCAATTCCTTGGCGCCGCCGGCAATGGCGTTGTAATGCTTTTGCAGATCGTCCTCGGTGTCGCGGGCGGCCATGAAACCCTGGATGCCCTTGCCCTGCGCGTAGAACTGGATGCCGGTGCCGATGGCAATCGCCAGCACCATTATCAGGAACATTGGCCACGACAACATCGCCAGGTAGCCCATGCAACCGAGGGTCACGGTCAGGGAAATCGCCAGCGGCGCGAAAGCGAAAGCGAAGTCGCTGATGGTGTCGACGTCGTGGGTCAGCACCGGGATCAGCCGATGGCTGCGGTAGCGCTCGATCTGCTCGATGGGCGCCGAGAGTACTTTCTCCCCCAGCGTTTTGCGCAGCCTGGCAATGACGTGCTGGCCGACGTAGTTGGTGCCGATGTCCGAACAAATCGAACTGCCCAGGGCCAGCAGGCACAGGCCGCCGAACAGCGCGACCACGCCTTGGGTCAGGCCGTGCGGCGAATGCAGCGCGTTGTTGATGGTGGCCAGCAATACCGTCACGCTCAGGCCACCCACCATGCCCAGGACAATGGACGCGGCAACGATCAGTCGAAACGGTTTCAACAGGGCCAGTAATTCGCCGATGGCGCCTCGGGCAGGCTGGGACATGGCAGGCAGTTCCTTGGGTCGTAAGGCAGATACCCAGTAGAACGTCTGATGGAGGGCTTAATTTAAACGGTGGGCGACTGGTGGCGGGGCTCGGTTCGCTGACAGGTAGGAGCGAGCCTGCTCCGGGCGGCGTTCCGACGATGGCGGACTATCAATCAACTTCTATTGCGACAGGCAGACCGCTTTCGCGAGCAGGCTCGCTCCTACAAGGGGTACGGGGATGTCAGAGGTTGGGTGTCAGGTCGCGCACGACACGGAACCCGATCCAGTCGCCACGGGTTTGCGGGTCGATGTCATTGCGGTTGCCCGAGCGGGAAAACACCGGCGCTTCGCCCCAGTCGTTGCCACGGATGCGCAGGGTGTCGCAGTTCGGTTCGGTCCAGGCGCTGCCGTCGGTGGGCGCGCCGACGTAGTCCGGGTGGTAGCAATCGGCGATCCATTCATAGACGTTGCCATGCATGTCGTACATGCCGAAGGCATTCGCCGGATAGCTGCCCACCGGTGAGGAATAGCTGTAGCCATCGGTAGGGCCGTAAGTGTTGGCGTGGGTGGCGATGCTGTACTCGGTGCCGGGGTCGAACGGGAAGGGAAACGGCCCGGTCGATCCGGCACGGGCCGCGTATTCGCGCTGGGCCTCGCTGACGATGTGGTAGTGCTGGCCAGTCTTCATTGACAGCCAGGCGACGTAGGCGCTGACCTCTGCGAAGTTCATGCACACCGCCGGCTGACGCGGGTCTTGGGGGTAACTCGGCTTGCCGTTGGTGCACGCGCGGCCGGGGCGGGTATCGCCATTGGGCAGAGTGATCCCGGTTTCCTTCATGTATTGGTTCCATTCGCCGGCGGTGATCTGGTAACGGCTCATGGCGAAGGGTTTGTCGAACGTCACCTCATGCATCGGGCCCTCATCAGGCTCGCGGCCGACTTCGCCTTCCGGGGTGCCCATGGTGAAGGTGCCGGCGGGCAGCACCACCATTTCCGGGCAGTTGCGGCAATCCTTGAAGACCTTGCCGGGCAATGGCGCGGTGTAGGCCTGGGCGAGGCCGGGCAAGGCGCTGCCGAGCACGGCCAACAGCGTCAGGGCGCCGAGTTTTTTCAGGGTGCTTTTCATATTGGCTCTCGCTCAGTCAGACCTGGTTGGCCAGCAGTTCCATCAGGCGGTCGACGTGCGCTTCGGTATTGAGCAGCCCCGGCGACACACGAATGATCGGCCCGACATCACGGTCGACGGCATCGCACACCACGCGCTGATCCATCAGGTAATTGGCGACTGCTTCGCAGTCCCGGTTCTTGATGCGGAAGAAGGTGAAACCCGCGGAATATTCAGGCGACAGCGGCGTGACCAGCTCCACCGACGGGTGTGCCTGCAAGCGTTTTTTCAGGTAGCTGTTGATGTCGTGAATGCGCGTCGCGACCTCGGCCTTGCCCAGCTCCAGGTGTAACTTGAAGGCTTCGGTCAGCGCCCAGCGGTGTTCGAACGAGTGGTAGCCGCCGTAGGTCATCACGGTGGAGAACCGGGTAGCTTCGGAGAAGGTCGGGATGGTCGGCGTCACGTCCTTGAGCTCGTCGGAGCGGGCGCAGATGATCCCGGTGCCCCGTGGGCCGAACATCCATTTGTGGGTGCCGGCGATGAAGAAGTCGCAGTGCATGTCCGGGAAATCGACGTTCTCCACACCGAAGCCGTGGACGCCATCGATCACGTAGAGGATGCGGTCCTTGTCGGCGCGACCACGGTTTTTCTCGGCCACCAGTTTGCCGATCTCGCCGATGGGCAGCTTCACGCCGCTGCCGGAATGCACCCAGGTCATGCCGAGTACGCGGGTTTCAGGGCGGATATTGCGTTCAATCGCGGCCAGCACTTCGGCGGTCGAGACCTTGTACGGGTCTTCGAACAGTTTGATCTTGCGAACCTGGGTGCCGTCTTTCTGGGTGCGGTATTCGAACACGCTGTTGGCGGCGTAGTGCTCGTGTTCGCTGGTGAGGATTTCCTGGTCCGGGCGCACGTGGATGCCGGCGTAGATCATTGCCAGGCCTTCGGTGGTGCTGCCGGTCAGGGCGATTTGCGACGGCTTGGCCTTCAGGTAACGGCCGGCCCACACGCGCACCTCTTCTTCGCGGCGTTCGGTTTCGCCGCGATGCCAGTCCATGGCCAGGCCCGGGTTGCGATCCAGATTGGCGCGGTGCATTTCGATGGCGTCGCGCACAGGCAGCGGGTGCGAGGTCACCAGGAAGTTGGCGAAGTGCAGGTAGTTCGGGTCCTGGGTGAACAGTTGGCGCAACTGGTCCCATTTGTCCTTGGGCAACGGCGCGGGGCTGGCGGCCAGTGTCGGCAGGTTCACGGCGGAGGCAAAGGGAATGCCGGCCGTCAGAATGCCGGCCTGCTTGAGGAATGAACGACGGTTGGTCATGGTTCGGTTCGCTTTGGCAAAAGGAAAAAATCAGTTCTGGACCACAGGCCGGGAGGACTTCTGCACCTGGTCCCAGACCCGCAGGAAGTTGCCGCCCCAGAGCTTGGCGATGTCGGCTTCACTGTAGCCGCGGCTGATCAGTTCGGCGGTCACGTTGCGGGCTTCGCTGACGTCTTTCCAGCCGTCGAGGCCGCCGCCGTCGTTGAAGTCGGAACTGATGCCGACGTGATCGATGCCGATTTTCTTCACGGCGTAATCGATCGCATCGCCGTAGTCCTTGAGACTGGCCTTGGGTTCTTCGTCGAGGATCGAATAGAGCTGGCTGGCGTATTCGCCGAAACGCTGTTCGGGCCAGACGGTGATCACCGGATCGCCCGGCATCAACGCCATTTCCAGGCCTTGCAGCGGTTGCAGGTCGAAGCGCGCGCGCAGGGCGTTGAGTTTGTCCTGGGTGGCCTGGCTCAGCGGGCGGATGTAAGTCGGGAAACCGACAATCTGTACCACGCCGCCGCTGTTCTTGATCAACTGCATTTCCGTGTCGCTGAGGTTACGCGGGATGTCCACCAGCGCCCGCGGTGCCGAGTGAGACGCCACCATTGGCGTGCGGCTCAATTGCGCGACCTGCTCCAGGGCCTTGGTCGACATCTGTGACACATCGATGATCACGCCCAGGTCGTTGAGGCGCTGCACCGCTTGCTTGCCGATGTCCGACAGCCCGCCCAGGGCATCCCGGGAATCGTTGAAAAACGGCAGCGGCCGCGACGAATCGGCCCAGGCGTTGTTGCCGACATAGCTGAAGCCGAACATGCGCATGCCGCGCGCGGCCCACTTGTCCAGGGCGTTGAGGTCATTGCCCAGCGGGTAGGCGTTGAGCATGCTGATGAACACCGCGAACCTGCCTTCGCCGTGCAGGCGGCGGAAGTCGTCGGGGGTGTAGGCAATGGCCACCTGGTTGGGGAAGTCGCGGACCATGGCGGTGATGATCTTGTAGCGGGTTTCCTGCTCAAGGCGGGCCTCGTCGACAAAACCAGCGGTAGGGCGATGGGGCGCATTGGGGCCGTTCCAGATTTCCGGCCAGCCGAAGATCGTCAGGGCTGCACCGGACAGGCGCCCGCGCCCGGTCTTGACCAGGTCGAACTGGCCTTCGCCGTCCTTGTCGGCTTCGTTGCCGGCAGTGCCGAAGTCCATGGGCACGGTGATGTGGCTGTCGAACGAGAGGATGCGCTCCTGCAGTTGATCGGCCTGTTTCATCACCTTGACCGGGTAGCCGGGGTTGTCCCTGAACCCGTAATCCCAGGCCGCGAAGCCGGCACCGGCACTGATTGCCAGGGCCAGCGGCAGGCCGATGAACAGAGCCTTTTTCGAACGTGGTTTTGTCATTGCCGTCTCAGTCAGGTTCGCCGCCCCGGATCAGGCGCAGGGGCCTTTGCTATCTGGGGGGAACGAGTGGCCGCTTAAGGAATTTAGTGTCTGTACCGGCCTCTTCGCTGGCAAGCCAGCTCCTACAGGGGATCACGCAATCCTGTAGGAGCTGGCTTGCCAGCGAAGCTCTTAAATTCTGCGGTGCAACAAACGTTCTAGCTTGGATAAAGCCTGCTCCATGGCTGACACAGGTAGGGCAATGACGATTTCTCGACGATGGTTCCTCGCGGGTCTGGCGCTGACCGGTGCCGCCGTGCCGGCGGCGTATTACGGGCATCGCGAACTGACGAAAGCGGACCCGACGATCACCCCCGGCGAAGCCTCGTTCGAGGTGGCGGATGTTGCTGGCCAACGTTTGGCAGATACCTTGCGCGGGGTCTGGCAGATTCGTTTCGAAGGTCGTGACGCCGGTATCGAAGGCTTGCCGCTCGAAGGCCTGGAAGTGTTTCTCGACATTGGCCACAAGGGGCGTGGCGTCGTGGGTTTTCTCGACACCGGCGAGCGATTGCGCTCTGCCGAAGAGCCCCGCTACCGGGTGCTCGGCGATCTGTCCGGAGCCAACCCGAAGCAGTTGGGTTGGCGACTGCTGGGTGCCAGCGGCTGTTGCGATTACGAATTCGACATGACCCTGGACGAGGTCTGGGCCGGTTTCGGCAACGCCGGCAGCGGCAGTCTCAGTGGGCGGGTGCTGGACCTGAATCGTCCACTGATGCTCACGGCGCAGGACAATCGATTCATTGCCGTCAAACGGGTATTCCCTGAAGCACGGGAACGCACCGGCCTGAATCCGACCCTGCTCGCCTGGCTGGTGTCCCCGGAACATCGGCTGTTCCACCAGCTCTGGCATGCCTCCCGGGACAAGTGGCACAAGCTGTCCGAAGACCAGCGCGGCGCCTTGCGCGGGCTCGGCTGGCAGCCCGGCCCGCGGGACCAGGAGCGCGATGCCCGTGGTGAGCGCAAGGATCGCAATGGTTCGGGCGTGGATTTTTTCTTCATGCACCGGCACATGCTCGGCACGGCGCGCTCGATGCAGCACCTGCCGTCCTGGACGCACTTCCCGTTGCCGCAGCCGGAGCTGGCGCGGGACCGGCCCGGCTTTGCGCGTTACTTCGACAACCACGACGGCACCGCTTTGCCGCCCACCTGGCTGGCCGAGGACGATGACGAGTACACGCAATGGGTCAGCGACATCAAGACCGGCGAGACGTATCACAGCAATTTCCAGGTCTGGGAATCCCGCTACCGCGACCCGCGTTACCTGTCGACGCTGACCCTCGGCCAGTTTGGCTCTGAGGTTGAACTGGGGCTGCACGACTGGCTGCACATGCGCTGGGCCTCGGTGCCGCGTGATCCGGCCAATGGTCAGCCGGTGCCATTCGCCCGGGATCCGGCGGACTTTTCCGCGCGCTGGTTTGCAGCGGAAAACGATTTTCTCGGCGACCCGTTTTCTTCTCATGTGAGCCCGGTGTTCTGGCATTTCCACGGATGGATCGACGATCGCCTGGAAGACTGGTTCCGCGCCCACGAGCGTTTTCATCCAGGGCAGGTCAGTCGGCTGCAGGTCAACGGCGTGCAATGGTTCGCGCCGGGACGCTGGGTCGAGATCGATGATCCGTGGCTTGGCCCGAGCACCCATGGCTGCAGCACCACGCCGGGGTTGCAGGTGGGCAAGTCGGTGGAAATGGACCCGGAAACCATGAAGCTGGCGCTGCGCATCACCTTTGGCGAGGACGAGAGGAAGCTGAAGGATCTGTTCCGCAAAGTGCCGCAGCGGCCGTGGTATGCGCGCAATCTGAAGGCCAAGGCATAAAGCCAAAGATCGCAGCCTGCGGCAGCTCCTACAGGTTATGTGTCGTGCGCAAATGTGCGGTAGACATCGCCTTTGTAGGAGCTGCCGAAGGCTGCGATCTTTTGATCTTCAGCGCGTCTGCCACCCACCCCCAAGCGCCTTGTACAGGGCAATACTCGCTTGCATCCGCGACAGCCGCAGTTGCACGTTCAAATCTTGCGCCGCATACAGCGTGCGCTGGGTTTCGAGTACCGTCAGCAAGTCCTCGGCCCCGGCCTGATAACGGCTTTGCGCGATGTTGAAAGCGGTTTGCGCCTGGCTCAGTTCTTCACTCTGCCACCCGCGTTGCTCATCCAGTCCGTGAATGCTGTTGAGGGCTTTTTCGACGTCGGCGAAGCCATTGATGATCGCACCGCGATAGGTCTCCAGCAGTTCTTGCTGGCGCGCCGTGGCCTTGTCGCGCTGGGCACCGAGGCGACCGGTGTTGAACACCGGCGCGAGCAGGCCGGCGGTGAGGTTGTAGAAGGGGCTGCGCAGCATATCGTCAGCCCGGTCGGCTCCGGAGCCGAGTTCGGCGGTGAGGGTCACGGTCGGTAGCATCGCGGCCCGGGCGACGGTGACGTCGGCCTGGGCGGCGGCCAGTTGCGCCTCGGCCCGGGCAATGTCCGGGCGACGACTGAGCAGCAGGCTGGGCACTCCGGCGTCGATCGCAGGCCAGGTCAGTTGATCGAAGCGTTCCTGGCCCAACGACAGCGCCTGAACCGGGCGGCCGAGCAGGGCGGCGAGGCTGATTCGCGCATCCTCGGCCTGTTGCTGCACCAGCGGCAGCTGGCGATGCTGCGCCGCCACCAGGCTTTTTTGCTGCGCCAGTTCCAGGGCCGTGGCCGAGCCCGAATCGAAACGGGTCTGCACCAGCTTCAACACGCTTTGGGCATTGGCCAGATTCAATTCGGCGATGCGGCTTTGTTCCTGTAACGACAAGGCTTGCGCGTAGCCGTTGGCCACGCCGCTGAGCAAGGTCAGCTCCACGGTGGCCTGATCGAACTCGCTGGCTTTCAGTCTGAATTGCGCACTGTCGCGGCCAGCCCGTTGGCCACCCCAGAAATCGATTTCGTAGCTGGCAGTCAGGTTCGCCGTGAAATAGTCGACGGCGTCGTTATCGCTGTCGGCATCGAGCTGACTGTAGCCGCTGCCGCGCAGCAACTTCTGGCGATTGGCATTGAATCCAGCCTTGACCTCGGGCAATTGCGAGCCGCCGGCAATCACCGTATCGGCCTGAGCCTGGCGCACTCTGGCGATGGCCGCGGCCAGGTCGTAACTGCCGAGCCGCGCCTGTTCGATCAGGCGACCCAGTTGCGGGCTGCCGAAGCGGTTCCACCATTGTTGGTTGTCATAAGTGACGCCGGCGGTGTGCGGCGATTGCCAGGCGGCGGGCGGCTGGATGTCGCTGTCGGGGCGCTGTGTCGGGCTGCCGCAGGCGCTGAGCAACAGGCACAGGGTCAACACACTGAGTGGCGGCTTCATCAATCGATCATTCACTGGTAAGGGCCGTGACCGGGTCGAGTCGGGCAGCCTTGCGGGCCGGCATGTAGCCGAAAACGACACCGGTGACCAGGGCGCAGCCGAAGGCGCCCAGCACCGCTATCAGGGAGAACGCGACAGCGACTTCGCTGAAAATCAGCACGCCGCCGACGATCAGCGCCAGGGCGATCCCGGTGAGGCCGCCCACCACCGAGAGCATCACCGCTTCGGTGAGGAACTGGCGCAGGATGTCGCGCTGGCGGGCACCGGTGGCCATGCGGATACCGATCTCGCGAGTACGCTCGCGCACGGTCATGAGCATGATGTTCATCACGCCGATCCCACCCACCAGCAGCGAAATCGCTGCAATCGAGCCGAGCATCAGCGACAGGGTGTTTTGCGTGCGCGCCTCGGCCTGAATCATCGCCGCGTTGTTGGTCAGCTCGAAATCATGCTTGCCGTCGTGCAGGCGCAGCATCAGTTGCTCGATGGCTTTTTCGGTTTCCTTGACCTTGCGCGCGTCGGCGGCGGCGATGGCGATGTACTCGGGATTGTGGCTGCCGAACAGGCGCACACTCGCGGCGGAGTAGGGGATGGCGATGCGGTCGTCGCTGTCGGAATCGCCCGAGCTGGCGCCTTTTTCCGCGAGCACGCCGACCACTTGGAAGGGGACGTTTTCAATCAGTATGTACTGGCCGATCGGGTTGGCCACGTCCTTGAGCAGCTTGGTCCGCACCTTGTGCCCGATCACCGCGACCGCCGCGGCGTTCTGCTCATCGGCGTGGGTGAAGTAGCTGCCTTCGACCACCGGCCAGTTGAAAATCGCCGGGAAGTTGGTGTCGTTGCCGCCGACGTAGCTCAAGTGATCGAGGTTGCCAAAGCGCACCCCGGCCTCCTGGCCGTTGACCGGCATGATCCGCATCACCTGGGGCAAACTGGCAATCGCCGCGACCTCATCGAGGGTGACGATGCCCATGGGCGTGCGCGGGTTGGGCGCCGAGCCGCTGAGGTAAATGATGTTGGAACCGAACGCGCCCATCTGCGCCATCACCTGGCGCTTGCTGCCTTCGCCGACGGCGAGCATCACTACCACCGAGGCCACGCCGATGATGATGCCGAGCAGGGTCAGCGCGGTGCGGAACTTGTTGATCCACATCACCCGCCACGCCGCGTGCACGGCATCGACCAATTCGCCTTTCCAGGCGCCGGTGGCTTCGGCGCCTTCGCTCAGGCGCTTGCGCAAATCGACGGCTTGCAGGGCACCGGGGTTGGCCGAGTTCTGCGCGGCGGGATTGCCCTGGGCGCTGTCGCTGATGATCAGGCCGTCGCGGATCTCGATGATGCGCTTGGCCCGGGCCGCCACTTCGCGGTCGTGGGTGATAAGGATCACCACGTGGCCCTGGCTCGCCAGTTCGTCGAGCAGGGCCATGACCTCGGCACCGCTGTGGCTGTCGAGGGCGCCGGTGGGTTCGTCGGCAAGGATGATGTGGCCGCCATTCATCAACGCGCGGGCAATCGACACCCGCTGCTGTTGTCCGCCGGAGAGTTGATGGGGGCGGTTGCCGGTGCGCGAGGCCAGGCCGAGACGGTCGAGCAGGGCGGCGGCGCGGGCGTGGCGTTCGGCGGCCGGGGTGCCGGCATAGATGGCCGGCATTTCGACGTTTTCCTGGGCCGAACCGGATGGAATCAGGTGGTAGCCCTGGAACACAAAGCCGAAGGCTTCACGGCGCAGCCAGGCCAGTTCGTCGCTGTCCAGGGCGGCGACGTTTTCCCCGGCGAAGCGGTATTCGCCCGAGGTCGGGCGGTCGAGGCAGCCGAGGATGTTCATCAGTGTCGACTTGCCGGAGCCGGAAGCGCCGACAATCGCCACGAACTCCCCGGCATGGATCGACAGGTCGATGCCACGCAGCACGTGGACTTCAGGCGCGTCGCCACCACCGTAAGCTTTGCGGATGTCCGAAAGGTCGATCAGGGGCGTGTGCATTCAGCCGCCACTCCCGTCGACCGGGCCGATCAACAGGTGATCGCCTTCTTGCAGGCCTTCGAGGATCTGTACCCGCAGGCGATCGCTGATGCCGGTACGCACGTTGCGTTGTTCGATGCTGCCATTGCTGGCGACCACTTGCGCGGTCTGTCGGTCTGTCTGCGGGCCGGCCTGCAGGGCGGCGATGGGCGCGGTGAGCACGTTCTGCGCCTGATTGGCGACGAAAAACACCTGGGTGGTCATTTCCGCCATCAGTGCGTTGTCGGCGTTGTCGACGTCCAGCAGCACGGTGTACAGCACCACGCGGGCACTCCCGCTTTTGCTGGTGCTGGCGGGGCTGCCGCCGCCCTGGCTGGTCTGGTCCAGCGGCTTGGGCGGGACGGGGAGGATTTGCCGCACGGTGCTGGTCCAGCGCCGGGTGCCGCCGCTCAGGGTGGTGAACCAGGCGTGCATGCCGGGTTTGACGTGGCCGATGTCGGCCTCCGAGACCTCGGCCCACACGGTCATCGGCGACAGTTTGGCGATGCGCAGGATCAGCGGCGTTTGCTGCTGGGCGTTGAGGGTCTGGCCGACCCGGGCATCCAGCGCCACTACGGTGCCGGCCATCGGTGCATAAATCCGCGTGTAGCCGAGCTCCGCCTGGTCGCTGCGCAGGCTGGCTTCGGCCTGGCGGATCTGCGCCTGGAACATGTCGACCCGTGCCTGGGTGGCGCGCAGTTCGGCCTGGGCGGTCTGCACGTCTTCTTCACGGGTGGCGCCGCCGGCGGCGAGGTTCTGTTGGCGCTGGTATTTCTGCCGGGCCAGGTCGTGCTGCGCCCGCTGTTCCTGCAGCTGTGCCTTGAGGTTTTCGATGGAAAAGCGCCCGGCGTCGAGTTTGGCCTGTTGCGTGGACGGGTCGATTTCCACCAGCAGCTGGCCTTCCTTGACCAGATCGCCGACTTCCACGTGGATCTTGTGGATCTGCCCGGAGGCCTGGGCGCCGACGTCGACATAGCGCCGCGGTTGCAGGGTGCCCAAGGCCGTGACGCTGCTTTCAATGTCGGCGCGGCTGACCTGGACGGTGACGAGCCCGTCGCGTCCCGGCGGAATGAACTGCCAGGCGGCGACGGCCACCACGGGGATCAGACAAAGTGCTGCAAGCAGGGCGCGTCGGGTCTGTCGGGGACGTTTCATGCAGGGTTCCGGCCTAGGGAAAACGGCCCGTCGTTCAGCGACGGGGAAACCGGGGCGCAGACGGGGAGCTGTCCTGTAAACGATGAGCCGGGCACGTAATTTAGGCGACGACACAAACCACTGTAGGAGCGAGCTTGCTCGCGATGGTCGTGAACGATGATGCGTACTTTCTGATTTAACGCGTCGTCCTTGCGACCATCGCGAGCGAGCTCGCTCCTACAGGGGGCGAGACAAATTACCGGGCAAGTTGATGCAGTACTTTAAATCTATATGAGAATTACTATAAATTACGCGACTCAAATTGCCACTATCTTGCTACTGCGTAATTCAGCGGTCGCCGGAATGGCTCAAGGACAGAAACCGCACCCCCGTGCGGACGGGAGTCATGTTGGAAAACTACTATCGCGAGCTGGTGTGTTTCCTCAACGCCAGGCTGGGCAACCGTCAGGTGGCCGAAGATGTGGTGCATGACGCTTATCTGCGCGTGCTGGAACGGACCAGCGATGCGCCGATCGAGCAGCCCCGGGCATTCCTCTATCGCACCGCCCTCAACCTGGTCATCGATGACCACCGCCGCAACGCCCTGCGTCGAGCCGAACCGCTGGACGTGCTCGACAGCGAGGAACGCTACTTCACGCCGTCGCCGCACAAGGTCCTCGATCACGGTCAGCGCCTGGACATGCTCCAGCGGGCCTTGGCGGAGTTGCCACGGCTGTGCCGCGAGAGCTTTCTGTTACGCAAGATCGAAGGCCTGTCCCATCCGCAGATTGCCGACCAACTGGGCATTTCCCGGGCAATGGTCGAGAAGCACATTGTCAATGCCATGAAGCATTGCCGTGTGCGGATGCGACAGTGGGACGCCCAGTGATCCTGTACGGTTAAATTTTTTTTCACGGTCCTCGTTCCTACTCAACAGACGACCTGTTGTGCGGCCCAAGGCCTGTCAGGTCACTTAGGTTCAATGCCCCGCGTTTGAGGGGAACATCCAGAGGACACTGGACATGACACAGGCAATTGCAGCGCCCCTCGTTCACGACCTGATCGGCGTCGGCTTCGGCCCGTCGAACCTGGCACTGGCCATCGCGCTGCAAGAGCGCGGGGCGAGCCAGGGCAACCTGGATGTGCTGTTTCTCGACAAGCAGGCCGACTACCGCTGGCACGGCAACACCCTGGTGACCCAGAGCGAGTTGCAGATTTCCTTCCTCAAGGACCTGGTGACCCTGCGCAATCCGACCAGCCCTTACTCGTTCGTCAATTACCTCAAGGCCCACGGACGCCTGGTGGACTTCATCAACCTGGGCACCTTCTATCCGTGCCGCATGGAGTACAACGACTACCTGCGCTGGGTCGCCGGGCAATTCACCGCGCAAAGCCGCTACGGCGAAGAAGTGCTGACCATCGAGCCAGTGCTGCACAACCATCAGGTCGAAGCGTTGCGGGTGATCTCCCGCGATGCGAGCGGGCATCAGCAGGTGCGCACCACCCGTTCAGTGGTGGTCAGCGCCGGTGGCACGCCGCGCATTCCCGAAGTGTTCAAGGCGCTCAAGGATGACGGCCGGGTGTTCCACCATTCCCAGTACCTGGCGCAGATGGCCAAGCAGCCGTGCGTGGACAACCGGCCGATGAGCATTGCGATCATCGGTGGCGGGCAGAGCGCGGCGGAGGCCTTCATCGACTTGAACGACAGCTTCCCATCGGTGCAGGTGGACATGATCCTGCGCGGCTCGGCACTCAAGCCGGCCGACGACAGCCCCTTCGTCAACGAAGTGTTCTCGCCGGAATTCACCGACCTGGTGTTCCTGCAACCCGACAGCGAGCGCGAACGACTGGTGAACGAGTACCACAACACCAATTACTCGGTGGTGGACATCGATCTGATCGAGCGCATCTACGGCATCTTCTACCGGCAGAAAGTCTCGGGCATCGCTCGTCATGCGTTCCACACTCTGACCACCCTCTCAAAGGCCACCGCCAACGAACGGGGCATCGAACTGGTGTTGCGCAACAACGCCACCGGCGAAGTCTCGGTGCGTCACTACGACGCCGTAGTGCTGGCCACCGGTTACGAGCGGCAGATGCACCGCAAGTTGCTGGCACCGCTGGAAGAGTACCTGGGTGATTTCGAGGTCGATCGCCACTACAAACTGATCACCGATGAGCGCTGCAAGGCCGGCCTCTACATGCAGGGCTTCTGCCAGGCGAGCCATGGGCTGAGCGACACCTTGCTGTCGATCCTGCCGATTCGTGCCGATGAGATTGCCGGCTCGCTGTATGAGCATGGCAAGCATCGCGGGCATGGGCGGTCGGTGGTGGATTTGTTGTTGGCGACGGCGAGCTGATATCGAGTTGACCGTCAAAAGATCGCAGCCTCCGGCAGCTCCTACATTGGGATGGCGTACACCCGTAGGAGCTGCCGAAGGCTGCGATCTTTTGCTGAGGACCCCAATCCTGAACCCTTCCTGAAGATCTCCGAGATTCCCCCGGCAAGCTTTTGTATCGGGTTTACTCGCCAAACATCGGGGCGTAAGCTTCGCGCGTTTTCATCCATTACGGAGACCCACAGTGGGTACTTGTTCGAGTGACAGTTGTCGGCCGGTCCCGGTAACCGGCATTTTCTCGGCAAGATAACGCGCAGTCTCCTGTGCCGTTGTCTCGCCGACAAGCGAGCAGCGGCATCCTGATCATGGCCAGTCCGGGCCATGTCCCGACGTCCCTCTCATCGACGCTGAACAGTGCGTGGTTTCGACTTTTTGTCGTGGCCGCCGCTCTATCGACACGCCTGTCATTCGTGACCGGCGCGCCAGGCCTTGCTTTGCCGGTTGTTCCGGCGGCAGCGGCGTGGACCTGCCTGCTCGACGGTTTCCCGGCTGACCAAAGGGGCACCAGCCATGAAACTTACCCTCAAGGAATTCTTCGCAGGCTTCCTGCGTAACCGCCACATCGCCCGACACTTCCGTCGCCTGGCGTTGCTGGAAACCTTCACCGACACCACGGTCAGCCGTGAAGTCCCACCCACCCTGGCGCAAACCCTGGTGGCCGCCGCCGGCAGCGACACCGGTCAATTGCTCAACACCCTGGGCAGTCACACCGACGGCTTGAGCGAACTCGAAGCCGATGCCCTGCGCGAGCAATTCGGCCTCAATGAAGTCGAGCACGAACAGCCGCTGCCCTGGTGGACGCACCTGTGGCACTGCTACAAGAATCCGTTCAACCTGCTGCTGACGTTGCTGGCGGTCATCTCCTGGCTGACCGAAGACATGAAAGCCGCCATCGTGATTTTCTCCATGGTGGTGCTCTCGACCTTGCTGCGTTTCTGGCAGGAAACCAAATCCAACCAGGCCGCCGATGCCCTCAAGGCCATGGTCAGCAACACGGCCACGGTAATGCGCCGCGACCTTGAGGACCGCAGCGCACAGCGCATCGAACTGCCGATCAGGCAACTGGTGCCGGGCGACCTGATCGTGCTGTCGGCCGGTGACATGATTCCCGCCGATTGCCGGGTGCTCAGCGCCAAGGACCTGTTCGTCAGTCAGGCGGCCATGACCGGTGAATCGATGCCGGTGGAGAAATTTCCCCGCCAGCAGGACCGCGACACACTCAACCCCCTGGACCTGGACAACATCCTGTTCATGGGCACCAACGTGGTGTCCGGCACGGCCTTGGCGGTGATCCTCACCACCGGCAACAGCACCTATTTCGGTGCCCTGGCCCAGCGCGTGGGTGCAACCGACCGGGCGCCGACTTCGTTCCAGACCGGGGTCAACAAAGTCAGCTGGCTGCTGATCCGCTTCATGTTCGTGATGGCGCCACTGGTGTTGTTCATCAACGGTTTCACCAAGGGCGACTGGACCGAAGCGCTGCTGTTCGCGCTGTCGATTGCCGTGGGCCTCACCCCGGAAATGCTGCCGATGATCGTCACCTCGACCCTGGCCAAGGGCGCGGTGTTCCTGTCGCGCAAAAAAGTCATCGTCAAACGCCTCGACGCCATCCAGAACTTTGGCGCCATGGATGTGCTGTGCACCGACAAGACCGGCACCCTGACCCAGGACAAGATCTTCCTGGCGCGCAACGTCGATGTCTGGGGCAACGACTCGGATGACGTGCTGGAAATGGCCTACCTCAACAGCTACTACCAGACCGGCCTGAAAAACCTGCTGGATGTGGCGGTGCTCGAACACGTCGAAATCCACCGGGAGCTGAAAGTCGGCACGGCATTTCGCAAGGTCGACGAGATCCCGTTCGACTTCACCCGCCGGCGCATGTCGGTGGTGGTCGCCGAGCGCGATCAACCGCACCTGCTGATCTGCAAGGGCGCGGTGGAAGAAGTGCTGGCGGTCTGCTCGCGGGTGCGTCACGGCGAAGTCGATGAAGCCTTGAGCGAAGAGTTGCTGGCGCGAATTCGTCAGGTCACGGCCATGTTCAACGCCGAAGGCCTGCGGGTGGTGGCGGTTGCTGCGCGGCCGATGACCGAAGGGCGCGACACCTACAGCCTGGCCGATGAACAGGCACTGACGTTGATCGGCTACGTGGCGTTCCTCGATCCACCGAAGGAAAGCACCGCGCCCGCTCTTAAGGCGCTGGCGGCCCACGGCGTGGCGGTGAAAGTGCTGACCGGCGACAACGAACTGGTGACGGCGAAGATCTGCCGCGAAGTCGGCCTGGAACAGCAAGGCCTGCTGATGGGCAACGACATCGAGCGCATGAGCGATGCCGAACTGGCGAAAGCCGTGGAGACCACCAACGTCTTCGCCAGGCTGACCCCGTCGCACAAGGAACGCATCGTCCGTCTACTCAAGGGCAACGGCCATGTGGTCGGTTTCATGGGCGACGGCATCAACGACGCCCCGGCCCTGCGCACCGCCGACATCGGTATTTCCGTGGACAGCGCCGTGGACATCGCCAAGGAGGCGGCCGACATCATCCTGCTGGAAAAGAGCCTGATGGTGCTGGAGGAGGGCGTGCTGGAAGGTCGCAGGACCTTCGCCAACATGCTCAAGTACATCAAGATGACCGCCAGTTCGAACTTCGGCAACGTGTTCTCGGTGCTGGTGGCCAGTGCGTTCATCCCGTTCCTGCCGATGCTGCCGATGCACCTGCTGGTGCAGAACCTGCTCTATGACATTTCGCAGATCGCCATCCCGTTCGATAACGTCGATGACGAAATGCTCAAGCAACCACAGCGCTGGCAGCCGGCGGATGTCGGGTGCTTCATGCTGTTTTTCGGGCCGATCAGCTCGATCTTCGACATCACCACGTTCGCCTTGATGTGGTACGTGTTCGATGCCAACACCCCGGATCACCAGACCCTGTTCCAGTCCGGCTGGTTCGTGGTCGGGCTGCTGACCCAGACCCTGATCGTGCACATGATCCGCACGCCGAAGATCCCGTTCCTGCAAAGCCGCGCGGCCATGCCCTTGCTGGTGATGACCGGGTTGATCATGGCTGTGGGGATTTTCCTGCCGATGGGACCGCTGGCGCATTACTTCAAATTACAGGCGCTGCCGTCGCTGTACTTCGTGTTCCTGCCGGTGATCCTGCTGGCGTACATGGCGCTGACCCAGGCGGTGAAGGGGTTCTACATTCGCCGGTTTGGCTGGCAATAACACCGCCAGTATGAGCTTTGTGGCGAGGGAGCTTGCTCCCGCTCGACTGCGTAGCAGTCGCAAAACCGGCGAGCGAGGTCTGCTGGAGGTACCGTATTGTCAGGTTTTGGGGCCACTTCGCTGCCCAGCGGGAGCAAGCTCCCTCGCCACAAGGGTTGTGTGTTTTTCAAGGATTTTCATATGCAAGCCATCAACAACCTCAACCTGACCTCCCTGCTCGACACCCTGGTCAGCCTCAGCGCGGCTTTTATCCTCGGTGGCCTGATCGGTTTCGAGCGTCAGTACCGGCAACGCACCGCCGGCCTGCGCACTAACGTGCTGGTGGCGGTGGGCGCGGCGATTTTCGTCGACATGGCCAACCGGCTCGGCGGGGCCGAAGGCGCCGTGCGGGTCGTGGCGTACGTGGTCTCCGGCATCGGCTTTCTCGGCGCCGGGGTGATCATGCGCGAAGAGGGCAATGTGCGCGGCCTCAATACCGCCGCCACGCTCTGGACCTCGGCGGCAGTCGGTGCCTGCGCCGGTGCCGACCTGCTGGCCGAAGCCTTGCTTGGCACCTTGTTCGTGCTCGCGGCCAACACCTTGCTGCGGCCGATCGTCAACAACATCAACCGTCAGCCGATGGATGTGATCTCGGCAGAGGTCACCAACATCGTCTATGTCATTGCCCGGCGTACGCAGCAGAAAACCGTGCTGGCCCTGCTCGAGGCCGAGCTTGCGCGCAGCAACTATCCGGCCAGCGATGTCGATGTGCATGCCTTCGGCACGGATGAAATTGAAATCGAAGCCACCCTGGCGACCACCTCGGTCGATGGTGATGAACTGGATGCGCTGGTGGCACGGATTTCGACGTCGAGCCAGGTGGTGCAGGCGTTCTGGAGTCCGAGTACCACGGAGTAACGGCCAAGGTTTCCCGGGCAAGCGTCAGATTAACCGGCATTTATTTAGGAATATTCCTACATAAACCCAGGAAGGTCTTCCGTAGTCTTTGCGACCTCTTGAAACCGACATCCTTTTGGAGGTCACCTTGCCGAACAAATCCTTGCGCATCCTGATCGCCGATGCGCAGCACTTCAACCGCCTGCGGATCGAGCGACTGTTCAACCAGCTCGGCTATTTTCGGGTGGCTCCGGTGCAGAGCCTCGACGAGCTCCTTGCACTGGTGGAGTACGGTTGCGAGCCTCTGGACCTGGTGCTGGTCAATGGGGCGATGGTAATGGGAGCGCTGGACCTGTTCAGTTTCCTTGACGACAACCCGCAGGTTCATCACGGGTTTATCTTCAATGAACGGCAGGCGCCGTTGTCGCCAGTCGCGGGCAAAGTCCGGTTGAGCCGGGCCGCTCTGCCGGACCTGGCGTCCATTACGCAGTTGATGAGCGCTGTCGATTGTCGGCTACCGTTCGTCGGGACTGTCATTTCTGTCAGGTAGTACTTTCCAGCCTTCCATGCAAGAGTCTATGCGCAGCGTTGTGCCCAATCGCTGCGGTGCCTGGAGGGCATTTTTTGCCCGATCGTGTTGTTTTGCACGGGAGTTGTCATGAAGTCAGCACTGATTGTGGAAGATCATCCGGTGGTTCGCTCCATGATCAAACTCGTACTCAAGGGTGAAGGGTTCGAGCAGATTTACGAGGCCTCCCGTGGTGATGAGGTCTTGTCGTTGATCCGCGAGCATCAACCGGATGTCGTGCTGCTTGATCTGGGCCTCCCGGGTGTGGCGGGGCTTGAGGTGATGGACCGTATCAAGGCCGAAAACACGCGATGCCGCGTGGTGGTGTTCACCTCGCTGGAGGCCCAGTTCTATCAGGACCGCTGCATGCGGGCCGGGGCCGTTGCCTATGTTTCCAAGAGCAAGGACCTGGATGACTTGAAGGCGGCGGTGAATTGCGTGATGGCCGGCTATACCTATTTTGCCCAGCTCTCCTCGAGTTCCGTGTCGATGGGGGATTTGCAACGCAGTGAAACGCAGTTGATCGACAAGCTCTCCAATCGTGAGCTGACCATTTTGCAGTACCTGGCCCGGGGCTCGAAAAACCTGGAAATCGCCGAGATCATGCACCTGAGCTACAAGACCGTCAGTACCTACAAGACCCGCCTCACCCTCAAGCTCAACGTGAGCTCGTCAGTGCACTTGAGGGATTTCGCCCTGCGCAATCATTTGATCTGAATGAACACTCTCCGACGACTGGCAGGCGGGGTGCTGATTGGCCTTCTTCTCTGGGCATCGACGGTCTGTGCACAAGAGTCGTTGACCCTGTTGGGACGCTCGAGTGCCGAAGGCCTGAGCGTCAGGTGGTCGGAAGCCGAGTTGCGCTGGTTGCAGCAAAAGGGCCGATTGGTGCTGGCTGTCTCGGCTCCCGACTATCCCCCCTTCGAGTTCAACACGGCAGGCAAGGTGTTCGAAGGCATAACAGCTGATTACGCCGGGTTGCTCGAACAATTGTTGAACGTCGTCATCGAGGTTCAATGTTATCCGTCGCGGGCCGACGCGGTGCAGGCCATCAAGGACGGGCGGGCCGACCTGCTGGGAACGGCCAACCGATTCGAAGCCGAAGATCCGCAGCTACAGATGTCCAGCGCCTACGCGGTGGATCAACCGGTGCTGGTCACCCGCACCGATTTCCCTCCGGTGCTCGACCCGACACTGGCCGGCAAGCGACTGGTGATGCTGTATCACTACTTGCCCGAATACAGCGTGCAACAGTTCTATTCCAAAGCGCAGGTCCAGCTGTTTCCCTCGACACTGGCGGCCATGGGCGCCGTGGCGTTCGGCCAGGCCGATGTCTACCTCGGTGATGCGATCAATGCCCATTATCTGATCAGCAAGAATTACCTGAACAACGTGCAACTGACGGACTTCTCGCCCATGGAGTCCGGGCGTTTTGCCTTTGCGATGGCCCGCGACAACGTTGCGCTATTGCGTGTCGTCAACAAGGCACTGGCAGTCGTCACCACCAATAAACAAATGAACATCCTGCGTCGTTGGGGGGCCAACGGGGCGTCTATCCCCGGCACCCAGTCATTGCAATTGAGCGTGGCCGAACAGCACTGGCTCGAACGCCACCCGCGCGTGAAGGTCGCAATCAACGAAAATATCCCGCCGATTTCATTTGTCGACAGCGAAGGCAAGTTTCGCGGTATCGGCGTCGATGTGCTGGCGAAAATCACTTTGCGCACCGGGTTGCAATTTGACATCCAGGGCATGAAGTCGGTGGCCGAGATGATGACGGGCATCACGAGCGGCCAGATCGATGTGTTGGCCGGTATCGGCCTCAGTTCCCAGCGTGAAGATGAGTTGCGGTTCACCCGGTCGTTTCTGAGCAGCCCGTCGGTGCTGGTGACCAGCGTGGACGCGGACAGCCCCAGGACGCTGGATGACATGGCGGGAAGAACCCTGGCGCTGACCCAGGGCAACATTGCCGCCGAGTACCTTCGCCAGCATTACCCGCTGATCCAGCTGGCGGATGCGCCACTGTCCACGGACGCCATGGAGATGGTCGCCCAGGGCAAGGCCCATGGCGGTATCAACTCGTTGATCAGCGCCCGTTACCTGATTTCCCGGCAGTATCGCGATCGCCTGCAAGTGACCAGCACCGTGGGCACCGACCCCGCCCGAAGCACCCTGGCAACCAGTCGCGAGGCCACCGAACTGCATTCGATTCTGGACAAGGCATTACTGAGTATTCCCCCTGAGGAAATTGACGAGCTGACTCAACCCTGGCGCTATGACTCGATGGTCGAGCAGAGTTACTGGCTGCGACACCGACAAGCGATCGTGCAGGCGTTTGCGGTGGCGGGTGTCTTGCTGTTGCTGGCGTTGGCCGGGATCGTCTGGCAGCGGCGGCAGATTCGCCAGCGTCAGCAATTGCTCGGGCAATTGCAGGAAGCCAAGGACGCGGCCGACGACGCCAACCGGGCCAAGACCACGTTCCTGGCCACCATGAGCCATGAAATCCGCACGCCGATGAACGCCTTGATCGGCATGCTCGAACTGGCACTCAAACGCGCCGATGAAGGGGTGACCGACCGCGCCGCCATCGAGGTGGCGTCCAACGCCGGGCAGCAGTTGCTGGAGTTGATCGGCGACATTCTGGACGTCGCGCGGATCGAATCCGGGCATTTGTCGTTGGCGCCGGAGCGGGTCAATCTGCACGCGCTGGTGACGTCGGTCTGCCGGGTTTTCGAAGGGCTGGCGATGCAAAAGAATCTGCAGTGGCGGGTCGATCTCGACGCGCGCAGTGACTGTGACGTGACGCTCGATCCCACGCGCTTCAAACAGGTGCTGTCCAATCTGCTGAGCAATGCGATCAAGTTCACCCGGGAAGGCGAGGTGAGCCTGATACTGCGGGTGCAGCCTCAAGGCCCGGCGCATCTCGCCGTCAGCGTACAGATCGAAGACAGCGGCATCGGCATCAGCGCTTTCGACCTGCAACGCCTGTTCAGCCCGTTCGTGCAAGCGGGTAACACTCAGCAGACTGCCCGGCAAGGTTCCGGCCTGGGCCTGGTGATCAGTCGTACTCTGTGCGAAACGATGGGCGGCCAGTTGCAGCTCGACAGTGAGCCCGGGCGCGGGACGCGGGTGGACATCAGCCTGGTGCTGCCCGTGCTGCAAACGTTACCCGCCGAGGGGGTGTCCCGGGATCCGGCGCAGCTCACGACCCGGGCGTTGTCGATTCTGGTGGTCGACGATTATCCGGCCAATCGCCTGTTGCTCTCGCGGCAGCTGAGCTATCTGGGCCATTGCGTGGTGCTGGCTGAAGACGGGGCACAGGGGCTTGAACAGTGGCGTGGGCGCGGGCAAGGGCACGGTTTCGATCTGGTCGTCACCGACTGCAACATGCCGGTGCTCAGCGGTTACGAGCTGGCCGGCGCGATACGTGAGCAAGAGCGGGTGCAGGGGCTGTCGCCGACGCTGATTCTGGGCTTTACCGCCAATGCGCAGGCCGAGGAGAAGGACCGGTGCAAGGCGGCGGGGATGGACGATTGCCTGTTCAAACCCATTCGCCTGGTGGACTTGCAGGCGTGGCTGGCCCGGCGGTTTTCCAGTGCACCCCAAGCGGCGATCGTCGACCCTGGTTTCGCCGAGTTCGACTTGAGCGGGCTGGAACGCTATGCGGATTCGGATCGTGAGTTGATCGATCAACTGATGCACGATCTGGCGCTGACCAACCGCGAGGACCGTGTGCATTTGCTGGCCTTGCACACCAACGGCAATCGCCCGGGTCTGCAGACGCTGGCACACCGGATCAAGGGCGGGGCGCTGATGGTGCGAGCGCTTGGCCTGGTCGAGTGTTGCGAACAACTGGAGCGGGCGTGCAATGACGGCCGCGCGGCACTGATCGACGATGCCGTCGATCAGTTGCAGCAAGCCATGGCCCGCCTGGACCAGAGTATCGAGCAGGATTGAGGCTCAATCCCAGTGCGGCGCGATGCCTTTTGGGCTGGTCAACCGGTGGCCGCGATCCAGCGTTGCGATCAAGGCCATGTCGCCCTCGCTCAAGGTCAGCTCGCGAGCCTTAAGGTTGCTTTCGAGGTTGGCCCGGCGCGTGGAAGACGGGATCACCGCGTAACCCGATTGCATGGCCCAGGCGAGGGTGACCTGGGCCGGTGTCGCGTGCAGGCGCTCGGCGATTTGCTGGATAAGCGGGTCCTTGAGGACTGCACCGTACGCCAGGGTCATGTACGAGGTGATGCCGATGCCCTGGTTCTGCGCGAACGCGACGACGTCGCGGTTTTGCAGGTACGGGTGCAGTTCGATCTGGTGGGTGGCGATGTGCTCGGCACCGATGGCTGCAATCGCTTGCTGCATCAGGTCGATGGTGAAGTTGGACACGCCGATCTGCCGGGTCAGGCCCAGGCGTTTGGCTTCGAGCAGGGCGCCCATGAATTCTGCGACAGGCACTTGATCGTCCGGCGACGGCCAGTGGATCAGGGTCAGGTCCAGGTAATCGGTCTGCAGTTTGCGCAGGCTTTGCTTCAGGCTGTCGATCAGACGATCACCGGCCAGGTTGGCGACCCAGATCTTGCTGGTGATGAACAGTTCTTCACGGGCGATGCCGCTGGCCGCGATAGCCTCGCCGACTTCGGCTTCATTCTCGTAGATTTGTGCGGTATCGATCACCCGGTAGCCGAGCGCCAGGGCGGTGCTTACCGAATCGATGACCACCTGGCCTTGCAGGCGAAACGTACCCAGGCCGAAGGCGGGAATAGACATTGATGACTCCAGAGGTTGCAGTGGGAATGGGCGGCAGTATCGGCGCCTGCATCCGTGAGAAAAACCGCTGGAGCGGCAAAGCAATGTTTACTGAAAGTCATGAATCGGGGCAGGAAGATGTGTTGATGGTGTCTGGTCTGACGCCATCGCGAGCAGGTCGGGTCGCCGCACCGTCGCTCCCACATTTGGAATGCGTTCCCCCTGTAGGAGCGAGCCTGCTCGCGATAGCCATCACTCGGTCTAAAGCCTTGCCGCTGCCCCTAAGCAATATCACTGCGGCTGAATTCTTCCCCGAGAAAGTCGATCAACGTGCGCACCGAAGGCAGCAAACCCCGACGCGAAGGGAAAATTGCATGAATCACGCCGCTCTTCGGCGCCCAGCCTGGCACCAGCTCCACCAGTTGCCCAGCAGCGATTTCATCGCGCACCACCACACTGGGCAGGTGCACGATGCCGATCCCGGCGACCGCCGCATGGCGCAAGGCCAACAGGTCATCGGTGACCATGCGCGGCGCATGCCGGATCATCGCGGTGCTGCCGTCGGCCCCGAACAGTTCCCACTGATATTCGCGCTGCGCCGCGCCCCAGTGCAGGCTCGGCAAGCCGCTGAGATCGGCCGGGGAGGCCGGTGTCGACAGGCGCGATAAATAGGCCGGGCTGCCGACCACGCTCTGGGTGCTGTTGCCCAGCACCTTCATCACCATGTCGGTGTTTTCCAGCGGCGGAAAGCGTACCCGCAGCGCAATATCGAAGCCTTCGTGAATCAGGTCAACCCGGCGGTTGGTGCTCTCGATGAACAACTCCACCAACGGGTACTTGAGCATGTAGCGGGTCAGCATCGGCCCGACCCAGGAATTGAGCAGCGCCGTCGGGCAACTGACACGCACCAGGCCCTGGGGCTCGGAGCGGTTGCGCTCGATCAGTTCGGCGGCGCTTTCCGCCTCCACGCGCATGGCCAGGCAGCGCTGGTAGTAGGCCTGGCCGATTTCCGTCAACGAGCAATGCCGGCTGGTGCGGTGCAGCAGGCGCACGCCGAGGCGCTCTTCGAGTTCGGCAATGCGTCGGCTGAGCTTGGACTTGGGCATGTCCAGCGCCCGGCCCGCTGCGGCGAAACCGTGATGCTCCACTACCTGGGTGAAGTAGTAGAGGGTGTTGAGGTCTTCCACCATCGTTCTCCAAATAGAACGCTAAAGCTGATTTTTGCAGTCTAGCGCAGCAAAGGTCACGGTTTTAAGCTCTGTCCATGGCTTCACTCACCTCATCAGGAGACACCATGAAAAACATCATCGGTATCTACACCAGTCCACGGGCCCACTGGGTCGGCGACGGTTTTCCGGTTCGCACACTGTTTTCCTACGACAACCTGGGCAAACACATCAGCCCGTTCCTGTTGCTGGATCACGCCGGCCCCGCTGAATTCACCCCGACCACCGAGCGACGTGGCGTTGGTCAGCATCCGCATCGTGGCTTCGAAACAGTGACCATCGTTTACGAGGGCGAACTGGAGCACCGGGACTCCACCGGCAGTGGCGGCAAGATCGGCCCCGGCGATGTGCAATGGATGACCGCTGCTTCGGGGATCCTGCATGAAGAATTTCACTCCCAGGGTTTCGCCAAAAGCGGCGGCACCCTGGAGATGGTGCAACTGTGGGTCAATCTGCCGGCCAGGGACAAGATGGCCGACCCCGGTTACCAAACGATCCTCGACGGCGACATCCCGAGCATCGCCTTGCAGGACAACGCCGGCAGCCTGCGCCTGATCGCCGGTGAGTTCGACGGTCACCAAGGCCCGGCGCGCACCTTTACCCCGATCGACGTGTGGGACATTCGTTTGAATGCCGGCAAGTTGCTCAGCCTTGACCTGCATGAAGGGCGCAACACCGCACTGGTGGTTTTGCGTGGCACGGTTCAGGTCAATGGCCTGGAGTCGGTGCGCCAGGGGCAGTTAGCCCTGTTCGACCGCAAGGGTGATCAGGTGACCCTCGAAGCCAGCGAAGACGCGGTGGTGCTGTTGCTCAGCGGTGAGCCTATCGACGAGCCGATCGTCGGCCATGGGCCGTTCGTGATGAACACCGAGCAGGAAATCCACCAGGCCTTCGCCGACTTCCAGTCCGGTCGCTTCGGCCGGATGCACGCTTAGTTCGCAACGCTTTTACACCCGACTCTACACAGGATGAGTAGGCCGGTTTTCAGGCCAGGGATGGCTGTTGCCCAAAAGAAAGAGGAAACGCTCATGAACACTGTCTACGCGGCCAACTTCAACGGCCAGAAACCGACCATCGACCCCAACGACAGCGCGATGCTGTTGATCGATCACCAGAGCGGACTGTTCCAGATCGTCAAGGACATGGACGTGCCTCAACTGCGCGCCAACGCCATCGCCCTGGCCAAGGCTGCAACCTTGCTGAAAATGCCGGTGATTACCACTGCCTCGGTCCCGCAAGGACCGAACGGGCCGTTGATCCCGGAAATCCACGAAGCCGCACCCCATGCGCAGTACGTGGCACGCAAAGGTGAAATCAACGCCTGGGACAACCCGGAGTTTCACGCGGCGGTCAAAGCCACCGGCAAGAAAACCCTGGTGATCGCCGGCACCTTGACCAGCGTGTGCCTGGCGTTCCCGTCCATCGCGGCGGTGCATGAAGGCTACAAGGTGTTTGCCGTGGTCGACGCCTCGGGCAACCACTCGAAACTGGCCACCGAGCTGACCGTTGCCCGCCTGGCCCAGGCCGGGGTGGTGCCGATCGACATCATGGCGACGCTATCCGAGCTGCAAGGCTCGTGGAACCGTCCGGATGCCGAGCAGTGGGCCGCTGTCTACGCCCAGGCCATGCCGCATTATCAGTTGCTGATCGAGAGTTACCTCAAGGCCCGGCAAGTGGCGAACGAACACGAGGTGCTGGACTCCCAGCGCTAACCGGTGACCCCAAGCCGATTTCCACTCGGCATCGATAACACGCGAGGACTACTGCAATGACCACTTCCTACAAGCGTCTGGACAAGGACAACGCCGCGGTTCTGATGGTTGATCATCAGGCGGGCCTGCTGTCACTGGTGCGCGACATTGACCCGGATCGATTCAAGAACAACGTGCTGGCCCTGGCTGACCTGGCCAAGTACTTCAAGCTGCCGACCATCCTCACCACGAGTTTTGAAACCGGCCCCAACGGCCCGCTGGTGCCCGAGCTCAAGGCACTGTTTCCGGACGCGCCGTACATCGCTCGCCCGGGCCAGATCAACGCCTGGGACAACGAAGATTTCGTCAAGGCGATCAAGGCCACCGGCAAGAAACAATTGATCATCGCCGGTGTGGTGACGGAAGTTTGCGTAGCATTCCCGGCGCTTTCGGCGCTGGCCGAAGGTTTTGAGGTGTTCGTGGTCACCGACGCGTCCGGCACCTTCAACGAACTGACCCGCGAATCGGCGTGGAACCGTATGACCGCTCAGGGCGCGCAACTGATGACCTGGTTCGGCCTGGCCTGTGAACTGCACCGCGACTGGCGCCACGACATCGAAGGGTTGGGCACGCTGTTCTCCAACCATATTCCGGATTACCGCAACCTGATGACCAGCTACAGCACGCTGGCCAATAGCAAATAACTTCAGTAACACTCATTCCCTGTGGGAGCGGGCTTGCCCGCGATGGCGATCTGACACTCAACATTGCAGTGACTGATCGATAGCAACGTCGGATCGCCGCCCGGAGCAAGCCCGCTCCCACAGGTTTTTTTGGTGTCTACCCAGACGTGTTCATCCCGCCAAATCAATTGCTCCTACACTATGGCCAATCCATGCGATCTTCGCGTTATTAGCCCTGGCTGGAGTTGCTTGATGCTGTCTTTCCTCACCGAACACCCATTGATCTGCGCCATGGTGCTGATCCTGATTGACCTCGGGTTGTGGCGTTTAATCGGTGACAACCGCAACCCTTGGAAGCTTCTGTTGCGGGTCACGATTTTCGCGCTATACAGCCTTCTGCTGTTCAATGAAGGCCTGAACCCGATGGAGCCGCCGCCCTGGGCCGACAACGTACCGTTGCACCTGGCGGCCACCGGATTGCAGATCGGCTGGTGGTTGTTCGGCGCGCGGATGCTGACGGTGCTGATCGGTGCGGTGATGATGCAGCGGGTCGGACATACCGGGCGATTGCTTCAGGATTTGCTCGGTGCGGTGATTTTCCTGATCGCGATCATTGCCGCCCTGGCCTATGTACTCGATCTACCGGTCAAAGGCGTGCTGGCGACCTCCGGTGCGTTGGCGATCATCGTCGGCCTGGCCTTGCAGAGCACCCTCAGCGACGTGTTCTCCGGCATCGTTTTGAACACCACCAAACCCTATCAACTGGATGACTGGATCTCCATCGACGGCACCGAAGGCCGGGTCACCGACATCGACTGGCGGGCCACGCGCCTGCAAACCGCCCAAGGCAGCCTGGCGGTGATTCCCAACTCATTGGCAGCCAAGGCCAAGATCATCAACTTCAGCCGCCCGAGCGATATGTTTGGCGTTTCCATCACCCTTCAAGTGAGCCCCCATGCACGGCCGAACACAGTGATCGATGCCCTTGAACGCGCCATGCAAGGTTGCCGTTTTCTGCTCGACACACCGGCCCCGAGCGTCTCTCTGAAAAGCTCCAGCAGCACCGGAGTGGAATACGAAATCAATGGGTTTGTCGCGTCGATGAGCGAGAAACGCACGGTGCGCAATCAACTGTTCGACCTGGCGTACCGGCACTTGCAGGCGTCCGGGGTCAACCTGTTGTCGAGCGTCGAACCCACGCTGGCGGGCAACCTGTCGCGGCCCCGGGCACTGCTCGACAGTTCGCCGATTTTCTCCACGTTGCGTCAGGAAGAAAAAGACACCTTCAGCCAGAACATGACCCTGCAAACCTTCCGTGCCGGCGAAACGATCCTCGACGCGGGGGAGGTCAGCGATCACTTGTTCATTATCGAGTCCGGTGTCGTCAGCGTGACGCTGACCCGTCATGGCTCGCCGTTCGAATCAGGCCGCATGGGGCCCGGAGAGGTGATCGGCGAGGCCGGTATCCTGGACGACAGCTCGGTGCCTGCGCAGTTTACCGCCAAGACCTTTTGTGGCTTGTACCGAATCGAAAAGGCATACCTCAAGCCATGCCTGGATGCCCGTCAGGACATCAACGATGCGATGAAAACCTTGCTCGACTACCGCTTGCTCAAAGCGAAAACCCTGACTCAGGACCTGCCGGTGACAGTGGAGAAGAAGGGCTTTCTGCGGTGGTTGCGCAATCGGGTATGACCAGCGGCCAACAAGACACCGCAAGTGGCCTCCTCGACTTCTGGAATATTGGCTATTTGTGCAAACGGGGCAGGGGGCTAACGTAGTCACACCCCCACTTGCCCTGGAGCACACGATGCAACCGCGTACCGATTTCTACACCGCGTCCCCTGATGCCCTCAAAGCGATGATCGCCCTGGAAACGGCGGTTTCGAAGCTGCCGCTGGAAAAAAACCTGGTTGAACTGGTCAAGCTGCGGGCTTCGCAGATCAATGGCTGCGCATTTTGCATCGATATGCACACCGCCGATGCTATCAAGGGCGGCGAAACCCCGCGTCGCCTGTTCGCCATAACGGCGTGGCGCGAGGCACCGTTCTTCAGCGATCGCGAACGTGCCGCGCTGCTCTGGACCGAATCCCTGACCCAACTGAGCCTGACCCACGCGCCAGATGAAGACTACGAAGTGGTCAGCGCTCAGTTCACGCCCAAGGAAATGGTCGATCTGACCGTGGCGATCAGCACCATCAACAGCTGGAACCGTTTGGCCGTCGGTTTCCGCAAAACCCCTCAGGCCTGATGTCGAAAAGGGAGCCGAGGCTCAATGCGCATCGGCACTCGGCGCGGCCGGTGGTTGCACCTTGCGCATCAAGGGCACCATCGCCGTGGCGATGACGAAGCACACTCCGATCATCAGAAACGCGTCGCCATAGGTTTGTGTCTGGGCTTCGCGGTAGGTCAGCAACCATAGCTGATGCAGACTGGCGGTAACCCCGGCGTCACCGCTCTGGCCGAGGGCGGCGAAGTTGTTGCCGACCTGGGACAGCCATTGGTTGAGCGCCTCGTTGGTGCTGTTGAGGTGCTCCGCCAGCCGGGTGAAATGCAGGTTGGTGCGGTCATTGAGAATGGTCGCACACGCGGCGATGCCGATAGCCCCGCCCAGGTTGCGCATCAGGTTGAACAACCCCGATGCATGTTTGAGCCGCGCCGGCGCCAGGCCACCGAGCGTCAGCGTCACCGCGGGCGGTACCGCCAGTTGCTGGGCAATCCCGCGCAAGGCTTGCGGCAGCATCAGTTCCTTGGCCCCCCAGTCATGGGTGATCGGGCTGAAATCCCACATCGACAAGGCGAACAGCCCAAGGCCGGTCATCATGATCCAGCGCAGATCGACGCGGTTGGCCAGAAAGGCATACAACGGAATCGCCATGATCTGGAACACCCCGGTGGAGAAAACCGCCAGTCCAATGTCCAGCGCTCCGTAGCCCCGCACCCGGCCGAGGAACAGCGGAGTCAGGTAAATGGTGGCGAACAGGCCGATGCCGGTGACAAACGAGAAGAAACAGCCAAGGGCGAAGTTGCGATCCTTCAAGGCGCGCAAATCGACAATCGGATTGGCCACCTGCAAGGTCCGGCCGATGAACGCCAGGCCGGCCAGGCCGCTGATCCACGCGGTGGTCAGGATCGTGCGGTCGCTGAACCAGTTCCAGCGCGGCCCTTCTTCCAGGGTGTATTCCAGGCAGCCGAGGAACAGCGCCAGAAACACCATGCTCAAGTAATCCGCGCCTTTGAGCAGCGACAGTTCCGGCTGGTCGATTTTCACCAGCATCGGCACGGCCACGGCGACAAAGATGCCGGGGACCAGGTTGATGTAGAACAGCCAGTGCCAGGACGATATGTCAGTGATCCAGCCACCGATCACCGGCCCCAGGGTCGGTGCCAATGAGGCCACCGCGCCGATGGTCGCGGCGGCGATCACCCGTTGCTTGCCGGTGAAGAACACGAACGCGGTGGTGAACACCATCGGGATCATCGAGCCGCCCAGAAACCCTTGCAGGGCGCGGAAGGCGATCATGCTCTGGATGTTCCAGGCCGCGCCGCACAGCAGGCTGGTCAAGGTGAAACCCACCGCCGACGCGCAAAACAGCCAGCGCGTCGAGAACACCCGCGACAGCCAGCCGGACAGCGGGATCACGATGATTTCGGCGATCAGGTAACTGGTTTGCACCCACGCGGTTTCGTCGGTGCCGGCAGAGAGCCCACCGCCGATGTCACGCAACGAAGCCGAGACAATCTGGATATCCAGCAGCGCAATGAACATGCCGATGCACATGCTGGCAAAGGCGAAGACCTTGGTCGCCGTCGCCATGTTCGCGGCATTGAACGGTTGCGCCGGGGCGGCGAGGGCGCGGCTCATGGCGTGCTGGCCACGGCTGGCGCTTCAGGCTCCTTGCGCGTGTCCACTTCAGCGGTGACCGACAACCCCGGACGCAGGTGGCCGAGTACGCTGTCGGCCGGATCGAGGTGAATCCGCACCGGCACCCGCTGCACGATCTTGGTGAAGTTGCCGGTGGCGTTTTCCGGTGGCAACACACTGAATTGCGAACCGCTGGCAGGGGCGAGGCTGTCCAGGTGACCGTGGAATTCCTGCCCCGACAGCACGTCGGCACGGATCACCACTCGTTGCCCCGGCACCATGTGCGCCAGTTGGTCTTCCTTGAAGTTGGCATCGACCCACAATCCGCTGGACGGCACCACCGAGAGCAATTGCGAGCCGGCCTGGGCATAGGCGCCGACCCGTGCCCGGCGATTGCCGATCACTCCATCGACCGGCGCCTTCAGTTCGGTGTAGCCGACATTCAATTGCGCCAGGTCGCGCTCGGCCCTGGCCTGGATCAAGGCGGCCCGGGCCTGTTGTTTCTGGGTGTCGATCACATTCAACTGGCGCTGCTCGGCCAGCAGTTCAGCCTGGGCACGGTTGCTTTGGGCCTGGGCCGTCTTGAACGTGGCGTTGGCCCGCTGGGCGCTTTCCACCGAGACGGCGTTGGTGGTGACCAGTTTTTTGTAGCGGCTATCGTCGTCCCGCGAACGGGCGGTTTCGGCTCCGGCGGCATCGATGCCGGCACGGGCCTGGCCGATGACGGCCTGTTGCAGTTGTTCGGTGGCGTCGAGGTTGGCCAGCAGGGCCTCCTGGGCGGCCACTGCGCCTTCGGCCTTGGCCAGGTTGGCCCGGTAGTCGCGGGAATCGAGGCGGATCAGCACATCGCCGGCCTTGACCTTCTGGTTATCGGTTACCAGCACTTCGTCGATATAACCCGCCACTTTCGGCCCGATCACCGTTACGTCGCCACCGATGTAGGCGTCGTCGGTTTCCTCGATGAAGCGGCCGGCACTCCACCAATGCGCGCCATACACACCGGCCAGTACCAACGCTACGATCCCCACGGCGGGCAAGAGCAGGCGTTTGAGCAGGGGAGGTTTGGCGGCAGTCACCGGGGCAGCCAGGTCGTGTTCAACGGTGGACATGCTGGTCATGGAGGATTACCTGTTGGAGCGGAGGTTAATTATGATGGTAGTAATATGACGTATGTAATATTTTGTGGCAATTGGTTTTTGCTGCCGGTCGTCAGGTGCTATTTCATCCAGTCGCCAGGGGTGAGGCCGGTCATGTCCTTGAAGAACGCGATGAACGCGCTGTCACTGGCAAATCCCAGTTCAAAGGCGCTGTAGCCGATGTTTCGTCCGGTCGCGAGCAATTCGATGGCGCGCATCAAGCGCCACTGTTGCCGCCATTGCTGATAACTCATGCCGGTATCACGGTGGAAGATTCGTCCGATGGTTCGGCCGCTGGCGCCGATTTGATCCTGCAGCACCTGAAGTTGCGGCGGCAGCTTCTCCACGTTGTTGAGCAGTGGTGCCAGACGTTTGTCAGTCGGCAACGGCAGCAACATGGGCTGGCGGACCGCGTCATTGATTTCGCCCAGGCACAGGCCTAACAGGTGAGCGTGTTTGCCCTGATGCCAGGCGCTATCGAATTCGGCGTGGGCTATTGACTCCAGCACAGCCCGCAATAAAGCGCTGACTTCAATTACGCAGACCTGTTGCGGCAGGCCTGCGCACAACGCGGGACTCAGGTAAATGGAGCGGTAATCGACACTCTGCTGCATCACGGCGCGATGGACAATTGCGGGCGGGATCCATGCCGCGCGGGAGGGCGGCAACAGGCACAACTGCTGCGCCAGGGTTATTCGCATGCAGCCCTTGCGGGTGTACAGCAGTTGCCCGCGTTGATGTCGATGCATCCCCGAATCGTGAACGCCGAGGGCGGCGGCGATGCCCACAACCGGTGCGCTGAAACTGTCGGGATCGAAGGGTGCGTGGGCGTCGAGCCAGGCCATGGGTTGTCCGGTTTCAACTATAAATTGGCAGAATCTTGATATTACGTCAGTTACGACTTCTTAAGCTGCATCGCAGTTTCTTTCAGGAGTGAAGTCGTGATGGATGACAAGAAAATCGTGGTATTGGCCGTCGCTCTGTTGATGTTCCCGCAGTTGGCGCAATCCATTTACAGCCCGGCGCTGGCGGACATTGCCCGGGTCTTCGGCGTCGGTCCGCAGGCGTCGGCGCAAATGCTTTCCGTGTATTTCCTGGCGTTCGCGTTCGGTGTGGTGGTGTGGGGCCGGATGTGCGACCTGATCGGGCGTCGCCCGACGATGCTTGCCGGAATCACCTGTTACGTCGCTGCTTCATTGCTGGCGCTCGGTGTCAGCACCTTCGATGCTCTGTTGGCAGCCCAAGGCCTCGCCGCGTTTGGCGCGGCGGTGGGCTCGGTTGTGACACAAACCGTATTGCGCGACCGCTTCAAGGGGGCGGCACTGGCCCAGGTGTTTTCGGTCATGGGCATTGCGCTGGCCGCCAGCCCGGCCATTGGGTTGTTCACCGGCGCAAGCCTGGTGCAAGGCTTCGGCTATCGAGGCGTGCCGGCAGGGCTTTTGTTGCTGGCTGTTGTCCTGTGGTACTGGTGCCGGCAGGTTTTGCCGGAAACCCGCCCACGGCAGGTGGCGTCGCCCGCGTTGTTCGAGACGCTGTGGCAAATGCTCCGGGATCGCGATATCTGGCGTTCGACGTTGTTGGTAGCAACCTTCAACATTGCCCTGTTCAGCTACTACAGCCTGGGCCCCTTTATGTTTGAGCGGCTGGGCCTGAGTGCGCAATGGTTTGGCTACAGTGGCGTCATCTTGGCCCTGGGTTCCGGCCTTGGCGCCGGGCTCAATAAACGGCTGCTGCGACGAGGGTTGAGTAGTGCGCAACTGATCCAGGTGTCGGGATCACTGACATTAGTTGGTGCCAGTTTCGTCTGGCTGATGGAGGACAGCGCGCTGTTCGTGCTGGCGATGTTGCTGGTGGTGCTGGCCTTCGGCATGGCCATCCCGAACATCCTCGGTTCGGCCCTGGTCAACTATGGCGATCGACTGGGTACGGCGGGAGCATTGTTTGGTTTGCTGTATTACCTGTTGATCGGTGGCGGGCTGATGCTCGTAGCCTGGGGGCAGGCGTTGGGTGAAACCTTGATGGTATGTGCGGTGGTGGCTTGGATGTTGGCGTGGATCAAGCCACAAAAGACCTAGTCATCCAGGGGGTATCTTGATCAACCGGCCGGTTTTCCCGGATGGCCTGTCAGGCGACAGACTTCAAATGATGATTGTCTGGTCAGGCTGGTGCCGGCCACTGCCAATCAGACGAACAGCCGCGAGCCGCTGTCGAGATGCCGAGGATTCTTTTGCTGTTGTAGGTAGGGTCTTAGGGCGTTGTGGCCTGCTGCATTATTCGGAAACACCCTACGCGCTAATTAGAAACGTCCTATATCAACCTTTTTCAGCTTCCTGAAAGCTGTCGAGCGCTTGAACGAGGGCGGCCACGAAGCCTCTCCGTCAGCTTCTACAGCCAAGGGAGGTCTGATTTTGTCCAACGCACCGCGCACTTTCTTCGACCACAGCCGCCACACACTGCACATCAACCAACTCGACGCCGACCTCGACGTCCTCGCCTTCCACGGTGAAGAACACCTCAGCCAACCCTACCTTTACCGCATCGAATTCACCTGCAGCGACCTCGACCTTGGCGCGGAAAAGCTCATCGGCCAATTCGCCGACTTCAAGCTGTACGCCGATCCCTCGACCCTGCAGGTCTTCTCCTGGGAAGCGCTCAAACCGCCCACACCCCTGCGCACCCTCTACGGACGCATCACCAGTTGTAAGCGCCTGTCCGGCTCGGTCGACGAAGCCCGTTACGCAGTCACCCTGCAACCGCGCCTGGCACTGCTCGCCCGCGGCCAGCAAACGCGGATCTATCTGAATCAGTCGGTGCCGGACATCGTCAAAAGCATCCTGATGAGTCGCCACGACTTCGTCCCCGGGCATTTTCGCTTCACCCTCAAACGCGAATACCCGCGCCGCGACCAGGTCATTCAGTACAACGAAAGCGACCTGGACTTCATCAGCCGGCTGCTGGCGGACGTGGGCATCTGGTACCGCTGCACCGCCCACGACGAGGGCGCTTTCGACATGGTCGAGTTCTGCGACGACCAGCGCTGCTACGAGTTCGACGTCACGCTGCCGTTGCGCTCGCCCTCCGGCTTCAGCAGCCACGAGGACGCCGTCTGGGCCCTGCAAACCTGCCACAAGGTGG